>CALMOK010000171.1:0-4363 GCA_937871825.1 uncultured Alphaproteobacteria bacterium
ACCTATTTCACCGGCGCCTTCCCGGACGGCTGGCTGTTCGGCCTTGGCGGGCTGTTCGTGGTTGTGACGCTGTTCCTGCCCAAGGGGATCCTCGGCCTCGTCGACCAAGTGGCGGGCAGGCGCAAGCCCCGCGCGCCGGCCGGCGTGCCGATCGCCCCCAAGGAGCAGGGCGCGATCGTGGAAACGGCGCGATGACGGGTCCCGTGCTCACCCAGTCGCTGCTCTACCTCAACGACGTGCGGGTTTCGTTCGACGGCTACAAGGCCCTGCGCGGCCTCTCGCTGACGCTGGAGCAGGGCGAAATGCGCGCCATCATCGGCCCCAACGGCGCCGGCAAGACGACGATGATGGACGTCATCACCGGCAAGACGCGCCCCGACGAGGGCACCGTCTTCTTCGAGGGCACGACCGACCTGACGGTGCTCGACGAGGCCGCGATCGCCGAGCGCGGGATCGGCCGCAAGTTCCAGAAACCGACCGTGTTCGAGAACCACACCGTCGAGGACAACGTCCTGCTTGCCCTGAAGGCGCCGCGCCGGGCCTTTTCGACGTTGTTCGGCAAGACCCCTGTCGACGAGGCGGCCCGCATCGACGCCATCCTCAAAACCGTCCGCCTGACCGAACACCGCGCCCGCCTCGCTGCCGACCTGTCGCATGGCCAGAAGCAATGGCTTGAGATCGGCATGCTGCTCGCCCAGGACCCCAAGCTCTTGCTCGTGGACGAGCCGGTCGCCGGCATGACGGATGCCGAAACGGCGGTGACGGCCGAATTGCTGCGGGAGATCGCGCGCGACCATTCGGTGGTGGTGGTCGAGCACGACATGGCCTTTGTGCGCGACCTCGGCGTCAAGGTCACGGTTCTGCACGAAGGGGCGGTCCTGGCCGAGGGTTTCCTCGACCAGGTCAGCGCGGACCCGCGCGTCATCGAAGTCTACCTCGGCCGGTGAGCGCGCCTCATCCCGTGCGAACGCAACAGGGCCGTGTCAAAGAGCGGCGGCGTTCTGGGGGTTCACCAGCATGACGTGGCCTGGGATGCGGACGAAGCGGACCGCCTCGCGGGGCACGGACACGGGGAGTTGCCGCGCCAAGGCATCGCGCACGGCCTTGCCGATGCGCGTGTCGCGGTAGGTGTCGCGGATGCGGTCTTCGGGGATCAGAACGGCCGGCTCCGATTCGAGCCGCTTGAGGGTGCTGGCGAAAGGCGTGACGAGGTCTCGCATGGTGGTCATCTGCGGTGTTCCGGGGAAAAGTTTCGTTAAGGTACAGATGGTGTTTCGGAGCCGATTTTACGAGGGTTTTCCGCGTGTTGAACGTCGACTCGGTTGATCTATTCTATGGTGCCGCGCAGGCCCTTCGCGGGGTCTCGCTGAAGGCCGCGCCGGGCCGCGTCACTTGCGTGCTCGGGCGCAACGGCGTGGGCAAATCCTCGCTGCTGCGCGCGATCGTCGGCCAGCAGCCGATCCGGGGCGGCCGCATCCTTTGGCAGGATCAGGACATTTCCCGCCTGCCAACCCACGGACGTGCCAAGCGCGGTATCGGCTACGTGCCGCAGGGTCGCGAAATCTTCCCGCTTTTGACGGTGCGCGAAAACTTGATGACCGGGTTCGTGGCCGTGCCGCGCCAGCACCGGACCATTCCCGACGAGGTGTTCGAACTCTTCCCCGTGCTGAAAAGCATGATGGGGCGGCGCGGGGGCGACCTGTCGGGCGGCCAACAGCAGCAACTCGCCATCGGCCGCGCCCTGGTCACCCGCCCCAAGCTGCTGGTCCTGGACGAGCCGACCGAGGGCATCCAGCCCTCGGTCATCAAGGACATCGGCCGCGCGATCGATTTCCTGCGCCGGAAAGGCGACATGGCCATCCTCCTCGTCGAGCAATATTTCGAGTTCGCCCGCGACCTCGCCGACGACTTCGCCGTCATGGACCGCGGCGCCGTGGTGATCGCCGGCGCAAAGGCCGACATGGTGGAGCACGAAGTCCGGGCGCGGCTATCGGTTTGAGTTCGCCGCAAATTACGATCCACGGCGGGAGGGCGGCCGTGACCTACGATCCGCCGATCGGCGCCGGGAACATCGCCCGCCCGCATGGCGTTTTCCCTTCCCGGAAGCAGCCGTCGCGACGGCGTTCAGGAGAACGGGACATGCCGAACAAGAATCCAAACACCGACCGTCACCATGGCGGACCAGGCAGCAGCCACGAACGCGAGGACCTGCCGGATCGCACCGAGGCCCATAAGCCCAAACACGGCGAGCCCACCAATCCCGGTTTTAGCGAGGTTTCGGGCGGCGGCGGTGAACGCGACGACCATCATACACGCGACGCGAAGCTGAAGGGCGGCCAGCGCCCATAACCAGGGAGATCATCGATGTCGCAAAAGGCACCCCCGGTTCCGCCGGACCAGCAGAGCCACAAGGGCCCTGGCGGCGGGACCGCCGCGCCCACCGACACGACGGCCCACGGCAAGGCCGCGAGCGTTCCGAACAATCCCGCCGAGCAGGACCACCAGGGGAACATCAAGCAGAACACAACCAACAAGGGTCATCAGCAGGATCGTTGAAGACTGCGGAGCACCGACGAGGTCGTGGCTGGAACGATCGGGTGAGCCGGCCCCACCACGTCCGGCCGCTCGGCAAAAGGGTTTCAACCATGAGCGTCACGTTCACGCCCCGTCGCTCCGACCGGACGCTGCTTTGGGCCGGAGGCGTGCTCGGTTTCGCCCTCGGGGGATTTTTCGACGGCATTCTCCTGCACCAGATCCTGCAATGGCATCACTTCCTGAGTCTGGTTCCCGGCGATCGGTTTCGTGACCTGCGAATGCAGGTTCTTGGTGACGGCCTGTTCCACGTGGCGGTTTACCTTTTCACCCTTTTGGGGCTGACCCTGCTTTGGCGCGGGCGGGCCGGCTTCACGGCGACCGATTCCGACCAGCCCCTCCTCGCCAGCGCTTTGCTCGGCTTTTCGGTCTGGCAGTTCACCGACGGGATCATCTTTCACTGGCTGGTCGGGCTTCACCGGATCAGGGTCGACGTTCCCAATCCGCTGACCTATGACATCGGATGGCTCGTGCTGGTCGGCCTCCCGCCATTGTTCATGGCTTGGCGCCTGCGCGGTTCCTCAGGAACCGGCCCGGGCGGCGTCCGGCGTGCCCGGAACGTCGCCATCGCGCTTGCGATCCTCACGATCGGTGCCGGCCCGTTTGCCAACCTGCCGCCGCGCGGCGACATGACCCGGGTGGCGGTGTTCCCGGCGGGAACCGGCGCGGCCCGCTCCTTTGCGGCGGTCGGCGCGGTTGCGGGACGCGTGATATGGGTGGACTGGTCCGGCGACCTCGTCGCGTTCGAGGCTTCCCCCGAAACCCGATCGATCGACCTTTACGGGCTTGGCGCGATCCTGGTCGGCAATTCGGCTTTCGGCGCTGGATGCGTGTCGGCTTCGCCGACCTGATGGACGATCGCGCGGTCCCGTTATCGTTGAACCTGGGTTCGGACCGTTTCCGGCTTTACGACGCGATGCGCCCAGACTGGCTTGAACGGGGCTGCGTCCGCGTCAGCAGGCTCGCCAGGATCTCGAACAGGCCGACCACGAGGTGGGGCAGGTAGATTCTGTCGTGAAAGCCGAACACCCAGGGCGAGGCGGCGAGGATGATCCCGTTCAAGGCGTCGAGCGCGAGATGGGCCGGCATGGGGATCACCGGCAGCAGCCCCAACTCGTAGCGCGTCAACAGGCTGTACGCGATTGTGGCGGCGCCCAGCGCCATCGGCACCCATTGGGCCGCCGTTCCGTCGGCGAAACCCAACAGGTAGGGCGCCGCGAGAAGGAGAACGGCGACGAGATAATCGACGACGCCGTGCAGACTCGTTGGAAGAAAGCGCATCTCGGGACGACCTTGCGAATAGACCCAGGCTGGACTCGCCGCCGGCCTGAAAAGTTCCGGCTCCCGTGGCTGGCCAGGCTCCACCCCTTTATGCCACGACGCCGATCGGGAAACTTCGGGCGGGGAAAGCCTGTTGACCGTCGAGACGCGTGGAACGGTCCGCCTGGCCGTCGTCCGCCAAACTGCCGCGCCGAGGTGACCCGTGACGGTCCAACTTTCATTCGACAACAGTTACGCCCGCTTTCCGGACAGGTTTTTCGCGCGCGTCGAGCCCGCCGCGATGCCGGCGCCCCGGCTCGTTCGCGTCAACCGCGACCTGGCCGTGGAGCTTGGCTTCGATCCGGATTGGCTCGCCGGCCCGGTGGGTTTGGAAATGCTCGCCGGCCAGCGCGTGGTGGACGGATCCGAACCCATCGCCCTGGCTTACTCGGGCCATCAGTTCGGTCATTTCTCGCCGCAGCTCGGTGACGGGCGGGCCATCCTGCTGGGA
>CALMOK010000171.1:4373-11120 GCA_937871825.1 uncultured Alphaproteobacteria bacterium
GGGCGAGGTCATCGACGTTCACGGCAGGCGTCGCGACATCCAACTCAAGGGCGCCGGCCCGACGCCCTTCTCGCGCCGGGGCGACGGGCTGGCCGCGCTCGGCCCGGTGTTGCGCGAATATGTGGTGAGCGAGGCCATGGCGGCGCTCGGCATCCCCACCACCCGGGCGCTGGCCGCTGTGCTCACGGGCCGGCAGATCGTGCGCGAAGCCTTGGTGCCGGGCGCCATTCTGACCCGCGTCGCCGCCAGCCATATCCGGGTCGGCACCTTCCAGTTCTTCGCCGCGCGGCGCGACGTGGAAGGCCTGCGGCTCCTGGCCGACCACGTGATCGCGCGGCACTATCCGGAGGTCGCCGGTGCCGAAAAGCCGTTCCGCGCGCTTCTCGATGCCGTGGTGGCCGCCCAGGCGGACCTTGTCGCCCGCTGGCTGCTCGTCGGTTTCATCCACGGGGTCATGAACACCGACAACATGTCGGTGTCGGGCGAAACGATCGATTACGGCCCTTGCGCCTTCATGGACGCCTACCACCCCGCCACCGTGTTCAGTTCCATCGACGAGCACGGCCGCTACGCCGATGGCAACCAGCCGCAGATCGCCCTTTGGAACCTGACGCGGTTGGCCGAAGCCATGATCCCGCTTCTCGGCGATGACGAAGCGGCGGCGGTCGCCGAGGCCCAGGACGCGCTGGAAGCCTTCAAGCCCCGGTTCGAGCGGGCCTACCAATCGGGCCTGCGGCGCAAGCTCGGCCTCCTCACCGAGCGCGACACCGACATCGCGCTGGCGGATAGGTTGTTCACCGCCATGGCGGCCAACCAGGTCGACTTCACCTTGTTTTTCCGCCGCCTGGGCACCCTGGCGGGTGGCGGGGATGACGAAATCGTCCGCACCCTGTTCGTCGATCCCACGGCCTGCGATGCTTGGCTGGCGGAATGGCGGGCGCGCATCGCCGGGGAGGCCGAAGGCCCGGCCGCCCGGCAAGCCGCCATGGACGGCGTCAACCCGGCCTATGTGCCGCGCAATCATCGCGTCGAGGCGATGATCAGGGCTGCGGTCGACAGGGACGATTTCGGCCCGTTCGAGGAGTTGCTCGCGGTGCTGTCGACGCCCTACGAGCACCAACCCGCTTTCGCGCGCTACGCCGAGCCCCCGCAAACGCATGAACTCGTGCTTGAGACATTTTGCGGAACGTAAAGGACCGGCGCGGGCAACCAGGCGGCGGTCACGGGCGTTTCATTCACCAAACGGGGACGGAATGTAATGGCGACAGGTACCGTGAAGTGGTTCAACGCGACCAAGGGTTATGGTTTCATCGCGCCCGATAGCGGCGGCCAGGATGTGTTCGTTCACATCAGCGCCGTTGAAAGGGCCGGCATGAACGAGCTCTACGACGGCCAGAAGATTAGTTACGAGCTGACCGCAGATAAAAAGTCCGGCAAAAGCAGCGCCGACCAGCTCAGGGCCGTTGAATAGCCGCGACCCAAGATAGGATGGTCAATCCAGCCCTCAAGCTTTGAATCCTTGGAGGGCCGCGAACGGGCTTTTGGAAAGATCCGGTTTGGGCGGGTTGAGAATGGGTTCGACCTGAGATGCGGCGTCGGCAAGGGACGATACGACCCCGCTGGGGAGCCGTCCGCCGGCCGCATCCTTGTGGCCACCGCCTTTGAATTTCCGTGCCGTATCGAGCGCCGTCTGGTTGTTCGAGCGAAATGACATCGAGCCTGACCGCTGGACATTGATCACCAGCGCGGCGTCGCCGCCGACCATGAGGACGTCCGACACGCGCTGAAAAGTGCCGGCATCGAGGCCGAAGGAAAGTTTGGCGCCGCCCGCGAGACGACGGAACAGTTCCGGAGAGCGCGCCAGCAGCGGTGCGATCCGCATGCGGGTCGTCTGCTCGCGGTCGTCGTCCGGCTGGCCGGCCAGCATCGTGTCGATGACCTTCGCCCGCAAGGCGCCAGCCTGCCGCTCGATCGCCGCCGGAGCGGCCCCGCCTCCCAGAAGGCTCGCCAGCCCGAGCAACAGGTCGCCGATGAAGCGGTCGTGCCAGGGATGGCCGGGCGGAATGAACCCCGACACGTTTTCCCAGAATACCTCGTCGAGCACGAGGGCTTGCCGGAAGATCGGCCGGTCCTTGTTCCAAAGATCGACGGCATCGATCGCTTCCACCAGCACGGCCAGCGCGGCCCGGGTCTCGTCGTCCGGCGTCATGGAGCCGTAAAGCTCGTGGTGGTCGTGGGCCAACCGCGTGGCGCAACGGCTTTCGTCGATGATCACGGTGATGGCGGGGTCCTCGAAGCCGATATGGACGAGGCTGGGCCATGCGTCGTCGGGCACCGGACGGGGATGAAGCCCGCCCGTGGCGAGCTGAGCCAATGAGGAGGCGTGATGGTCGAGAACAATCAGCCGATGGTGCCCCTCGGTCGGCCGCTTGGCATTCATCGCGGCGAACTTGTTGATGAAATCGACCGCCACCGCTTCCAGCCCCAGGTCGGTCATCATCAGCGTTTCGGGCTCGGCCGCGCCCGAAAGGCGTTGCAACTCGGCCTCGACCACCGGGCCGACGTCGGAATAGCGCCCGATATGCACGACGCGGTTCACCGCCGCATAGGCGGCGACGACCGTCGTGGCACCGTAGCCGTCGAGGTCGTGATGGCTGAGCTGAGTGATCTTCAAGGCCGGGTCTTTCACTGGAGCGGGGCGATGGGATCGATCTACAACGGATCGCGAGGCGGCACATCCGGGAAAACCGGGGCGGGCCAACGAACCGCAAACAAGCGAACCGCCCGATACATGACCGAGGCGACATCATGAGGGAACCCGCTCACCGGCCAAGCGCGTTGTGGGAGCAACATCATGTCGGGAGATTGAGATGACCCTTCCTTTTCCATCATCGGCCGCCATCGTGGCGTTTCTGGCCGTGACGGCCAGCCCCGCCCTCGCCCAATCGAATGGGACGCCCCCGGCTCTTGCAACCGCGCCGACCCAGGAAGCGGCGGATCAATGGCGCGCCTCGAAACTGTCCGGAGTCGCCGTTTATGGGCCGGACAACAAGCTGGTGGGAAAGATCACCGACGTCCTGATGAGCCATGACGGACGGGCCGAAAAAGTGGTCATCGGTGTTGGCGGCTTCCTTGGCCTTGGTCAAAAGGACGTGGCCCTTCCCTTCGATCAGGTGAAGTTCACCGACGAGCCGATCAATCCGCCCAACAACGCCGCCGCGATGAATGATCCGGCAAATGTCAACACGGCCACCGGCGCCGCCCGATCGACGACGAACGGCGTGGCCCCCAACGGCGGCATCGATCCGGCGGCGCCGGTCGGCCTCGGGACGCCCACGGGCATCACAGCGGGCGGCGGCGTGGGTCAGGCCCCTCGGGCCGACACCACGGGCGTGACGGCGCTAGGCGCCGGTGCGAGCGGGGCGGACGGGGTCAACCCGGCCGCCGCCATGCCGCGCAGCACGGCCTATCCCGATCATGGCACCATCGACATGACGGCCGACCAGCTCAAAAGCGCGCCGAGCTTCAAATTCGCGCGCTGACCCGGAGACGGCGGGTCGATACGCTTCACCGTACGGACTGGTCGCCATCGGGCAGGGACTAGGTGGCGACCGGACGGGCCTATGGCTGACCGAACCAAAGTCTACGACAGGTGGACCGTTTCTCGAACCCGCATGCAAGATCGCGGCGATATCCGGCGGCTGTGAAGCCTTCACTCAAGCTGACTGGCGCGCCTCGACGCGGTCGACGCCCGGCGCGGCGTCGCCCCGCACGGCGTCGGCCTTTTCATGGGCGACCCTGACGCAGGTGTCGAGGGCGTCGCGCAGCGAGGTCGTGAAATGGTTCGCCCCGATCACGGTGCGGACGCGCTCGTCCTTCAACACGGCGTCCTCGGATGGCCAAAGGCCCACGAGGATCGGCACGTCGGGCAGGCGCTGCTTGAGCCTGCGCACCAGATAGTGGAGCGCGGCGGGGCTGCCGGTGATGTCGAGATAGCTGATGCACACCATCGCGACTCCCTCGACGTCGAGTTGGGCGATGCTTCCGCGCGAAGCGGCGTCATAGCTGGCGACGCGGCCGCCGAGGCCATGTTTCCCGAGCAACTGAACCAGGATGGAGGACGCGGCCTCGTCGAGGGGCCCCCGCCCGGCGAGGCAGAGCACGGGGGCCGCGGTCCGCCATTTGGGGGCGAGATCGTCGGTTTCCGGCGCGAGCGCGGTTGAAGCCGATGGCGAGGGAATATCGCGTTCGGCCTTCGAGGTGACCGCTGCGGCCTCGGCCTTTTCGGCCGGATGAGGGTCGGTATCGTCGTGGCTCCCCAGGTCGTCGACGAGCGCCCGCACGGCGTGCTTGATGCTTTCGAGCTTGGCGGCGTCGAGCACGCCCCGTTCGGCATCGTTGGCCGCCAGTTGCAAGCCCTTGAGGGCGACCTCGTCGTAATAGGCGCTGAGGGATCGCTCCTTGAGCAACAGTTCGGCTTGTTGCAGGGCCTCGTCGGGGTCGTCGGCGAGCATGCGCTGGTAGAAATTCTCCACCGGGGTCAGCGCCGGCCGGTCGCCCAGCAGCACGTCGAGGAATTCGAGGCGGTCCACGTAGCGGCCAAGCACGACGAGGCACAGCGTCAAGGGCGTCGACAAGATGAGGCCGATGGGCCCCCACAGCCAGGCCCAGAAGATGGCGGCGATCACCACGGCGGCCGGCGAGAGACCGGTCGAGTGGCCGTAGATCATCGGCTCGACCACCTGTCCGGTGACCGACTCGGTCACCGCGAAAAGACCCAGCGTCCACACCACCATGGACCAGTTGGGGTCGACGGCGGCCGCCAGGGCGGCCGGCAGGGCGGCCGCGATCACCGGGCCGACATAGGGCACAAAGCGCAGGATCGCCGACAGGACGCCCCAAAGCAGCGGCGAGGGCACCCCGATCAGGGCCAGCCCGAGCCCGATCACCACACCGAACACCGCGTTGATGCCGAGCTGGGACAGGAAGTACCGGCTGAGCCGGTGGGCCGCGTCGTCCATGGCGACGGTTGTTCGGTGCAGGTCACCCGAACCGAACAGCCGGATCAGCCGGTTCCGCAGATCCTCCTTCTGCATGAGGATGAAAACCGCGACGATGAAGATGATGAGGGCACTCTCGACCGGTGCCAGGATGGGTTCCAGCACGCTCTTAGCGATCGTGAGGGGATCGGACGCGGGCTGGCGGACCTCGACGGGGACCGGTTTGGCGTCGGGTCCGACCGGCGCCGTCAGGGACGGGCTGGCGGCGGGCTGGGGCGGGGTCGAGGGCGCCGCCTTCATTTGACGGCCGAGACGGCTTGTCAGGTCGTTGATCCGCCCGAGCGTCATGCCGCGAAGCGTTTCGACCTTGGTTTCGACCGTCGAAGCGTAGCGCTGAACATCGCTGGCGAGCCCGGCGACCTGAAAGCCGATAATGCTGCCGAGGGCGCCGAGTACCCCAAGCCCGATCACAACCGCCACCAGGACCGACAGGACATGCGGCAGGTGGATGCGGCGCAGAAGCTCGACGATCGGCGCCAGAACAAAGGACAGCAGGATGGCGAGGGTGATGGGAACCAGGACTTCGCGGGCCAGGTAAAGCGCCGCCACGACCACTACCCCCGTGATCAGGGTCATGAGGCTGTTCAGCCCTGGCAATGGGGGCGCGGTGACCCGCGCGGCTTGCGGCGGCACTCGTTCGGCTTCACTCATCGATCGATGACTTTCCTTCCACCCGTCGCCTCCCGGTCGATCCGGAACGGAAACGCGTTTTCACCCTTGTAGCATGCGGTATTGGCGGCGAGCGGGGAACAAGTTTCCCATCATCCACGTTTGCGCCATGCATCGACCTCTCGGGAGGACTTGTCCGCGCCGGCTTCAGGCCCGTGGTCAAGAAGCAGTCCGGCCCCTTTTTGGGGTGAACGTGGTGTTTGTAAGGTCCAGCGGTGGTCAGCCATCATCGCGAGACTGACACTGGTTGGCCTGTAAGCATTCGATAGCACTTCATTCAACGAGCGAGTTCAGTTCGAGGTTGGAACGCGCAGGGTTGTTCCCGCGACGAAGCCATCTCCATTCAGGCGAGGAACGTCGAGGTCGTGTTGGCAGGGTCGGGGACCATCCAGCCGATCCCGACGACCTTGATCATGGTCAAAAACGTAAGGGCAAGAAAGCCGGACGTTGCCGTCAGGCTCGGTAAAACGACGGTGGGTTGATCGACGTTATGGCCATTAACACAAATTACGGCCGTGGTTGGGCTCCAAAGGACCTAAAGGACGGCATGGCCCGTTGCGGTCCTAACAGCCGGTGGGCGGAGAGCGCTCCGCCGGTTTCTTGCGGCGGAAACGGGGGCTCGAATGAGCGACATTGTTAAGCATGGCGTTGATATCCACCACGCCCTTGTGCCGCGCGAGCTCGATGACCTGACGCTTGCCGTCGAACGCACGGACCGTGCCGATGTCCTCCAGCTTTTGGAAGAAAAGCTGACGGTGGAAAAACGCCAGGTCAAGACAGGTGTTGTCCGGGTCAAGACCGTGACCGACACACGTCAGGAAAATGTCGAGATCGAGTTGGACCGGAATGTCGTCGAGGTGACGCGGGTTCCGATGGACAAGGCGGTGGAGACTGTGCCCGCCGTTCGGACCGAAGGCGACACGACGATCGTTCCCGTGATCGAGGAGCGGCTGGTTGTCGTGAAGCAGCTGGTGCTGGTTGAAGAGCTCCATATCCGGCATCGCGTGGAACGCGAGCT
>CALMOK010000172.1 GCA_937871825.1 uncultured Alphaproteobacteria bacterium
TCCTTGCGGAACCGGATTTTGAGTCCGGCGCGTCTACCAATTCCACCACACCCGCATCGGCATGAAGAAGCCTCGTATTCCCGTTCCGGGTCGAGCGACGCTCCCTCGTGGTCTCAAATCATGGATGGCACAGGACGGTGCCCGATGTCTAGGTTTCGCGACAGCGCGACATGGTGGATTCGGCGCTGGGGAGCCTGGGCACAACGTCGTCGAAGGCGGCCGGCCATGGATGATGATCGGCGGTCATCCTGCCGAGATCCTGTCCCTGGTCATAGTGCGGCGACTGGGCTTGATCGTCGCCCAGGCATCCTCGTGGAGGTCAACCGGCCGAGTTGGTAAAATCAAGCCGATCTCGACCTCGCGTCCTGGCTGGTCCGGACGGGAGGCCGGGGTCGTCGGGGGCGGCCGCGAGAGGGAAAACCACGGGCTCGGCGGTCGCGGTCCGTCGCGAGCCCTCAGGGTTGGCGGCCGGGGTTGGCGCCAGCGACGTCGCGACGACCGGCATGTCCGCTTCAACCGGCGCTTCATCGGCTTGCTCGACCGTCAGCGCCGGACGATCGTTCCCGTCACCATCGTCCCGGACACGCGGCGGCGCGACGCGGAGGCGTTCGGGCGACGACAAACGCTCGTTCGGCGCTTCCCACTTGAAGGCGTCGATCTGCCCCGAAACCGGCGACACGGGCGCCCAACGGTCCGAGATCATCCCGTCGGCGATCCAGGCCGGATCGTGCGGCGCGCGGGCGGCGCGCTGCAGCCATTCGAGCAGGGCGCCGCCTTCGCCATGTTGGGCTTCCTCGATGTCGGCCATCATCAGGCAGGTCCGGGCCGTGGGCCGGCTTCCTTCCTCGCCGTTGATCAGTGGCGCCATGATTTGGCGGGCGCGGTTGAATTCGCGCGCGTCGGTCGCCGCGCGGGCGACGGTGAGCCGGCTTTCGGGCTGTCCGGGCGCGAGGCGCGCCAAGGCTTCGGCCCGCGCCAGCCGGTCGGTCGCTGAATCGCCGATCCGCAGGTTGACGTAAACGGCGGCGAGGTCGGGATGTGGCGTCGCCACGAAGGCGGCCTCGATCAGTTTGGCGGCACGGCGCAACTCGCCGCGCCGGCCCAGCAGCTTGCCCGCCAGGGTCGCGGCAGGCACCAGCGTCGGGGCAAGGCGAAGCGCTTCGCGGGCGAGGATCAACGCCTCGTCGGGTTTCCGCTCCTCGGTATCAAGGGCGACCGCGGTTTGCAGCGCCGCCTTCTGCCGGTTCGCCGTCGGCCGGTCGATCAGGCGGCCGGCGGCGTTGCGCTCCACGGCGGCCAGCGCGCCGGCCCAATCGTTCTGCGCCGCCCGGTGCTGCAGCACCGCCTGGCCCGCCCAGGGCAGGGCGGCGATGGCCTGGGCCTCGGAGGCGAACCGGTAGGCCGCTTCCCCGTCGCCGCGCCGCTGCGCTTCCATGTGCAGCCCCCGCAACCCGAGCAGGCGCGTGTCGGCGTGATCCAGCATCTGGGTGAACACCCCCTGCGCCAGAGCCCGATCGCCCGCCAGTTGCGCCGCCTGGGCCTTGAGCAGCAGCGTCATGGGCTCCTGCCCAAGTAGTCGCCCGGCCTTGTCGGCCTGTTTGCGAGCCGCCGCCACGTCGCCCGCGCCGACCGCCATCATGCCCTTCGACAAGGCGGCGAGCCCTTTGTCGCGCCGCTTGTTGCGGCCCAGCATTGACATCAGCGAAGGCAGCTTGAACACGAAGCGCAGCAGGCTCCACGCGATCAGCACCACGACGGCGAACGCCAGCAGGGCAACCAGCCCGACAAGGGTCGAGAACTGGTATTCGGTGCCCGCCAGCGTGATCAGCACGGTTCCGGGGTGGTCGCCCACGAAGGCGAGGCCGACCGCCGCCAGGGCGACGAACGCGAAAAAAGCGAGAACACGGATCATCGCGGTGCAACCCCGGTCTTGGGTGGGAAGTTCGGCCCGGCCATCGCGGCCTTCACCGCGCCGACCCGATCGCCGCGATGGCGTCCGTCACGATGGCCTGAGCGGCCCGATCGGCCTCGATCCGGGCCGTCAGCCTGTCGGCCCAGGCCCGCGAGGCGGCTTGCCCGTCGGCCGGCAGGGCGTTCCACTCGCCGAGGGCGGCCGGCAGGTCGGAGGCCCGCAGGTCGGCCTCGATCCGCGACACCACGGCACCAGGATCGTTGCCGGCCGCGACGCCCGCCTGCCGAACCTTCACCAGCCCCTGCGCTCCCGCCAGGAAGCGGTCGAGGACATTGCCGGTCGTGCTCGGCGCCGTGCCCGCGAGCTTGCTCCGCACCGCGTCGAACTCCGACATCAGTTGCGCAACCGTTGGCGCTCCGGCCGTGGCGAACGACGACAAGGGCGCCAGCTTGGCGTCGCCGACCCCGAGGGTCCTCAGCGCCGCCATTTCCGCGGTGAACGGCCTGCCGGCGTCGATGGCCCGCAGCACGGCATTGCCGGTCACCGCCAGGGGCGCCGCCCGAGACTCCGCCGCGCTGCCCTCCTGCCGCGCTTCGGTCACCTGCTGGGCGGCCTTCGGCGCCGCGAGGGCGCTTTCAACCGGCGCGAGGCGCTGGCCGAGGTCGGCGACCTCCGCCTTGACGGGCGCGAGATCCACGCGGGGCAACTCCGCCACGCTGGATTTCAACGTCGCGACTTCCGTCGTCAGGGCCGCGACGCTCGCCGCAACGGGAGCGGGATCGGGTTGAGGCGCCGATGGCTTCTGCAGGTCCTTCACGGCGCTTTCGAGCGCCACCAGCCTGTCCTGCACGGGGGCGAGATCGACCGATGGGGCGAGCGCGGCTGCCTGCGCGACTGAAGCGTCCGGCGGGGTGTCGCCCGCCGATTTGGGCATGGCGTCGAGCCGGCCGCCCAGCGCGCCGAGCGTGTCCCTCAGCGTCGCCACCGCGCCTTCGAGGGCGGTGATGCGGTCGCTGATCGGCAGGAGGTCGGCCGGGTTGGCCGTGGGCTGTTTTTCGAGGGCGGCCACGCGCTGCTTGAGGCCGTCGAGGTCGACCTCGACGCCGGACGACGTTTCCACCAGGGGATGATACAGCGTGTACAGCAAGCCCCCAAGCAGCAGAACGATGAGGCCGGCGAGCACCGACATAAGGGCCGGAACGCGCGAGCGACGCTTTGCGGCCGGGCGCGGGGGCGTCGCAGGCACTGCCTCGAAGGGTGTCGAAACTGGCGTCGGTTCGATGGCTGGCTCGATCTCCGGGTCGCGTTCGGGCGAGGCGCCGAAACCCGCATCGGCCGTCATGCCGATCGAGTTGCCGATCGGATCGCCGGTCGGGTCGGACGTCGCCGCCTCGTCTGGTCCGTGCCGCGCGGCCCCCTCGGGCAAGGCCGTTTCCTCGATGAGCGGCGCTTCGCGGGACTTGCCGCGGTTGGGCGTGGCCGATCCGGGGCGCCGCGATCCTGCCGGGGTCCCACCCTCGTCATCCGCCATGCGCATCTCCCGTTCAAGCCCGACCTTCGACGGCCATCGTCTAACGCGACAAGCCCCGCCGGGTCAAAGACCCGGCCCCAAGTTTCGCCAAACGCGATCACTTCGCCCATCGCCCATCGATGCCGCCCATCACCCGCACGGTGCCCTGGCCCAGACCACCTCCTGCGGCACTGAAAACAAGACTCCTTGCAGATGCCGATCTCGCTCGGGTGGATCAGGCTCTCGCCGTCGACGGGCTTCGGCGATGGCTCGGATCGTTTAAGCCCGGACCATCGAGTGGGCTGCGGCGGAGGCGGACGGGCATGATGGAGCGACATCCTCAAAGGTGGCTCGCCGCCAATGGTCAACGCGGCCCCGATCGGTTAAATCCCCGCAACGGGAGTTCCGCCAGCATGACCATCGTCGCCGACAACCTGTCCCTCGCCACAGCGCCGAACCCCGGCCCCCAGGGTCCGGCTCCATTGGGCCAGGCGGAGATCCTTGCCACGCGGGAACGCATCGCCCCCCATGTCCGGCGGACGCCGGTGTTCGAGGTGATGGTGGCGGGGATTGACCGCCCCGTGTCGGTGAAGCTTGAGTTTCTTCAACGATCCGGCTCCTTCAAGGCGCGCGGCGCCTTCAACAACCTGCTGGCCTCGCCGGTGCCCCCGGCCGGCGTCACGGCGGCCTCGGGAGGCAATCACGGGGCGGCGGTGGCCTGCGCGGCGCAAAGCCTCGGTGTGCCGGCCCGCATCTTCGTGCCCGTCGTGGCCTCGGCCAACAAGATCGCCCGCATCCGCCGCTATGGCGCCGACGTCGTGGTGGCGGGGGACCGCTACGCCGACGCCCTGGCGCTTTGCGAAGCCCACGCCGAACGATCGGGGGCACGCGCCATCCACGCCTATGACGATCCCCACACCGTGGCGGGGCAGGGCACGGTGATGCCCGAATGGGAGGAAGATCTCGACGCCTTGCGGCTGCCGCCGCTCGACACCGTGCTGGTGGCGGTGGGTGGCGGCGGGCTGATCGCCGGCGTGGCGGCGTGGTGTTCGGGACGGGTCAAGGTCGTGGGCGTGGAGCCCGACGGCTCGCGCGCCCTTCACGCCGCCTTGCAGGCGCGTGGCCCCGTCGACGTCGAGGTGCATTCGATCGCGCAAGACTCGCTCGGGGCGCGCCGGGCCGGTGTCCTGCCTTACGAACTCGCATCTCGCTTCGTCGACCATGTCGCCCTGGTGGACGACGCGGCCATCGAGACGGCGCGCCAGCACCTTTGGGACGAATGGCGCATGGCGACCGAAGCCGGCGGGGCGGCGGCCTTCGCGGCCTTGAGCAGCGGCGCCTACCGGCCGGCGCCCGACGAGCGCGTAGGCGTGCTGCTGTGCGGCGCCAATGTGGACCCCGCCCTCCTGGGCGGCTCCGCCTGACGAGCCCGACCGGTGGCGGTGCTGAAAGGAGGGGCGAAGCGCGCCCTTACTTCACGCGGGCCTTGCGGGCGGCGTAACGCGCGGCGCGAGCGGCCTTGCGGGCGGCCTCGTCGGCGATGATGCGACCGGCCCGCTCCAGCCGCGCGGCTTCCTCGGCGGCCTTTTCGGCGATCCGGGCTTCCTCCTGGGCGATGCGGGCGGCTTCCTCGGCGGCTTCGCGGGCGGCGCGCTCTTCGGCTTCCTTGGCTTCCCGGATCGCTCGGGCTTCCGCCTCAAGGCGTTCGCGCTCGACGCGCTCGGCTTCCTTGGCGGCCTGCCGGGCTTCGCGCGCGGCAACGATCGCCCGTCGGGCTTCGCGCTGGGCGACAACCGCAGGATCGTCCTCGGCGGGCTTGGTGCGGAACTTTTCCAGCAAGGCTTGTTTGGCTTCGATCGCGGTCTTCTGGCGATCGGCGAACGTGGAGTCTTTGAACTTGGCCAAGTTTGTCCCTGAATGATCTGCGGTTTGGCAACAGCAAAAGGCGCCCGAGCAAGGCCCGGCGCCGATCGTGACCGTGTAACTCAATATGGGGCGTTTTGAAAGGGCTCACACCCTCCGCGATGTCAAGTCGGCAAAAACGTCAGGCCGGCGCGATCAGCGAATGACCCGTCATCTCGGCCGGCTGCTCCACGCCCATCAGGGCCAGCAGCGTCGGGGCGACATCGGCGAGGCGGCCGTCGAGCAGGCGAACGCCGGCGACGCCCGTCAGCATCACCGGCACCGGGTTGGTGGTGTGGGCGGTATGCGGTTGGCCCGTGAGGGGATCGCGCATCTGCTCGCACTTGCCGTGATCGGCGATCACAAGGAGCGCGCCGCCCGCGGCTTCAACCGCAGCGGCGATCCGGCCGAGGCCCGCGTCGACCGTTTCGACGGCCTGGATGGTGGCGGCAAGGTCGCCGGTGTGCCCCACCATGTCGGGGTTGGCGTAGTTGAGCACCACGAGGTCGAACCGGCCGCCCTCGATGGCCGCGACGGCCTTGCTGGTCAGTTCGGGGGCGGACATTTCGGGCTGCAGGTCATAGGTCACCACCTTGGGCGAGGGGACCAGGATGCGCTCCTCACCCCCGTAGGGCACCTCGCGGCCACCGTTCAGGAAATATGTGACGTGCGGGTATTTCTCGCTTTCGGCCATGCGGAGCTGGGCCTTGCCGGCCGCCGCCACGACGGCGCCCAGAACGTTGTCGAGGTTTTGCGGCGCGAAAACGACGTCCATCAGCCCGTCGAGTTCGGTGCCGTAGGACGTCAGGCCGAGCGCCGCCGCGAGGTGCGGCCGTCGCTCCCGGGGAAAGCCGGAAAAATCCGGCGCCAGGAGCGCGGCCAGGATTTCCCGCACCCGGTCGGCCCGGAAGTTGAAGCAGATCAGCCCGTCCCCGTCCGCCATGCCGGCGTAGTCGCCGATAACCGTGGGCGGCACGAACTCGTCGCCGGTATCCAGCGAATAGGCGTGGGCCAGCACGGCCTGCGGGTCGACCCCATGCTCGCCCTCGGCCTCGACCAGCGCCGCATAGGCCTGAAACACCCGCTCCCATCGGTTGTCGCGGTCCATGGCGAAAAAGCGCCCCGACAGGGTGGCGACCCGCGCGCCGGGCGGCAGCGCGGCCGTGAAGGCCGCCACGAACTCCGCACCCGAGCGGGGCGGCGTGTCCCGGCCGTCGGTAACGATGTGGACATCGACGCCGACACCGGCCTCGGCCAGGATGCGCGCCAGGGCGACCGCGTGGTCCTGGTGGGAATGGACCCCGCCCGGCGACACGAGGCCGAACAGGTGGCACCGCTTGCCGCTCGCCTTCAACGGCTCGATCAGTCGCAACAGGGACGGCATGCGGGCGAGCGAGCCGTCCGCCGCCGCGAGGCCGATTCGCGGGAGTTCCTGCATCACCACCCGTCCCGCCCCGATGTTGAGGTGCCCGACCTCGGAATTGCCCATCTGGCCGTCCGGCAGGCCGACGTTCAGCCCGTCGGTCCGCAGCGTGGCGCTCGGGCCCGCCGCGCGCAACCGGTCGACCGTCGGCGTCCTCGCCTGCAGGACGGCGTTGTCGGCCGGGTTCTCGCTGAGGCCGAACCCGTCGAGGATCACCAGCATCACGGGGCGCGGCGGTTGGGGCGTGGCGGGCATGGCGGCTCCTCGGCTCGGAACGCGGGCCGGCCGACCCGCGCCCACCTTTTAGGGGATTTCCGCCACGCTTGGAACGGTCAGGACGACCGGAGAAAGGAGGCCGGCTTTTCGCCGAGGATGCGCCACGTGCCGGCGAGGCCCAGCACCACGGTGAGCAGCAGCGCCGCCAGGGCCGCGCCGATCGCCGGCCCCCAGGCGAAGCCGAAGGTGAACCCCATCACCCGGGTCACCACGAAATAGGCCGCGCCGCTGCCCGCCAGAATGCCGAACAGGGCGGTGACGCCGCCCAGCAGCCCATATTCGATCACCAGGGCGAGGAGGAGCCGCCCCCGCGTCGCCCCCAGAACCTTGAGGACCACCGCGTCGTAAACGCGCGAGCGCCGTCCCGCCGCGAGCGCCCCGGCGAGCACCAGCACCGAGGCCGTGATGGCGACCCCCGAAGCACCGCGGATCGCCAGGGCGAGGTGGCCCACCAGGGTGTTCAGGGTGTCGAGCACGTCCTTGACGCGGATCGCCGTCACGGTGGGGTAGGCGGCCGCGACGTCCTTCAACAATTGCAGTTCGGGCGCGTCGCCCGCCCCCGGCGGGAAGGTCGCGGTGGCGAGATCGGAATGTGGCGCCCCCGCGAAGGTGTTGGGCGAGAACACCATGAAGAAGTTGATGCCGAGCTTTTCCCATTCGATGTGGCGCAGGTTGGCGACCGTGGCGGTGATGCTGCGGCCGAGGACGTTGACGGTAATCTGCTCTCCGACGGCGAGGCCCAGGCCGCCAGCGAGGTCCTTGTCAAACGACACGAGAGGCGGGCCGCTGTAATCCGCCGGCCACCACTGGCCGCCCGCCAGGGTGGAGCCCTCGGGCAGCTTGTCCGACGTGGTGATGCCGCGGTCGCCCTCGATGGCGAAGCTCGACCCTTCCTTGGGCTTGACCTTGTCGGCCGGCACCCCCTTCAAGGCCACGATGCGCCCCCGCATCATGGGAACCGCCGCCAGCGTCACGCCGGGCGCGTGGGTGTCCACGAAGGCGCGGAACTCGTCACTTCGCGTGCTGGGAATGTCGGCGAAGAAGAAGCTCGGCACGGTTCCCGAGCCGGCATCCGATATCTGCCGGCGGATGTTGACGTCGATCAGCGTGAGGGTGACCAGGAGCGCCAGGCCCAGCCCGAGCGAAAGCACCACCGAGGAGGTCAGCGCGCCGGGGCGATGGATGTTGGCCAGCGCCAGGCGTGCCTCGACGGTGGGAGGATGCGGCAGGGCGCGGGCGAGCCGGATCAGCCCCGCGCCGACGGCCCCAAGGATCACGAAAGCCGCCACGGTCGCCCCCATGTAGATGGCCGACAAGCGCCAGTCCGGCGTGAACAGGAACACCGTCCCGGCGAGCGCCGCCACGGCGAGCAGCACGAACAGGCGGTAGCGCGCGCGCAATCGCGACGGGGCGGGATCCACCCCGTCGCGGAACAACGCCGACACCGGGATGTCGTGGGCCCGTCCAAGCGCGCCGAGCGAGAAGGCCAGGGTGGTCAGCACGCCATACAGCGCGCCCTGCGCCAGTTCGCGCGGGAAGATCGACGGCGACAGCGGGAACGGGATGACGCCGCCGAAGAGGGCCAGGATCAGGTAGGGCATGGCCGCCCCGGCGAGCAGGCCGGCGGCGATGCCGACCGCCGCCACCAGCATCACTTCCGTCAGGCTGATGGCGAACACCGCCCCGCCCGGGGCGCCGAGGGCCTTGAAGATGGCGAGGCTGGCCCGCTTGCGTTCCACGGTGGCCCGCACCGCGTTGGCCACGCCGACGCCGCCGACCACCAGCGAGGTCAATCCCACCAGGGTAAGGAACTGGGTGAACCGGGCGAGGTTCCGGTCGAACTCCGGCGACACGTTGCGGCGGGTCCGCACCTCCCAGCCCGCTTGCGGAAAGGCGGCCTTGACGCGGTCGACGAAGCGGGAAAGGGCGGCGTCGCCGATTGGCGCGGCGTCGGGTTGGGCGAGGGCGACCCGCGTCGTCCAGCGCACCAGCGAGCCGTCGCCGTCGAGGCCCGCGGCCCGCAGCCCGTCAAGCGACATCATCACGCGCGGCCCGAAGGCGATGCCGCCGGCGAGCTTGTCGGGCTCGCGGCTCACGATGGCCCGGAGCAGGAAGCGCCCCGTCCCGATCTTCAGCGTGTCGCCCACCTTGACGTCGAGCCGCGCCCCGATGGTGTCGTCCGCCACCACCCCGAACGCGCCGTCAGGGCTGGGCGCCAAGGCCGCCGCCAAGGGTTGCGCCGGATCGAGCGCCACCGTTCCGCTCAGCGGATAGGCGGCGTCCACGGCCTTGATGTCGACCAGCACCGCCTTGCCATCCGCCCGCCGCGCCATGCCCCGGACGTTGCCGGCCGTCGTTGTCGGTCCCCCGGCGGCGATGGCGGTCGCTTCGGGGCCCGTGAGCGGGGCCGCCACGCGAGAAAAGGACGCGTCGCCGCCCAGGATGACGCGCCCCTGGCTCGCCAACCCGTCGGCGAGGCCGTCCGCCACGGAGCCGACGCCCGTGATGGCGGCGACACCGAGCGCGATGCAGGCGAGAAAGATCCAGAAACCGCTGAGGCCGCCGCGAAGGTCGCGAAGGGCGAGGCGCAGCACGACGGCGAGGCTCACGCGGCCGGGCCGTTCTCCCGGCGAAGGGACCGCCGTCATTGCGCGGCGACCTGGAGCCGGCCTGGCGCCTCGGGCTCGACTTGAATGGGCTCGACCTGCCCGGAGCGCAGGCGGATCGACCGGTCGCACAGGGCGGCGAGGTCGGGATCGTGGGTCACCAGCACCAGGGTGGCGCCGCGCTCGCGGCGGGTTCGAAACATGAGGTCGATGACCGAGCGGCCGGTGGCTTCGTCGAGGTTGCCGGTCGGCTCGTCGGCCACAAGGATGGAAGGGCTGGGCGCCAGGGCGCGGGCGAGGGCCACGCGCTGCTGCTCGCCGCCCGACAGCTGCGCCGGGTAGTGCGAGAACCGGTCGGTGAGGCCCACCGCGTCGAGCTCCGCCCGCGCCTTGGCGAAGGCCTGCGGGTCGCCGGCGAGTTCCAGCGGCACCGCGACGTTTTCGAGCGCCGTCATGGTGGGGATGAGGTGGAACGATTGGAACACGATGCCGATCCGCGCGCCGCGGAAGCGGGCCAGCGCGTCCTCGCCCAGCGTGTCGAGGCGCGTGCCGTCGATCGCGACGGTGCCCGATTGCGCCCGCTCCAGGCCCGCCATCACCATCAGCAGCGTCGACTTGCCGGAGCCCGATGGGCCGACAAGGCCCACCACCTCGCCCCGTTCGATCCCCACGCTCACGCCTTTGAGGATGTGCACCCTGGCGGCGCCTCGCCCGAGGCTTACATGCAGGTTTTCGAGCGCAACGACCGGTTCACCCATTCATGCCATCCCTCAACGAACGCCCGTCGACCATCGTCCGCCTCGGCGCGCTCCGCGCCGCTTTCCGCCGCGCCGCGAAGGGCACCGCGGCGCGGCTCTCCCGCCCATATGGGATGCCGGGCCGGGGATTTCAGGTCGGGCGGGCGCTCGCCGTGGCTGTCGCCGCGATGCTGGCGTGGGCCGCGCCGGGCGCTGTTGCGGCGGGGCGCCCGCTGCAGGTCGTGGCCTTGGGGGACAGCCTGTCGGCGGGCTACCAGCTTCCGGCCGACGCCGCCTTTCCGGCCGTTCTCGAGCAGGCGCTGCGGGCCGCTGGCCATGATGTGACGGTGGCCAACGCCGGCGTGTCGGGCGACACGGCGGCCGGCGGCCTTCAGCGGCTCGACTGGTCGGTTCCGGACGGCACCGACGCGGTGATCGTGGAACTCGGCGGAAACGACATGCTGCGCGGGTTCGACCCCGACGAAACCAGGCGGACGCTGGAAACCATCATCACCCGTTTGCAGGCGCGCGGCATCAAGGTCCTGCTTGCTGGCATGAGGGCGCTGCCGAGCCTCGGCCCCGAATACGGCACCCGGTTCCAGGCCATCTATCCGGCCCTGGCCCGGCAATTCGACGTGCCGCTCTATCCCTTCTTCCTCGAAGGTGTTTCCCAGGACCCCGACCTCAAGCTCGCCGACGGCTTGCATCCCAATCCGGCGGGCGTTCGCGTCGTGGTGCGGACCATCCTGCCGAGCGTCGAGCGGCTGCTGAAGTCGGTTTCACCGAAAAGCTGACGCGACGGTCCTAAGATCGCCCGATTGGGCCGGCTTAAGGCGGGGCAGGCGCCGTTCGCGGCCGCCCGGACTTCAAGCGATCGGACCCCCGTGCGACATTTGCCGTTTCTGCGCCTCCTGGTGCTGGCTCTGCTTCTCCTGGGCGGCCCCGCGCTCGCCCAGCAGAACGCCACGCCGACAGCGACGCCCGCGGCGCGGCTCGACGCCGCCAAGGTGGCGCTCGATGGCATCGAGGGGGCGCTGACACGGAGCGACCTCACCGACGCCGCCCTGCAAAAGCAGCGAACCGCGCTCGACCCCGTCGCGCTCGACATCCAGAACGTGATCGGCGAGTTGCAGCCCCGCGCCGACGCCGCCAAGGCCCGCCTCGCCCAGCTCGGGACCAAGCCCGAACCCACCGCATCGCCCGAAGCGGCCGACATCACGGCCGAGCGAGACACGCAGGAAAGCCTGTTCAAGGATCTCGACGCAACCTTGAAGCGCGCCAGGGTGCTGGCCGTGCAGGGCACCCAGGTGGAAACCACGATCGGCTCGCTTCGCCGGGACCTTTTCGCCCGGTCGGTGCTGGCCCAATCCTACAGCCTGCTCGACCCGCGGCTGTGGATTCCGTTCGTCGCCGAGCTGCCGTCCGATTTCCGCGCCCTCGGCTTCCTGGTGGGCGATTGGTACCACGCCGTCGCCACCAAGGTCCAAGTCTGGCAGGCGGTGACGATGCTGCTCACCCTGCTGGTGATCATCGTGGCCTACGAGCCGGCCCAACGCATCGCCCGCCGGGTGTCGGCGCGCGACCTCGAAACGGTCGCGCCTTCGCGGCTGCGCAAGGTCGCCTCGGCGCTTTGGGCGGCGGTTGTCACCGCCCTTGTGCCCATCGCGGCCGTGCTGGTGATGGGTGAGCTGCTGCTGGCCTTCGACATGCTGAACACGCGGCTGCAGGCGATCACGTCGGCCTTCGTGCGCGGCGTGCTGATCGTGTCGATCAACGTGGGGCTGGCCCGGGGCTTCCTGTCGCCGCGCCGGTCCAACTGGCGCCTCCCGCCGATCTCCGACAACGGCGCCCTCAGGCTCTACAACCTCGTCATCGCGGTCAGTTCCATGGTGGCGCTGACGCGGTTCGTGGAAGCCGTCAACGACACCATCTCGGTCGGGCTCCCGACCGCCGTGGCGTCGCGGGGCCTGTTGACGGCGGCGGCGACCGCCATGCTGCTGGTGACCCTGGACCGGCTGGGCAAGGGCGCCAACGACGCGAGCGCCAAGGGCGCCCGGGCCAAGACGGGGCGGGACTGGTCGGGTCCGCTCCGCGTGCTCATGTGGTTCCTGGTCGCCGTTCTGGTGTTGGCGCTGTTGACCGGGTTCGTGGCTTTCGCGGCCTTCCTTGTCACGCAGATCGTCGCCGTCAGCGCGCTCAGCATCCTGCTCTACATGCTCTTGACCCTCACCGACGAGGGGGCGGGGGCGGGCTTCCAGCCGGACCGCATCTTTGGCCGGGTGTTGACGCAAACGCTCGGGTTGCGGCGCGATTCGCTCGACATCATCGGCATCCTGTTCAGCGGCGCCATCCGGGTGGTGCTGATCACGGTCGCGATCCTTCTCGCCCTGGCGCCCTGGCGGATCGAGTCGGGCGACATGCTGTCGACCGTGCAGGTGGCCTTCTTCGGCTTCTCGATCGGCGACCTCAGGATCTCGCCGTCCTCCATCGCCATCGCCATCGTCCTGTTCATGGTCGGCATGGGGGCGACGCGCGCCGTGCAGCGCTGGCTCGAGGTCAAGTTCCTGCCCCACACGCGGCTCGACACGGGGCTGCAGAACTCGATCAAGACGAGCCTTGGCTACGTCGGCTTCTTGCTGGCGGCTTCCCTCAGCCTCAGCCAATTGGGCCTGAGTTTCGAGCGGCTGGCGATCGTGGCCGGCGCCCTGTCGGTCGGTATCGGTTTCGGCCTGCAATCGATCGTCAACAACTTCGTGTCCGGCCTGATCATCCTTTGGGAGCGCGCCATACGGGTCGGCGATTGGGTCGTGGTGGGCGGCGAGCAGGGTTACGTGCGGCGCATCAACGTGCGCTCGACCGAGATCGAGACCTTTGATCGCGCCACCGTGATCCTGCCGAACTCCAATTTGGTGAGCGGCGTCGTCAAGAACCTGCTGCGCAACGACCGGGTCGGCCGCATCAAGCTGCCCTTCACGGTGGGCATCGGGACCGAGGCCGAGAAGGTGCGGGAGATCCTCATCGCGGCCGCCAAGGATCACGACCACATCCTGTCGATCCCTTCGCCGCAGGTGCTCCTCGTCGCGATCGGCGAAGCCAACATCCAGCTTGAACTGCTCTGCTTCATCGAGGACGTGGAAATGTCGCAGCGGGTGACCAGCGACCTCCTGTTCACCATCCTCAAGGGGTTCCGCGG
>CALMOK010000173.1 GCA_937871825.1 uncultured Alphaproteobacteria bacterium
GTCTTGATCGGCCCGGCCGGGATGGCATTCACCCGGATGTCCTTTTCGCCAAGGTCGGCCGCGAGGTATCGGACGCTCGCCTCCAGCGCCGCCTTAGCCACCCCCATGACGTTATAATGGGGCATCCACTTCTCGGCCCCGTAATAGGTCAGCGTCAGCATGGAGCCGCCATCCGTCATCAGCGGTTCGGCCCGCTGGGCAACGGCGGTAAACGAATAGCAGGAGATCATCAGCGATTTGGCGAAGTTGCCCGCGCTGGTATCGATGTACCGCCCGGTCAGTTCGTCCTTGTCGGAAAAGGCGATGCAGTGGACCAGGAAATCCAACTTGCCCCACAGGCGGGAAACTTCGGCGAAAACGGCATCGATCGACGCGCTGTCGGTCACGTCGCAATGGCCGACCACGGCCGCGTCGAGTTCGCGGGCCAGCGGGCGAACCCGCTTTTCCAGCGCCTCGCCCTGGTAGGTGAAGGCGAGTTCGGAGCCCGCGTCATGCGCCGCCTTGGCGATGCCCCAGGCGATCGAGCGGTTGTTCGCCACGCCCATGACGAGGCCCCGCTTACCCGACAAAATGCCGGAACGGTCTTGCCGCTTGGTCGCCGTCACGTCGTCTGCCATCTCATGCCCGATCTCGATCTCGCAGGCTGCGCCAAACTCATGACACGATCACCGCGCCAAGCCTTACTCCAAGGACGCGCGATGTGAAAAGGGTGCGCGGCGACCCACGTGCCGATCAGCCGGCGACGTTGGCCGAACCATTGGCCAGGACACGAAAATTCCGGGTGCGTCGGCCAGGAACCATAGGCAGGACGCGCGATTTGGCTTAATATTCCGTTAACAAACAAAGTTCGATATGGGTGAGGATCAGGGTGAACGGCATCACGAGGTCGTATCGCGACGAGATCGAGAAACTCGTGCCGCTCCTGCGTCAGTACGCGCGGGCCCTTGTGGACGGCCACAACTCTGAAACGGCGGACGATCTGGTCCACCAGGTTCTTGCCCACGCCATGCGGGGCGAGGCCGGAGGACTGAACGAGAATGTGGCAACCCGGTTGTTTTCGCGGCTGATCCAAGTTCATCGCCTGCGGGATCGCGGGATCGAGCACCGGAGATCGGCCGGCGATGGGGCTCAACCTGATGAGCCTTCGACGACTTGGCGGCCCCATCGTGATCCAGGTTCGCACGCCACCGACATGGGGGTTTTCCCGGCTTCGCGCCGTGGCCTCGAAACGTTGTCGGGGAGCGACCGCGAGGCTCTTCTGCTGGTTGTGCTTTGCAAGTTCGACTATCCCCAGGCAGCCCAGATCGTGGGCACCTCCGTGGGAACCCTCGTGGGCCGGTTGCTTCACGCTCGTGCGATGCTCGGCGAAACGCTCCAGGCCCCGCCAAAGCCGGTTCACGACGCCGACACCGGGCCCAAACGCCCAGCGCGTCCCTGCCATCTTCGCCTCGTCAAATCCTGAGAAACGGCCGTGAAAAGGATGCAGCGTGTGTTCGGGGACATCGACGCGCTGCGCTTCGTCGACAACCGCCTGGGTGAGGATCGTCGGGCCGCCTTCCTGGCTTTCATCGCCGACGATCCGACCGAAGCCGCACGGGTGAGGACCTGGACGAGCCAGAACGAGGCGCTCCGCTCCATGTTCGGAGAGGTCGTCAGCGAGCCGATCCCGCTCTGGCTGAACCTGAGCCACGTGGAAGCCGAGCGCGACGCCTCGGCTTTCCAAAGTGCTTCGCAGAAGAGCGGGTCGCGCTTGGTGATCGTTGAACGGGGCCAAACGCCACGGCAGCCTGCCAGCAGGACCAAGGCCGTGGCGACGGCGGCCTTGGTCGCCATGCTGGTTTCGGGCCTGGTGGCTGCCGTTGCGCTGAGGGATGCGGCACCATGGTCGGCATCCGGGGACGCGCGGCGCGACCTCCCGGCGACAGCGGTCCCAGCGTTGATCACCCGGGCGATCGAAGCCCACCAAACCTTTGCCACCGACCCCGTGCGCCCGGTCGAGATCGGTGGGGGGCAGCAGGCCCAGCTTGAGCAATGGCTGCGTCGCCGGCTCGCCTTGACCCTCCACGCCCCCGACCTCAGCCCGTTGGGCTGGACCTTTCTGGGAGGCCGGATCGTACCCGGCGAGGCCGGGCCGGCCGCGTTTCTTCTTTACGACGATGTCCACGGCGAACGACTGGGACTTTACATCGGTACCGCCGCGCCGCAGGCCGGCTTGCTGTTCGACACGATGCCGGCCGGATCGGTCGCGTCCTGGAGCACCGGCACGATCGGCTAAAAACCGGTTCGTGTCGCCATCACGGTGGGCCGCGACCTCAATTGGCTGTCCGGCAACATCGAGCCGCTCAGGGCGCTTATGCGATTGATCGTGGAACCCTAACGTCCACCTCGGCCAGGACATCCGCCATCCGGCCCTCGACCGCCGTTCCGGCTATGCCGATCGGTCGCTCACCGGTCATCCATCGCTGAACGTGGCGTGTAGGGCTGCTCGTCCCGCAATCGCTCCGCGGCCGTTTTCAGGTCATCCGGAATGGACTCCGGCAGGACGATGCGCGCCGCCACCAAAAGGTCGCCGGCTGGCAGGGTGTTGGAGGCCGGGAGACCTTTGCCGCGCAGGCGAAAAGTTTTCCCGGATCGCGCACCGGCCGGCAGGTTCAATTCCACGGCTCCCTTGAGCGTCGGAATATTGACCGTGCCGCCCAGCATCGCCTCGTAGAGCGTGACCGGAAGATCGATCCGCAGGTCGCGTCCGTCGACCTCGAACAGCTTATGCTTGGCGATCTGCACGGTAATGATCGCGTCGCCCGGAACGGAACCGCGTCCCGGCATGCCCTGACCCTTCAACCTGATCTGCTTGCCATCCTCGATCCCCGCCGGGATCTTGATCTCGAGGGTGCGGCCGGTCGACAGGCTCACGCGGGTTTCCGCGCCAAACGCCGCGTCCTCCAACGGAACCGTCACGCTGGCCAGAATGTCCTCGCCCTTGGTGGCCGCGGCGGCTCCGCCGGCCCGCCCCGCGCTCCCGAAAAGGTCGGCGAAGAAGTCGGTCGGGTCGATGCCGGGCTGATTGCCGCGAAACCCTCGAAAGGGCGACGCCCCGGCGGCATCCTGAAAGGCGTAGGCGCCACCCCCGGCCGATCGCGCGCCACCGCCACCGAAGCCCTGGTAGCGCGGCTTGCCCTCGGCGTCGATTTCGCCGCGGTCGAACGCGCCCCGCTTGGCTTCGTCCTCCAGGATTTCGTAGGCTTGGCTGGCCTCGGAAAACTTCTCCTTGGCTTTCGGATCCTTGCTTTGATCCGGATGGTATTTCTTGGCGAGCTTTCGAAAAGCTTTCTTCACTTCGCCGGCGTCGGCCGTCTTGGCTACGCCCAAAACGTCATAAGGGTTGCGCATGGTGGGAGCCCGTTGATCACGTCCGTCCGCCTGCGGCCCGGTACGCTTCTGTCTCTCCTCGGCAAAATGGGCGTCGTGGCGGCAAACAGCAAGCCACAAAGCCCACCATGGAACGAGCCGATCAACCTAAGCCTTGGCGCGCTTGCGCTCCCTGGCTTCCGACACCAGCCATTCACCGCCATTGCGACGGCAAGCCGAGCCGTCGACCTCTCGGCCCGACCCAGCGCCGGAGTCAACGCGGGCGATGAAATGCCGGCACAATTTCTCACTTTGGGAATAGGCCGCCGCCGCCGCCGCGAAACTGCCCTTCGCGCCCGATTGCGGGTTGGCCCATTCGACGTTCTCCCCATTGCCCTGCGGATCGAGCGCGACCGCCAGCGCGGCCTTGGCGCGCCGCCAGTCTTCCTGGTCGAGTTCACGCGACAACACGAGGGACGCCCGGTCGATCGATCCGGTTTGCGCGTCGTCGACGAACCCCGAGATCGGGATGGAACACGCACCGGCAAACAGGCCCGTGCCGCCGCAAAGCAGAAGCTTGAATGCCGTCGAGGCAAACAGCGATGGAAGGCGACCGCGACACGCCGTCATCACAATCGCCTTCGTGTTTGCTATAGGTTGGATCAGGCTCACACACGCCCCGTTCACGAAAACCATGGTGGGACATTAACTTGGAACCGTTAATCGCTGATGACTTCACCCTCAGTGAGGATCCCCTGGGGCTGTTCGCCGCCTGGTTCGCCGAGGCGAAAGCGAGCGAGCCGCGTGACCCCAACGCCATCGCGCTCGCGACGGTGGACGCGGCGGGCCTGCCCGACGTCAGGCTGGTGCTGCTGAAGGACCACGACGAGCGGGGCTTCGTCTTTTACTCCAACGCGGATAGCCAAAAAGGACGAGAGATCGCCTCCAACCCGCGCGCCGCCTTCGTGCTTTACTGGAAATCGCTCAACCGCCAGATCCGCGTCCGTGGCCGGGTGTCCGAGGTGGACGCGGCGGAAGCGGACGCCTACTTCGCCAGCCGGCATCGCGGCAGCCGCATCGGGGCCTGGGCCAGCCAGCAATCCCGTCCGCTCGACACCCGTGAAACACTTGAGAACCGGGTGAGCGAACTAGAACGCAAGTTCGACGGCGCCGACGTGCCCCGTCCCCCTTACTGGAAAGGCTATCGGGTCACCGCCGAATCGATCGAATTCTGGCAGGATCGTCCCTCGCGCCTGCATGATCGCGTCGTGTTCAGCCGCATCAATGACGGTGCGGCATGGACCAAGCAGCGGCTGCAACCCTGAATCGTTTCGCCCTGGCGAATGCGTTCGCATTCCAAGCAGGCGGCTCGCGCCGGTTCGTGCCATCAAACAGTCGATCGGTCGCCCTCAAGGCGGGTTGGGCCGATCGCTCGCTTTTCACCGCCAATCGAAACGTCCTACGATCGTCGACGCGCAGCGCGACGCTTGTGGGACGACGGGTCAGGTTCATGTCAACGCAATCCAGCAGTGTGCGGCGAACGATGCTTTTGACCGGGGCGTCGCGCGGCATCGGCCACGCCACGGTGAAGCGCTTTTCCTCGGCGGGATGGCGGGTCATCACCTGTTCGCGCCAAGCCTTTCCCGAGAACTGCCCCTGGGAGATGGGGCCGGAAGATCACCTGCAGGTCGACCTCGCGAGTTCCGACAGCACGGCCGCCGCCATCGAGGACGTCAGGCGCCGGTTGCCGGACGGTCGGCTCGACGCGCTGGTCAACAACGCGGCGATCTCCCCGAAGCTCGGCGACGGGGGCCGGATGGGGACAATCGAAACCGACCTGCGCGACTGGCAGAAGGTTTTCCAGGTCAACTTCTTCGCGCCCGTCATGTTGGCCCGGGGCCTGATCCAGGAATTGCAGCACGCCCAGGGTTCGGTGGTGAACGTCACCTCCATCGCCGGCTCGCGGGTGCATCCTTTCGCCGGCACGGCCTACGGCACCTCGAAGGCGGCGCTCGCCGCCCTGACGCGCGAGATGGCATCGGATTTCGGGCCGAGGGGCATCCGGGTCAACGCGATATCACCGGGCGAGATCGACACGGCCATCCTGTCGCCCGGCACCGAGAAAATCGTCGAACACCTGCCGATGCGCCGCCTCGGCAAGCCCGAAGAGGTCGCCAAGGCGATCTATTTCCTTTGCACCGAGCAGTCGAGCTACGTCCACGGGGCGGAAATCCACATCGACGGCGGCCAGCACATATGAGTCTCGCGCCCTCCCGCGCCTATCCGGCCCGTCCGATCCTGGCCGCCAGCGTGGCGGTGTTCCGGGCCGGCCGCGTCCTGCTGGCCGAGCGGGTCAGCCCTCCGGGCGCGAACCTTCTTTCCCTGCCGGGCGGGCTCGTCGAGGTGGGCGAAACCCTGGAGGCGGCGGCCTTGCGGGAATTGGACGAGGAGACCGGGGTGCTCGCCCGCATCACGGGTTTCAACGGCCACGTCGAGGTGATCGCGCGCGACGGCGACGACCGGGTCGAGCGGCATTTCGTGGTCGCCTCGTTTATCGGCGAATGGATCGCGGGCGAAGGCCGCCCGGGCGATGAAGCCCGCACCATCCTGTGGGCCGACCCCGGTCGGCTCGATGGCCTGCAACTCACGCCCGGCCTGCGGCCCCTCCTCGAACGGGCGGTCGCCACCATGAGAGATCCATCCTGAGATGCCGGCCCGAGACGGAAACAGAGCGACGTCCCGCATCGTCCGTTTCGGGCTATGCGGCACGGCCTTTGTCCTCTTCCTGGTTGTTGGAGCAACGCTGACCTCTGCCCGGGCAGCTTCCCCGTCAATTCCGGTGCTGCCGCCCATCGCCCCACGGGCTCCAACTCCAGCCCCCGAAGCGGTTGCCCCGCCCTACGAAGCCCAGATCGAACGACTGGCCGAACTCATGGGGACGCTGGCCTATCTGCGTCGGTTGTGCGGCGAAAGCGACGCCGGCGAATGGCATGACAAGATGACCGGTCTGCTGGAAGCCGAAGCGAAAACGAACGATCGCAAGCTGCGGCTCGCCGGCAGCTACAATCAGGGCTTTGGCGGCTATCAACTGACGCACCGGACGTGCACGGCCGCCAGCCAAGCCGTGATCAAGCGCTCGCTTAGTGAGGGCGAGCGCCTCGCCCATGAGCTTTCGATGGGTTTCGACGGCGATTAGGCCAAGTGCCGCGATGGCGTTAACCGTTTCGTAACATCCGGGATGGCCAGCGCCGCCGTCGCACGGTAGACATCCGATATGTTGATAAACCCGACGCAGGATCGTCAGGACGCCGCCGACGAACGGCGGGTGGCCCTGGCCTACGTGGCCGAAGCCTTTGCGGAGGCGACGCTCGACGGCGTGGAAGAGGATTGCTTCGTGCAAGCCGCCTTGTTCACCGCGTTCCAGACCCTGGTCGAGCTTTACGGCGAAGAGCCCGTCGCCGTTTTCGCCGAACGGCTGCCCGAGCGCATCCGGCAGGGCGAGTTTTCGACGGCCACCCGTCAGTAACCGCACCCGCGGCATCAGGCGTCCAGCTCGTCCCATCGCGGCGTTGAAAGCCGTGACGTGAGCGCCCACCTCACCGCAATGCCGATTCCGGATCAACGTCGCGTCCGGCATCCCGCTTGCGCGCCCTGCGCGTCGAGGCGGCGGCATCGCATTAATGAAAAGGGACCACCATGCCCAGCCTTTTCGATCCCCTCACACTGGGGGACCTCACCTTGCAGAACCGCGTCGTGATGGCGCCACTGACCAGATGTCGCGCGGACGGCGGCGGGCGCGTTCCCAACGCCCTCATGGCCGACTACTACCGGCAGCGCTCCTCCGCCGGGCTGATCCTGACCGAGGCGACCTGCGTCAGCGCCGAAGGGGTCGGCTATCCGGATACGCCGGGCATCTGGTCGGACGCGCAGGTGGCTGGATGGAAGACGATCACCGACGCGGTTCATGCCGAGGGCGGGCTCATCATGGTCCAGCTCTGGCACGTGGGCCGCATTTCCGATCCCGTCTACCTCGACGGGGCAAGCCCTGTCGCGCCGAGCGCCATCGCGGCGGCCGGGCATGTCAGCCTCGTACGGCCCGAGAAAGCCTACGAGACGCCCCGTGCGCTCGGCCTCGATGAACTCCCCCGCGTGATCGCCGACTACCGACGCGGCGCCGAAAACGCCAGGAAGGCCGGCTTCGACGGCGTCGAGATCCACGGCGCCAATGGCTACCTCCTCGACCAATTCCTCCAGGACAGAACCAACAAGCGAACCGATCGCTACGGCGGCTCGATCGAGAATCGTGCCCGTCTCATGCTGGAGGTGACGGATGCCTGCATCGATTTGTGGGGGGCCGGCCGCGTGGGCATGCATCTCGCGCCCCGCCGCGACGCGCACGACATGGGCGACTCGACGCCGCTGGAAACGTTCGGTCATGTGGCGCGCGAACTCCGCGCCCGGAAAGTCGCCTTCATCTGCGCCCGCGAGCATATCAGCGGCGAGCGGTTGGGGCCGTCCCTGAAGGAGATCTTTGGCGGTCCCTACATCGTCAACGAAAACATCAGCAAGGCCGAGGCGCAGCACCTGCTCGACAGGGGCGAAGCCGACGCCGTCGCGTTTGGAAAGTTGTACATCGCCAATCCCGACCTGCCCGAGCGGTTTCGGCGCGACGCGCCGTTGAACGAGCCCCATCCCGAGACCTTCTACGGCTCCGGCCCGGCGGGTTACACGGATTACCCGGCCCTCGACGACGCCGCCTGAACGGCACCCATGCGGGGCGGTCTCCACCGCTCCGCAACGGTTTTCCGGCCCATGTTGACCATGATGTCAACCAGCCGCAAACGGCGTCCAGGCCAGGTGCAACTTCCCACCGTCCTCCCCATTGAGTCGGGCGAGCCGCCACGCGATGGATCAGGCGAGCCGGAGGCCGATCGGCAGTGACGAGGCTTAGCCCTTACGCATCCAAGCGCGATTTCAAGAAAACGCCTGAACCGACCGGCGACGCCCTCGTGCGTTCCTCCGATCGGCTTCGCTTCGTCGTGCAGAAACACGATGCGACCCGCCTGCATTACGACCTCCGCCTGGAACTCGACGGCGTGTTCAAGTCGTGGGCCGTCACCCGGGGCCCTTCGCTTGACCCGCACGACAAACGTCTCGCCGTCGAGGTGGAGGACCACCCGCTGGCCTACGGGGATTTCGAGGGCACCATCCCCGCCGGGGAATATGGCGGCGGAACCGTGCTGCTGTGGGACCGGGGCTATTGGCAGCCCGAGGGCATGACGGCCGACGCCGGCCTGAAATCCGGCGATCTCAAGTTCACGCTCGAGGGCGACAAGCTACACGGCTCCTGGGTGCTGGTGCGCATGAAGCATGACCGAACGGGCAGCAAGCGTGTCAAATGGCTGCTGATCAAGCATACGGTCCACGAGGCGGATGAGGGCGATGGCGATGCCCTGCTCCGGCGGGACGCGTCGGTGGCGTCGGGCCGGCGCCTCGAGGAGATCGCGGCCGGCACGGGAAGGGCGCCTGACCCCTTCATGGTCGATGCTGCGAATGGGGCCCATTCGGACGCCGTTTGGCACACGAGGCGTGCGGGCGAGACGCTTGAGGCCGCGAAGTCAAGGCCTGCCGAGAAGGCTCGAAAAACAGCGCGACCTCCCGTGCCGGCGGAAGCCTCCCAACCAGCTTGGCCGGGGTTCATCGCTCCGCAGCTTTGCCGCATCGTCGAGCAACCGCCCACCGGCCCTGAATGGGGCCACGAAATCAAGTTTGACGGCTACCGCGTTCAACTCGCCGTCCGCGACGGGACGGCGACCCTGCTGACCCGCAAGGGACTCGACTGGACCGCAAGGTTCAAGGCGATCGCCTCGGCCGCCACCGCTTTGCCGGATGTCATCGTCGACGGCGAGATCGTGGCCCTCGACGAGGCGGGCGCGCCCAATTTCGCCGCCCTGCAGGCCGCCATCGCGGACGAGCGGACGGACGATCTCGTCTTTTTCGGTTTCGATCTTATTCACTCGGCCGAAGGGGATCAGCGCACCCTTCCCCTCCGGGAGCGCAAGGCACAGTTGAAGACCATTATGGAGACCGCCGGCCAGCAGGACGGCCGCTTGCGCTATGTCGACCATTTCGCGGCAGGCGGCGACGCGGTGCTGCTCGCCGCCTGCCGCATGTCGCTTGAAGGGATCGTGTCCAAACGCCTGGACGCGCCCTACACCTCCGGCC
>CALMOK010000174.1 GCA_937871825.1 uncultured Alphaproteobacteria bacterium
GGATAGGCCTTTGACGGATCGTAACTGCCGCCGATATTGACATCCCACACGAATTTGAAGCGATCCGACACGGAGCGGAACGTGTCCACGAGCTTGTGGTAGGACTGGATGAACGCAGTCTCGTTGCCTTGGGCGGCCCAGGGCTGTTCGGCGAGGTTGAATTCCCAGCCCACCCGCACAAAGATCGAGCCGGATCCGGTGTCGCTTTTGGCAAGCGCCTGCGCGGCTTTGAGGTAATGGGCGTTGAAGGCCCCTGTCGCGGTCTGAGCAAGGCTCGTTCCCGTCACGGTCAGCGGGACCGACCACATGATCGGGATCCCGGTCGGTTTCCACTGGGCGACATCCCAGTCGATCGAGCCGTCAAAAGCCGACCAACTCGTCTGATTGATCGACACCAGGGCGTCGTCGAGGGGGCGACCGAGCCATTTTTGATAGGCCGCCAACGTGTTGGGCGTCGTTCCTGTGTAAGCGCCGATCTTGACCATTCGATTGCCCACTTCCGAACTGTTTCGAAAAGGGATGAAACAGCTCGGTTCAATCGTTGTCAATCAGCGGCTTACACCATCTTCCGATCTTCTTTAATGGACTATCTACAGAAGATTACGCCTTTATCACTCTTCATTATTTGTATCAGTGGTTCATTATTCTTAAATGACGCTTGGGGTCATGATGCGTTGACTTGTCGTCAACCATCTATTCAGCGATTCTGGTCAAATCGGCTTGTTTCCTTCACCAATGCCGCGCGCTGCTTCGCGTTATAGGCCCGCTCTTCCGCCGTTTCGAGCATGACGACGCCGCGTACGGCGACCAATGTGTTCAACGCGGGCAATCCCGCTCCTTCCTCGGCGGTCGGCAGGCGCGGCTCGATGATTTCGCGGGCCTCTTCCTGCGCGGAAGCCGGTCCGTCGGCGGGCCGCGGCGGCGCGGCGGTGTCGGTTTCAACCGGCGGCCGCGTGACGGGCGCGCTCGTGGCGACGGCCGGGGCGGCGGGCGCGCTCGGGGTGGCGGCTGGGACGGCAGGCGCTTGGCGGACCAACCGCTCCGGTGATGGCTGAACGACCGGCGCCACGGGATCGGCCGCCACATTCGCCGGCGCGATCTCTAGCGGCGCTTTTGCAAGCATGGCGTCAGGCGGCGCCTTGGCAAGCGTGGCGGGTCGCTGCGGTCGACGACCGGCCAGTTGCGGCGAAACGATCGGTGCCATGGCGACCGGGGCGGCTGGCTCGGTTCGACGTGTCACGGGAGGTGCTTGTTTGGTGGCGGCTCCCTTCACCCCCATCCAGGATTGACACGTGCTGTTGCAATGCAGCCCATTCAGCATGATGTCATCGGCCCAGCAGGGGGACGCCAGCGACACGCCGAGTAGAAACAGGGGTAGTGGGCGAAGTAGGACGTTCATGGATCGACACTCCCGGGGCAATTGTGGCTCGCGTTCACGACGCGGCGTTCAGGCCGAAGGTTCGGCGGCAATGGCAGCCTCCGCCAGCGTGGCGGCTTCGAGCGAACGGCTCCGCGGCGCTGGCTCGCCGAACAGGCGGTTGGTGAGGAACAAGGCCAGGACCCCGATCCCCGCGAAACACAGTCCGAAGACCCCGAGCATCAAGGCCGGCTGCATGGGAACCAGGAAAAGGCCAAGGGCGAACAGGGCCAGCACGGCCGCGGCGCAGAGCGCCAACGTCTGCACCGGTTTGCGCTGGTTGCTGTAGCCGAGAAAGAACACGGCAGGCTGGTAAAGCGCACTCGCCATGATGACGAGGGCCGCGGGCATCATGGCGGCCGGCGGGATCACGTTGTTGGCCCCGAGGAGAAGCCGGAACACCGTCGGGCCCGCCAAGGCGACAACGAGCGCCGGCACGAAGGTAGCGCCGAGACAGGCGCCAACCACAAGGAGGAACAACCCTCGCGCTTCCCGGGAGCGCCCGGCCGCCACAAAGGTGCTGTGGCGCGACAGCGCGATCTCGGCCAGCGTGCGGGCCCCCGCCATGGCGATCCGGGCGACCTTCATGATGCTGTCGAACACCACCAGCATGGGGCCGATGCCGAACCGCGCCGCGATGAGGCCGTAAGGCGCGTTGAGCACCAGGAGGTCGGTGATGGTGGCCAGAAGCGACACCCCGAAGATGCGGGCGTAGTCCGGCCAGTCGGCGAGGCGCGCGGTGGTTTGAAACACGCCGGCACGGGCGAACATCCGGGCCACGATCGACATGGCGACCAGCGTGGCGCCACTAGCCGCGATCCCGAACAGCAGGAAGCTTCCCGATACGGCGGCGAGCGCGAGTGCCCCGAAATGCGCCACGCGATGCGCCATCGCGAGCTTGACGAAGGGAAGGTTGCGATCGATCGCCCAGGCGGTCGATTGCAGGTCAAAGGCCCAGTAGTTCGTGGCGAGGCTCAGGGCCAGAAACAGCACGTCCTCGATCCAGCGTTGCGAGCCCAAGGGCGCCAGCAGGCTGGGAACCGCCAGCGAGACCGCGATCAAAAGGACGGCCTGCCCCCAGAGCGCGGCCAGCACTTCGCGACGCCCCGCCGTCGCGGCGCCCTGCCCCACGATGGCCCGAAGCGCCACGAAATTGGCCTTGCCGAGCGCTTGATCGATCGGCTGCACGTAAAAGCCGATGGAGGTCAGGAAAACGACCTCCGAATAGCGGTCCAGCGGAAGGATATGCGCCAGCACGAGAAGCTGAAGGAGCGTGAAGCCCATGTTCAACATCGTGTTGCCGGCATGCAGGACGCCGAAGCCGACCGGAGGCCGGCCTTCGCCGCCGCCGCGCCGCCCGGCACCCCGCAGCCAGCGCGTTTTTGCGCCTCCGCCCATCGTCGACGACCAGCCCATGGCTCAGCGCATCGCCGGGGCCGAGGCCGCCATCCCGGACTGATCCGCCTTCAAGGCGACATCCACCACGTCGCCGGGCTGCAACGCGGCATCCTGCGCCACGGCCGCCGCCGGTTGACCCGTACGGAACAGCGTCAGCCGGGGCTGTTCGCCGGCACCCTGCCCGAGTTGCGTCTTCAACGCCCCGACATAAAGCAGCTTGTCGCCAATCGACTGGATCCGGGCGCGGATGTCGGCCAGCTTGGTTTGACTGTCCTGGGCGGCGGAAAACAGGTCCTTGCGACGATTGTCGTCGATCGTCTCGCCTTGCCGGCGCGTGACCTCCCGCTCGGTCTTGGCATGGTCCAGTTCGACTTGGCTTTGTAGCGCCTGCGTGGCGGAAAGCAGCATGAGGCGTCGCGCTTCAACCACGCGCACCATGGGAAGGGTGCCCTGCTTGTAGAGCCCATTGACGCGATTGAACTCGTCCTGGTCGTATTGGGTGCCGCTCGCCTCGGTGTCATGGGCCTGCGCCAGCGAGGTGATGTTGGTGTCCTGCTGGGCGAGCAGCAGGGTGTAATGGCTTTTCTGCTTCTCGTAGTCGGCGTTACGGACCTTCAGGAGGGAGGCTTCCGTGTCCCTGATCCGGCCAAGGAGGTCGGTGGGGAGTGGCGGATTGAGCCTAGCGTCGGCGGCGGGCGTGGGCGCGTCGCTGCCGAGTTCGGCGTGCAGCCGCGATAAGCGCGCCTGTTCCCGTGCGTAATCGATCCAGGCCGCCTCGTAGTCGCCCCGCAGTTGCGAGGACTCGATGAAGGGGTTGTCCATGCGGAAGCGCAGGACGTCGTAACCGCCGGCGAGGCTGAGCGCCTGGCGGACGGTCATGCCCGGCTTGAACTTCTGTTCTCCGGGTTTGGCCACATCGCCGTTGACATAGATCGGATGGTACTCCGAGACCGCGAGGGACACCTGATCGGGCCAGATCACGTCCGTGGCGCCGCGGGGACTGCCCGGCGTGCGTTGCGGCACCTCCTTCTGGGCGATCTGCTGGCGAACCGCAGCGCGCAACTCAGGGAGGGACCGTCCCGCCGCCATCACCTCGCCGACGAGCGGCAGGGACACCGTTCCGTCCATGTCGATCGGCACCGATTGGCGCAGGTCGGGGGACCCCGCGACCGCGAAATCCAGGACATCGCCGGCCGTCAGCTTGTATTCGGCCGCGGTCGTTATGCTTGGCGTCACGCTCCAAAAAAGCGCCGCGACCCAGCACGCGCCAAGACCGACCCTCGATCGAGGGCGGGGCGGCAGGGCGGCACGCCCGGCTAAATCCGCGTTCATGATGGTTCTCGCTTGTGATTGAGGCTGGTGGACGGCTTGGTTCTCAGCCCCCGTCGGGGCCGGTCGCGCGCTCACGAAAGGCAAAGCTCACCGTAGACGTCTTGCGCCGGGGCATACCGGGCAAGCGCGTCGAAGGCCTCGGAGCGCTGCTCGGTCTTGGCCAGGTGCAGGTATTTCGGGTTGAACAGGGCGAGGTTTTCAAGCCCCCGCTGGTCGAGGATCGAAATGAAGCGACCGTTCTGCTCGATCAGCTTGGCGATCCGGAGGTCCTGCAGCACGCGGTTGGCATGAACCGTCGACACGCCGATGGCTGCCCCGACCTCTTCCTGCGTGAGCGGAAAATCGAAGGTGTTGCCCCTCGTGACCTTGGCGGCCCGCAGGCGCCAGAACAACTCACAGATCAGGTGCGCGCAGCGCTCCTTGGCACTGCGCTGGCCAAGGCTGACGACCCATTCCTGGGCGTTGGCGGACTGCACGAGGCTGGACCAGCGAAGGGCCTTGCCGATCCGCGGGTTGGCAAAGCTCAACTCTTCGAGTTCGTCACTCGCCAAGTCGAGCACAATGGTATCCGTGATGGTCCGAAGCGCGTGGTCCATCTCCTCAAGACTAGCCAGCCCATAATCACAGATGTCGCCGGTAACGAACAGCGAGAGCATCTGCCATCGACCATCCTCAAGGTGCTTCGATGCACCAACCCAGCCGCCAAGGATGAATGGTATGAAGCGCAGAGCTTCGCCTTGTCGCAGGATCGACTGTCGCGCCTTGATGATCCGCGGCTTGCCGTTGCAAACGTATTTAAGTGCCTGGATGTCTTCCGGCAGAAGCTCAGAATACTGACTGAGTTTTTGTACAAGAATTTTGTGCATCGCTGATGAGCCTGTAATCCAAGATTACGATGCGCTTCATGCTCCCTGACCTAAGGTCTGACTGCCTCAGTAAGATTGAGATAGGGGGTGTTCTACGCAAACTTTATTAACCTTGTTAATACAAATGAATTTTAATTAGCGATTTGGATTCGAGTTGAAAAATTTTGTCTCGTCGGAAATGCGTCCGAAGCGCTGTCGGTTTGACGAGCGTCCGACATCACGGACACTGTCCATCCCGTATGTCGGCACCCGATCGCCGAGCCCGGCATCCATTGTCCTGAAGACATCAGCCCCTGGGCGGCAAAAACGCTGGTGGATCGCCTTTGCCTTCGCTCTCCGGGGCGGGGATGCTATTCGTCTCGGGGTGGGTCTTGATCGACGGGCCCGGTCGATCTCGCCGCGACGACGCGCCCGTTGCAGCTGAAGGTTGATGACTGGACCCAACCCCTTTTTCAGGATCCTGCGATGCGTGGCGTTTGGCGAAAGCCGATCCTGATCACCGGACTTGGGGTCCTGCTTCTGTCCTGCATGGACGCGGCCATGAAATCGGTTTCCGCCGCCTACCCGCTGGCGGAAGTGATCGGACTTCGCTACGCGGCGGGCGCCGTGGTGTCGTTTGCGGTTTTCAGAACGAGCCGCGAAGCCCTGCCTGGCCGCTCGGCCCTGAAAAGAAACCTCCTACGCGCCGTGGTGGTCCTGCTGACGGCAGGGTCGTTCTTCACGGCCATCGCCCGGCTTCCGCTGGCCGACGCCATCTCCCTGACGTTTCTGGCGCCCTTCTTCACGGCGGTTCTCGCGTTTCTCATGCTCGGCGAACCGGTCGCCTCGCACCTCAAGCTCGGCATCCTGTTCGGTCTGATCGGCGTTTGCATCATCGGTGCCGGGCAAAGGAGCGACGCGAACCACGCGCTCGATGTGGTCGGAATCGGGGCAGCCCTCACCTGCGCGTTCTTCTACGCCTTGTCGAACGTCCTGATCCGTCGAACGGCCGGAGCGGATTCGAGCATCGTGATCGTGATGCTGTCGAGCGTCTTCGTGCTCCTGCTCGCCGCCCCCGTCATGATCGCGGGCTGGCAGACCCCCACGGCGCCGCATTTTGCCGTCTTCGCGGTGTCCGGTCTGCTCGGGACCGCCGGTCACCTTTGTCTCGCCTGGTCGTACACGCGAGCCCCGGCCGGAACGCTGGGGGTGCTCGAATATTCAGCCTTTGTCTGGGCCTCGCTACTCGGCTTCTTGGTCTTTGGCGAAGTACCGAGCGCGTTCACGCTTCTCGGCGCGCTGGTGATCGTCGCGGCCTGCGTCCTGTCGACCTTCGGGCAGCCGCGGCGCGGCGTCGATCCGACCGATCAACCCTTGATGCCGCCGGTCTGAAGTCCCGCCATGAAATAGCGCTGAAGGAAGAAGAACAGGAACAAGCTCGGCAGGCTGAGGAGCGTCACGGCGGCCATGCCGTTACCGTAGCCTTCGAGTTGCGTGTGTGAGCCGATCGTGGGGGCGAAGGCCGCGACGCCGACCGGCATGGTCTTCATGGTCTCGTCGAAGGTGACGAGGAGGGGCCAGAGAAAGTTGTTCCAGTTCAGGTTGAACAGGATCACGGTCGCCGCGATGGTGGGCGCCCGGGCGATCGGCAGGGCGATGCTCCAGAAGGTCCGCCAGCGCGAAGCGCCGTCCATGCGGGCCGCGTCCTCCAATTCCCCGGGGAAGTTCAGGAAAAACTGCCGGAAGATGTAGACGCCGACGACCTGGGCGATCGAGGGCAGGATGAGGGCCTGGTAGGTGCTGGCCCAGCCGACCCGGATGAAACCGATCAGCATGGGGATGACCGAGACTTCGATCGGCACCATGAGGGAGGCGACGAACAGCGCGAACAACACCGTGCGGCCGGGAAAATGCATGCGGGCGAGCGCGTAGCCGGCGAGCGCGGAGGACAGCACGCCCAGTCCAGTCGCGGTACCGGCGACCAGGAAACTGTTCAGCGCCCAGCGGATCATGGGATAGCGCTCGAACACCGCGAGATAGTGTTCCAGCGTCGGATGCGAGGACACAAGCGAAAGGCCCCCCAGCAGGCCTTCGGACGCCGGCTTGAACGAGGTGCCGACCATCCAGAGGAACGGAAAGGCCCATAACAGCGCCAGGATGAGCCCGACCGCCCAGATGACCGTCGAGCCGCAGCGGCGCAGGGTTTTGGTTGTGGCCGGAGTCATGCGCGTCGCCCCAGGACGCGGCTCTGCACCCAGGCGACCGCGAGGATGCACACGAACAGCAGCATCGACACCGCCGAAGCGTAGCCCATGAGATTGCGCACCATCGCGGAATTGTAGACGTGCTGGATGACCGACATGGTGGAGCCCGCCGGCCCGCCGGCCGTCATCAGGTAGACTTGGCTGAAGATCCGGAACGTCGAGATCAACTGCAGCATGATCACCATGGCGATCGTGTTCCCCGTGGCGGGCAGCAGCACATGCCAGACGCGCTGGTGCCAGCGCGCCCCATCCATCCGGGCCGCATCGACGAGGTCGGTCGAGACATCCTGGAGGGCGGCGAGAAACAGCACGAACGCGAGGCCGAGGTCCCACCAGACCGAGGCCGCGCTGACCCCGACCCAGGCCCACTGGGTCGAGGTCAGCCAGGGGATCGCGCTGCCCCCCAACAGCGCGATCACCTCGTTGACCGGCCCTGTGCGGGCGTCGAGCACCGCCACCCAGACGAGCCCCACCACGGTGGCGGCGACGACGTTGGGGGCGAAGAACAAGGTGCGGGCCACCCCCGCCAGCGGCCAGCGCTGGTTGACATAAAGCGCCGCCGCATAGGCCAGAACCACGACCGAGGGCACGATCACGACCGCGTAGCGGATCGTGTTGCCAAAGGCCTGCCACAGGGCGCGGTCCTTGTAGGCGCGGACGAAATTGGCGAAGCCCACAAAAGTGGGCGTGCCGACGATCGACCAGTTGGTGAAGGCCAGGTAGAGGCCGAACAGCACCGGCAGCACGTTGAACAGCACGAACGGCACCGTGAAGAAGGCGACGAAAAGATAGGCGACCGAGTCGATCCTCGGGCGCCGCGCCGCATGACGGATGGGGCGCGGCGCGGCCTCGGCAGGGAGCACATGTTGGCTCAAGCAAAACCCTCGCTATGCGATGTCCCTTCTCCCGCCCGGCAGGAGAAGGGAGCGCCCAACATCATGCCTCGTCGAGATCCTGCTGCCACTGCGCGCGGATCTCCTCCAGGGCGTCGTCCTTGGTCTTCTGGCCGACCCAGACGCCTTCAAGCGTCCGCGCCAGGAAGCCGGTGTTGGTGTAAATCGTGAAGTCCGGCCCGCCCGGCACCGGCACCTCGCCCACGGTCGCATCCGGCAAACCTTCAACAAAGGCGCGGCGCAGATTCCAATCGATGCCGCTGGTCCTGTATTCGGGTTTGTCGAGGATCGACTTGCGCGGGCTCGCGCCGCGGCCCTCGGTGGTCCAGACCAAGCTGTTGTCGGACAGCCATTTCACCGCCGCCATCGTGGCCTCGTGGCGGCTCGTGTCCTTCTGCCGGTAGAGCTGCATGCCGCCCATTTCGAAATAGGTGTGCCGGTTCTTGCCAATCTGCGGGAACGTGAAGGCCGTGAAGTTGAGGCCCTGCTTCTTGTAGCCGTTCAACGTCCAGGGTCCCGTCCAGAAGATCGAGCCTTCCCCGCGTCCGAAAGCGGCGTAGCGGTCGGTGACCTCGCGGGTGGAGACCTTGTGCTTGTCGAACAGGTCGACGACCCATTGCATGGCGGCCTTGCCGGCCTCGGGGTTCACGCAGGCCGTCTTGAGGTCGTCGCTGGCGCGGGCGAACCCCATCTGATCCGCCACGATGCCCCAGGTGGCGCAAGGCTGAAGGCCGGTGCCCGTCATCAGGATGCCGGAGCGCGTGACCTTGTCGCCGCTGCGCTGGGTGAGCTTGCCGGCCCACTCCAGCAGGCTCGCCTCGTCGGTCGGGAACTTGGTGGGATCGAGCCCCGCCGCCTTGACGTGGTCGAGGTTGACGAGCGGCTGCAGGCTCATGAGATCCATCGGGATCAACTGCAGCTCGGGGCCGATCCTGGGATATTTCGCGGCCTTCAGGGAATTGGCCGAGAAATCCGTCAGATCGAGGCCGACCTTCTTGGCGAGGTCGTCCAGCGGCACCGTGATGCCGTCCTTGGCCAGGGCCGCGTCCTTGCCGGCCGTTCCCCAGCCGAAGTCGGGCGCGCTGCCCGAAGCCGCGGCCGCCAGGATCTTGGTGCGGTATTGTTCTTCCGGCACGAGTTCGAGGCGGATCTGCACGCCTTGGGACTTGTGGGCCTCGTTGAAGCCCTTGATGACCTTTTCCCAGACCTCGCCATCCGAGGCCTGGAGCCAGCTCCAGTGCACGAGTTCGATGGGTGCCGCGAGGGCGGGCCGCGCCAGTGCGGTGGAAGCGAGGGCAACCCCGGCGGTGCCGGCCAGGAAGTTGCGACGCGATATGCCAGTGTCAGCCATGGTCGTCCTCGTTCAAGCGTGGTTGGGGACCTGCACGTGCCGGGCGTAAACCCCGGTCACGCCAAGGGCGTCGCGGCGGTAGTAGGCCGCAAAAACAGAACCGTCGCGCGTCGACACCCCCGTGGGGTAGCCGAGGTCGTGGGTGCCGAGGTCGCCGGCGACGACGACGGGCTCGCCGCCCCAGGTCGCGCCCTCGTCGGCCGACACGGCCAGAAGGATCGCGCCTGGCGCGGTGCGGACAGCCGTCAGCGCGGCCAGGCGCCCGTCAACGAGACGAACGAGATGGGCCGGGAACCCGGCGAGCCCGGCGGGCCGTGGCGGCGACCATCGCGCGCCATGGTCCCCGGAGCGCACAAACTGGAGGTCCCGCCCGACATTCTCGCGCAGCAGCATCAGGATGGCGCCGTCGTGGAGGAGAACGGCCGACGGTTCCTCGAACTCGGCGCCCTGGGCGGCCGCGACCGGCTCGGGCTCACCCCAGCTCCGCCCCCCGTCGCGCGATCGGATCAGGAACACGCGGCTGTAATGGGGCGGGTCGGTCAGCGGCAGGAGAAGGTCGCCATTGGCCGCGAGAAGGCCGCCGCGCAGGCCGTAGCCGCCCGAAAAGGGGGCGAGGTCCGGTTCGGAGAGTTTCGTCCAGCACCGGCTGGACGCCTTGCTGCGCCAGAGCGCCAGGGTCCCCCCGCCCCGCGCCCACCGGATGGTTCCCTCGGGAGCCACTCCGTCCAGTTCCCGCGAAACCTCGAGCTGCCGGGTCAGGTCATCCGCCGATACGAGGAACGGGTCGTCGATTCCCGCACCGGCCTCGGTCGCGTCGTGCCAGCGGAACCGCCATTGATTGAGCATCACCCCGCCGTCGGGCAGCGCCGTGAGGCCGCTGCACTCGGTTCCCGCCATGCCGTCGGCCGGCAGGGCCACGGGGTCCGACCATGTTTCCCCTTCGTCGTCGGACCAGATCCCGATCGTGATGAAGGCTGGATCGAGCGGGGGATGGAGCGTGACGGCCCGGCACGGCCCGCAGGTCGCGACGAGCAGCCATGATCCGTCCCTCAGGCGCGCCAGGTGAGGGTGCGCGATGTAGCGATGCCGGTCTCTGAGGAGCGTGCGCTCGGGCCCAAGCATCGCGGCCGCCTCAGTCCGCGAGTTCGAAGCGCGTGGCCCGCACGTATTGCACGGGCGCCGGGTCGTCGCTCCATTCGTGGTAGGAGCACACGACCGTGCCGTCCGGCATCTGCACGACGCTCGGGTAGCCGATGTGCTGGAACCCGCCCGGATGCGTCATGGAGATGGCGCCGGCGTCGGCTTCGCCCGTTCCCGGCGTCATGACGCTCGAGCCGGGCTTCATCTCGGCCGTGCGGGCCGGCAGGCCGCCTTCCCGGATCGTGAACTCGTTCTTCACCGTCCAGGTGACGCCATCCTCGGAAATGATGCCCCGCACCCCGTAGGGCGCCCGGCGATAGCCGTAGACCATGAGGTAGCGGCCGTCGTTCAGGGTGATGAGTTCGGCCGGAAAGCCCCAGATGTCGGTCCATTTGGGCGTCGTCCAGGAGAAGCCGTCGTCCTCCGACATGGTCATCACCATGTTGCGGGCGTCGCTCGACGGATTGACATGGGTGCGCATGAAGCACACGAGCCTGCCGTCCTTCAGCCGCAACAGCGCCGGCTCCTCGTAATCGATGATGCTCGCCGGGTCATAGGCGAGGGTCGAGAAATATTCCCAATTCTCGCCGCCGTCGTCCGAACGCACCAGGGCCGAGCGGGTCGACTCGCCCTCGCCCTCCTCGCCATAGCCGCGGATGCGCCCGTAAAGGCCCATGAGCAGCGAGCCCGAGGGAAGTTCCCAGCAGCCGAGCCGGCAACCGCCATGCTTCAGCGGCCTGACGTTGACGCGGATGGTTTCGCCCCAGGTTTCGCCGTTGTCAGTGGAGCGCAGCACATAGGTGCCGAGCCAGCTTTGGGTCTTGTAGGCCCAGCTCCAGTCGCCGAACTCGCGGGTGACCGGGTGGCTGCTCCACGAAGGCTGTTCGTTGCGCACGCCGCGCTTGAAGAAGCCCGTGACCGTCAGGTTGACGATCAGCGTGCCGTCGGCGAGTTCGCAGATGCCGCAATCCCAGTTGCCGGTGGTCTGCGTCCAGGGCAGCACGATCTTGCGGGTCGCCGGGTCCCAGGTCCGTCCGCCATCGCGCGAGCGGATCAGCACGGTCTGGCCACTGTCGTGGTGGTAGGGGAAGCGCTCCTCGTTGAACACGGCGACGATCTCGCCGTTGCGCAGCAGGCGCGTGGCCACTTGGTTGTTGGAATGCTGGGCGTCGTGCCAGATCGTGTGGTGGCTGATGTTCTTCAGCGTGGTCATCATATCCTCTTGGTCCGGAGCAGATCCTGGCTCGCGGGTTCTCGGTTCGGGTCAGGCGGTGGCCGGCAGGACGCCGGGCACGCCGCAGGCCAGCATCATGGCGCGGCATTTCTCGCGATACCCGTCCCGCACGTCGCGGGTGGGCGGGCGGCAGCGGCTCGAAGGCAGGCCGATCAGCTCCATGCAGAGCTTGTCGAGGTAGCCGTCGCCGCTGGTGTAGTTGGCCTCGATCTCCATCCACAGCTTGTAGAACGGCATGGCGTCGCTGATCAGCGAACGCTGCACCTTGGCGTAATGGCCGGCGTCGAGGTCTTCGACGAGCCGGATGCCCCATTGCGGCCAATAGTTCGACAGGTGCACCTCGAAGGCGCGCGCCCCGAGCGCGTGGCTCAAGGGAAACATCAGGTGATTGTCGATGATGGAGAGCGTCGACGCGAAGGTCGACACGACATCCTCGAATTCCATGGCGTCGGTGCGCGGCGTCGCCCATTTCAGGGCGGCGACGTTGGGGATGCGCACGAGCTGCTCGACGGTCTTGAACGACACGGCGGCGCTCGTCCAGAACGTGTTGTAGACGATGATCCCGACATCCGCCGCCTCGGCGGCGGCCTTGACGTGGTCGAGGAAGTCGCCCTCCGTGTGGTTGAAGTAAAAGGGCGGCGACACCTGGATGAAGTCGAAGCCGAGCCGTTCCGCCTGCTTGGCCAGGGCGACGAGTTCGCGGGTGCTGGTCGTTTGCGCCCCCATGGCGAGCGGGATGGCCCCGCCGGCCGCCTCCTTGACGGTTTCGGCCACGCGGATGCGCTCGTCGAACGTCATGGTGGAGAAGTCGCCCGCCGCACCGCCGGCCAGGAGCACGCCGTTGCCGGCCTTGACGCCGTTGTCGAGCAGGAACCGCACGTGAGCGGCGATCGCCGGACAATCGAGATCCAGGCTCGGATCGGCGAACATGGTCGGGATGGTGATGTAGCATCCCGTGAGCGATCGCGTTTTGTTTTCCGGCATCACGAAACCTTGTTCCGACAACGAGCGCCGCGCCGTTTCATGGGCGAAGCACATCAACCTTCACCAACACTTCAGCATTGCCTTGTCGGGCTCGGCTTTGCAGCCGCTCGACTGATGCTGATCTTGGTAGAAGCACGATCAATGTCATGATCATGGCAGAGCTTCGAGCACCCGGATTGATTTTTAACGACGGCGGCTTGACGGTTTAAGCCGCGGTTGCGGGATGGGCGCCCGCACCGGGTCGAAGCACATGCTCGAACCATCGTCTACAGGTGGATTGCGT
>CALMOK010000175.1 GCA_937871825.1 uncultured Alphaproteobacteria bacterium
GCTCAAGCCAATGGAACGATCTGCGTGTCCTACGCGACCGAAGGCGGCCGCTTCCAGCAGGCGGGCATCCCTACCGTGATCTGCGGGCCGGGCAGCATCGATCAGGCGCATCAGCCGGACGAGTATATCGAGGTCAGTCAACTCGAGAGTGGGATCGCCTTCATGCGTCGACTGATCGACGATCTGCGGTGAACACGCTTCTTAAGCCGGCCGGAGCGCCGGCTCGCCGCGTTCCGGCATCGGCACGGGCCTGACCCCGATCAACAAGACCAGCAGCGCCGCCCCCATGCACATGAAACCGGCCGACACGAAGGCCGCGAAGTAATCCCCTGTCTGCGTTCGCAACAAACCGGCCAGCCAAGCGGCGCTGGCCGCCCCCACCTGGTGGGCGGCGGCGATCCAGCCGAACATCAAGGCGGCGTTGCCCTCGCCGAAGACTTGCCCAGCGAGCCGCACCGTGGGCGGCACGGTGGCGATCCAATCGAGGCCGTAGAACACGGCAAACAGCGACAGGCCGTAGAAGCTGAAATCGAACGAGTAGGGAAGGAAGAGCAGCGACAAGCCGCGCAACCCATAATACAAGGCCAGCAGCTTTCGGCTGTCGAACCGGTCGGTGAGCCAGCCCGAGGCCGTCGTCCCCACAAGATCGCAAATCCCCATCGTCGCGAGGAGCCCGGCGGCGCCCACCTCCGGGATGCCGTGATCGATGCAGGCCGGAATGAGATGGGTGCCGATCAGGCCGTTAGTGGAAGCCCCGCACACGAAGAAGCTGCCCGCCAACAGCCAGAAATCGCGGGATTTGGTTCCGACCGACAAGGCGCCCAGCGCGCGCCGGACCGGGTTCACCGTCGCGTGTTCGGGCGGGCGTACGACGGTGTCGCCGTAGGCCGGCAGGCCCATGTCGGAGGGCCGGTCGCGCAAAAGCCAGGCCGCGACGGGCGCCAGCAGGAGGGCGGCGAGTGCCACGGCCCACGACACCGAGCGCCAACCGGCGTTGACCGCGAGGTTTGCCAGAATCGGCAGGAAGACGAGTTGCCCGGTCGCGCTGCTGGCCGTCAATGCGCCCAGCACGAGCCCGCGATGCGTCTTGAACCAGCGCCCGGCGACCGTCGCGCCGAACACCGAGGCGATCATGCCCGTGCCCGAGCCGACCAGGACGCCCCAAAGCAGCATCATCTGCCAGGGCGTCCGCATCCAGGCCGTCAGCGCGACACCCAGCGAAAGGAGCAGCAAGGCTACCGAAACGCTGCGGCGCAAGCCAAAGCGCTCGATGATCGCCACGGCGAATGGCCCGATCATCCCGTAAAGGAAGATGTTGACCGCGACGGCCCCGCTGATCGTGGCGGCGGACCAGCCGAACTCATGTTCGAGCGGAACAATCAGGATGCCGGGGGTCGCCCTGATACCGGCCCCTACCAGGAGAACCAGAAAGGTGACGATCGCCATCACCCAAGCGTAATGCCACCGTTCACGCATGGGCCCTACCCGGCTGCGCCATCCAAAAAACGACGGCCCGCCTGGGCGACTTGGAACGACGTCTAAGATGGAGTTTTACCGCCATGCCGGCGTCCGTCAAGCGCCGCCTCACCCGTACAGTGCCCCCGCTTGCTGGCGCCGATTGGGACGGCCAAGCAGTCGCAAGATAAGTGGAATTCACCCGGTGATTTGGTGGATAGCCTTTGGCGCTCGAGAGGGTCGTGGTCCTGGCGACTGGTTTTTTCAACCATCGCGGCGGGTGCCGTCGGAACATCCTTTTGACGGCGAGCATCTTCCACTATCTGTTGTTCCATCCACCCGGGGAAAACGCCACGTATGTCGAACCAAACGCAAACGATCGTCGTCACCGGGCTCGGCGTAGTTTCACCCCTTGGCTCAGGCGTCGATGCCGTTTGGAAGCGGCTGATCGAGGGGCGATCCGGTCTCGGTCTTCTGCCCGACGCCGTGGTGCCCGACATCGACGCCAAGGTGGGGGCAACCGTTCCGAACCGCGACGATGACCCCGAGGGAGTCGATTTCAGCGCGGTGCCGGTGAAAGACCGCAAGAAGATGGATCGCTTCATCCTCTTTGCCATGGAGGCGGCGCGGCAGGCGATCGAGCAATCGGGCTGGCTCCCGGAAACACCGGCCGAACGGGACGCGACCGCGACGGTGATCGCTTCGGGGATCGGCGGCTTTCCGGTCATCATCGAGGCGGCCCGCACGGTGGAAACCCGGGGGGCCAAACGGCTTTCCCCCTTCACGGTTCCGTCCTTCCTGGTCAACCTCGCGGCCGGCCAGATCTCGATCAAATACGGCTACAAGGGTCCGTTGGGGGCTCCCGTGACGGCCTGCGCGGCAAGCGTGCAGGCGATCGGCGACGCGTTGCGCCTGATCCGGAGCGGGGAAGCGGACATCGCCATCTGCGGGGGTGCCGAAGCCTGCATCGACCGGGTGAGCCTCGGCGGGTTCGCCGCCGCCCGCGCGCTGTCCACCGGGTTCAATGATCGCCCAACCCAGGCCTCCCGCCCGTTCGATGCGGCCCGGGACGGGTTCGTGATGGGCGAGGGCGCCGGCATCATGGTGATTGAGACGCTGGACAACGCGGAACGGCGGGGCGCCACACCCCTGGCGGAACTGGTCGGCTATGGCACCACGGCGGACGCCTACCATATGGCGGCTTCACCCGAATCCGGCGAAGGCGCCCAGAGGGCGATGCAGCGGGCACTCGCCATGGCGGGCATCGAGCCATCGGCGATCGGCTACCTCAACGCGCACGCCACATCGACTCCGGTGGGCGACGCCGGGGAACTCGCCGCCATCCGCACGGTTTTTGGAATGGGCAGCAACCTGTCAATCTCGTCAACCAAGTCCGCCACCGGTCACCTGCTTGGTGCCGCGGGCGGGTTGGAAGCCGTGTTCTCGGTCCTGGCTTTGCGCGACGGGGTGTTGCCACCGACCCTCAACCTCGAAAACCCCGACCCGTTGGCCGAGGGCCTCGACCTGATCGGGCCGACCGCCCGGACGAAGGCGGTGGATTATGTCATGTCGAACGGCTTCGGGTTCGGTGGCGTGAACGCGTCCGTGATCTTCAAGAAATGGCCTGCGCGGACCTGACGATCACCCCTTTTCCTCACACGCTTCCGGGACTCTCCACCGTCAGGGGCGAGATCGTCACCGTGAAGCCATCCGCCCGCATCTTGGCGGCGTAAGCCTCACCCTCCGCCTGGGTCCGGAACGTTTCGCGTCCCGCGGTGCTGCCATTGCCGTCCAGGCTCTCGACCACGCAAACGTCCTCCGCAACCTCGTTTTTCTCGTGTTCCTTTTCGTATCCCACGGCAGCATTCCTTCCGTGTCGGCGATCACCGACGATCAATCGTTCCTGCACGAACGTCGGGCGTGGCCGGCGGTTCATTTTCCCGCGTGAAGTTTCGCTCGCGAAACATCCGCCACTTTGCCCGTCGGCCACCGGCTCACATCGTTTCCGTCACCTTCTTCAACCGGCTCGGCCGATCGGGATCGTGGCCCCGCGCCCGAGCGAGCTTCTCGGCGAAGGCGTAAAAAGACAACAGCATGGGAAGCGGGTGAAGCGCGGGATGGCCCGTCGTCGCCGCCGGCAGGCACCCAGGCCCGGCGTCGGGCTCGGATGTCACCTCGAAGACGTCGCCCTGTGCCGCCTTGAGGCGCTTGATGCTGTCCTGCATGGCGTCCCAGGAGGCATCCTTCTGGTTGAAGACGATGAGGGGGAAACCCTGTTGCAGCAGTTGCAACGGCCCGTGCATGACCTCCGCCCCGGAGAAGGCTTCGGCGTGCAGGACGGCGGTTTCCTTGAGCTTCAAAGCCGACTCGGCGGCGATCGGGAGCGCCGGGCCACGTCCCACCACATAGGCCGACTGCGCAGCCTCGAAGGTCGGCATCGCGGCGTCCCAACCGTGGGCGAGGGTTGCCGCGAGGGCGTCGGGAAGGCGCAGCACCGCTCCGCGCAGGACCGCGTCGTCGCGCCACTCGGCGACAAGGGCCGCCAGCGCCACCGCCGATGCCAGACAGGTCTTGGTGGCGGCGACGCTGGACTCGATACCGGCATGGAGCGGGATGACCGCCTCGGCCGTGGTGGCGAGGGGCGAGGCGACCTGATTGACCATGGCGATCGAAAAGGCCCCGGCATCGCGCGCCGCAGCCTGCAGCGCGACGATATCGGGACTTTCGCCCGACTGCGACACCGAAATCACGACGGCGCCTTTCAACCGCAGAGGGGCATGGTAGAGCGATGCGACCGATGGGCCGATCGACGCCACAGGGACACCGAGCAGGATTTCGCTGAGATATTTGAAATAGGCCGCCGCGTTGTCCGAAGATCCGCGCGCGCAAGTGACGATCACCGGCGGGTCGAGCCGCCGCAGGTGGGCGCCAAGGGCCGCCAGTGCGGACCCTTCGCGCTGGAGCAGGCGCGACACCACGTCGGGCGTTTGCCCGATCTCGGCCGCCATATGGGTTCTGATCTCTGCCATCGATACGGTCCCTCGACCAGGGCTGACAAGCCTGCAGCGACAGACATCGACGTGTCGGAAAGGAGTTTTGCGCTCGGAACGGCTCCCCGGCAATCGCAATCACCAACAAGCCTGGGGATGACGCAACAGTTGGTGCTTTGGACGGCATTGACTGCGGTCCCGCCCTCGGTAGTGTCGGTGGCTCGGACGACCCTTGCTGGTCTGCGACAGGCCTTCGGCCATGGCCCGCGTGAACCTAAAATCACCGGACAGCACCGAGATGGTTTGAAGCCGACCCTCATCGTGATCGCGACACCCAGGCGACGAAACGGCCATGTCGGCCCCTCCATCGTTTCAGCAACGATGATGCCGGCATGCCACCTAAACAGGAGATGGCGATGAGGATGATATCCGAACGACGCACCCGCGTTGCGCTATGGGC
>CALMOK010000176.1 GCA_937871825.1 uncultured Alphaproteobacteria bacterium
GCCCATCGGCCTTCATGAGGTCGACATAATAGGTGATGGCCTGTTTCCAGGGATCGGTGTCGATGGTCGGCTTCCAGTTCATGTCGAACCAGGTGCCTCCGTAGGTGTTCACCAGCGTTCCGAGGAACGCCATGTTCTCGCCCCAGCCGGGTTTGCCGCGCAGGCAGATGCCATATTGGTCCTTCGAGCGGTCGGTGAGCTTGTCGGCCAGTCGCCGAATGTCGGCATAGGTCGGCTGCTCCGGCATGGTCAGGCCGGCCTTCTCGAAGAGATCCTTCCGGTAAAACGTCATCGAGCTTTCGGCGTAGAACGGAAGCGCATAGGGCGTTCCGTCGTAGGACAAGCCGTTCTTCACCGGTCCGAGCAGGTCGCCATAGTCGTAATCGGCCCCGAGGTCGTCGAGCTTGTCGAGCCAGCCTGCCTTGGCCCAGATCGGCGTCTCGTAAGCCCCGATCGTGACAACGTCGAAAGAACCGCCCTTGGTGGCGATGTCCGTCGTCACGCGCTGGCGGAGCACGTTCTCCTCGAGAACGTCCCAATCGACCTTGTTGCCGGTCTGCTGTTCCCATTTCGGGGACAGCTTTTGCATGATGATCATATCGGAATTGTTGACCGTCGCGACCGTGATCGTTTCAGATCGCGCCGAGATGCTGCTGCCGAATGTCAAGGCGACGCCGAGCGCCGCGAGAGATGTCGCGTGTTTCATTAAATCCTCCCGTTGTCGACTGCCTGGTGACCAGGTCTGTCCGGCCCCGCGATCGAGCGCGGGACCACCTGCATGCCATTGAACAGCCCCGCGGTGCAGGATCCGCAGGGCCGTGTCGTTCATGGCGAACGGGATCATCACAAACGATCAAGGGTTGAAGTCAAGCGTTGGCTGTGAAGCGGACCAGAGGTCGAGCGCGGCATAGCTCCGCGAAACGTTCACAATGGCGTGTCGCCAGCGCTGGGATCTGCTCGGTTCCGAAGGTTTCGGCCTTCATGAAGCTGCGGATGCCGCCATCGTCATCGGGACGAACACTGACGGAGCCCTCCCATCCGGACCGCGCAAACCGCGCAGGCGGACGGTTCTCAATCGTGTCTTCGTCGCTTGTTTGCGACTGACTCTTTTGTGCAGGGCTGCCAGGATCACGGACCCATCGGCATGTTCCAGCGCAGTCCCGAAGGCCGTATCTCCGTCGGGAGTTGAGCGGGCGCTGAAAATCCCCGTCTAACGCGATGTCGCTCGGCTGGAACGCGCGCAATCGATCAACGATGGTGCCGTGGATAGCCCGGTTCCGGGGACAAGTTCTGACGGCGGCAAGACGTGCTGCATCAATGTACGAGCATGATGGAGCCGGTCGGCGGCCTGTCGGTCAGACGAAAGCGGGTTATGGGTGAGAAAGCATCCGAGGGGATCAAGGAGCGGACAGCGCAGAACCAGCGTCAGGGCGGTGATGCCATGGTAGCCGATCACTCGGACGCAGGTCATGGGGCGAAGCCTCGACGAGTGCCGGACGAAAACAGCCTCTAAGCACCGTATGTGAATTTTCATCCCTAACCCTGATCAAGCTCAAGGGAATTCTGAATATGGACGGGCGCCATTCGGAGATGAAATCAGGCCACTCGGTATCCCAAAATCGAATGTCGATCGGGTAGTGTCGACTTGTAGGGGCCGGCAGAACCTCTTCCTCTTCCTCTTCGTCATCGAGGGACTGTCATCATCTTCGGAAGTGGGCTTTGTTGTTTCACTGTTCTGCTCGGGCAACTGAAGTATGATAGCTGCCGATACGATCCCTGAACTAAGAC
>CALMOK010000177.1 GCA_937871825.1 uncultured Alphaproteobacteria bacterium
GCTCGAGCCGCAGCGCGGCTATGTGGCGGCGCCCCTGCCGGGATTGAGCGCGAGCCTGTCGCAAAGCCCCTCGATGACGCGGGCCGCCCTGCCGCAACGCGAAACCCTGATCGTGGCGGTGATCCTGCATCATCCGGCCCTCCTCGAATGGCATGCCGAAGACCTCGCCCACACGGATTTCACCAGTTCCGAGGTGGCGCGCCTTCGGGACGGCCTGCTCCATTGCCTGGGGGACCACCCGCGCGACCCCGATGCCCTGCGGATCGCCTTGGAGGCTTCCGGCTACGGCGAGCTTCGGCACAGGATTCTGCTCGCCGCCAGTCGGGTACCGCACTGGTGCCTTAAGCCGGACGCGGCCGATGTCGACGCCGATCAGGTTTTGCGCCAGGCCCTGGCCTTGCACAGGAAAGCAGGCGCCTTACATAGGGAACTCAGGGAAGCGGAGCAGCGGCTGGGCGTGGACGCGAGCGAGCAGAGCTTCGCCGCGCTTCAGGATGTTCAAGCCCGTCTTTCGGCTCTCGAGGGAACCGAGGCTTCTGTCGAAGGGTTCGGCTTATTATCGGGCCGGGACATGTCGGACGTTTAGCTGGCATTCCGTTCGGCATCCGCGACATGGTTAATGGCGATTTCACACTTTTGCGTCACCCTCGAGACATGGGCCACGGTGTTGGCGGGGGTCGAGCTTAGGCGTTGTTGTTGTTTCCTCCAGTCGTGACGCGGCACGAACTGGTGGAATGGAGCGGGTTAGAATGGCGAAAAAGGACGACGAAAAGGCCGAAGGCGAAATCACGGCGACCGATCAGGCCGCCGATGGCCCGTTGCTGGATCTGTCGGATGCCGCCGTCAAGCGCATGATCAAGCTGGCCAAGCGCCGGGGCTTCGTCACGCATGACGAGCTTAATGCCGTTCTTCCCTCCGAAGAGGTGACGTCGGACCAGATCGAGGACATCTACTCGATGCTGAGCGAGATGGGCATCAGCGTGGTCGAGAACGAGGAAGCCGAGGAAGGCGCCGAGAAAACCGAAGAGGCCGCGCCCGCCGAGGAGGATGAGAGCGAAGGCGGGGAAGTGGTGGAAGCCGCGCGCCCCACGGCGGTGGCCACGCGCACCAGTGAGCCGGCTGACAGGACCGACGACCCGGTTCGCATGTATCTGCGCGAGATGGGCTCGGTTGAACTTCTTTCGCGCGAAGGCGAGATCGCCATCGCCAAGCGGATCGAGGCCGGGCGCGAAGCCATGATCGCCGGCCTGTGCGAAAGTCCTCTCACCTTTCAGGCCATCATCATCTGGCGCGACGAACTGAACGACGCCAAGGTGCTGCTCCGCGAGATTATCGACCTCGAGGCCACCTACGCGGGCCCCGACGGCAAGAACACGCCCAAGATCGACATGACGGCACCGGATGCGGCCGAGCTCGTGGCGGCCCGCGCGGCATCCGCGCCCGCCACCGCGCCGCGCAATCCGCCGCCGGGGCTCGACGGCGGCATGCCGATGCCGGAGGACGCCTTCGACGACGAGGACGACATGGAGAATTCCGTGTCGCTGTCGGCCATGGAGTCCGAACTCAAGCCCAAGGTGCTTGAAACCTTTGACCGCATCGCCGACGCCTACAAGAAGCTGCGGCGGTTACAGGACCAGGACATCGAGAACAGGTTGGGGGGCGAATCGCTGTCGCCGGCCCAGGAGCGGAAGTACAAGGAACTCAAGAAGACCGTCGTTACGGACGTGAAGTCGTTGTCGCTCAACCAGAACCGCATCGACGCGCTGGTCGAGCAGCTCTACGATATTAACAAGAAGCTGATCGGCCACGAGGTGCGCCTGATGCGCTTGGCCGAAAGCTCGGGCGTTTCGCGCGATGACTTCCTTCGCAACTACCAGAATTCGGAACTCGATCCGAAATGGGTTCTCCGGGTGTCCAAGCTCGGCAACCGGGGCTGGAAGGAATTCGTCGCCCGTGAAAAGAACGGCATTCACGAGCTGCGCGGCGAGATCCACGCCCTATCGACCGAAACGGGCCTGGAAATCCAGGAATTCCGCAAGATCGTCTACATGGTCCAGAAGGGCGAGCGTGAAGCCCGGCAGGCCAAGAAGGAGATGGTGGAAGCCAACCTTCGGCTCGTGATCTCGATCGCCAAGAAATACACGAACCGCGGCCTGCAGTTCCTGGACTTGATCCAGGAAGGTAACATCGGGTTGATGAAGGCTGTCGACAAGTTCGAATACCGGCGCGGTTACAAGTTCTCCACCTATGCGACGTGGTGGATCCGGCAGGCCATTACCCGGTCGATCGCCGATCAGGCGCGGACGATCCGCATTCCCGTCCACATGATCGAGACGATCAACAAGATTGTGCGGACGTCGCGCCAGATGTTGAACGAGATTGGCCGTGAGCCGACCCCGGAGGAACTGGCTGAAAAGCTGGCCATGCCGCTCGAAAAGGTCCGCAAGGTCCTCAAGATCGCCAAGGAGCCGATCAGCCTGGAAACGCCGATCGGCGACGAGGAGGATTCGCACCTCGGCGATTTCATCGAGGATAAGAACGCGATCCTGCCGATCGACGCCGCCATTCAGTCCAACCTGCGCGAAACCACGACGCGGGTGCTGGCCTCACTTACCCCTCGCGAAGAACGCGTGCTGCGTATGCGGTTTGGCATCGGCATGAACACCGACCACACCCTTGAAGAGGTCGGGCAGCAATTCTCCGTGACACGGGAACGCATCCGTCAGATCGAGGCCAAGGCGCTGCGCAAGCTCAAGCACCCGAGCCGGTCGCGGAAGCTGCGAAGCTTTTTGGACAATTGATGCCGGCGAGTTGTTTCGGCAACCGATGACGGCACGCCGCAAGCGTCCATCATCGCGCGCGAGGATAGGCGTGTCGCTCCATTGCCATCCTGCTCCGACCTGAGGGGAAAGAATGTCGATTTTGTCTCGTCTCTTCGGCGGCAAGGCCAAGGAAGCTGCGGTCACCGCCGCCAGCGAGGCCAAAACCACGGGGCAGATCGACTACAAGGGGTTCACCATCCGGGCCGTTCCCTTCCGGCACGAGGGTCAGTTCCAGACGGCGGGCATCATCGAAAAAGAGATTGGCGGTACGATGAAAACCTACCGCTTCGTACGCGCGGATCGCAGCACGATGGTGGAGGAAGTGACCGACCTCGCCCTGTCGAAGGGCCAGAAGATCATCGACGAGCAAGGGGAAGGCCTCTTCGTCTGAGATGGTGATCGATGCCGACCGTGTCCGACTGGAACCCCGATCTTTACCTGCGATTTGAGGATGAACGCACGCGGCCGGCGCGCGACCTCCTCGCCCAAGTGGAACCGTCACCCACTGTCCGCCGCATCGTCGACCTTGGCTGCGGCCCTGGCAATTCTACGGCGCTCCTTGCCGACCGCTTTCCCCAAGCCGTCGTCACCGGCGTCGATAACTCGGCCGCCATGCTGGCCAGCGCGGCCGCGCGATTGCCATCCTGCCGCTTCGAAC
>CALMOK010000178.1 GCA_937871825.1 uncultured Alphaproteobacteria bacterium
GTTGCCGGTGAGCCAAAGCCAGCTTCGGCCCCGCTGCATGCCCGTCAGCGTGTCACGGTCGGTTGCCGCCAACCGCTCGGCCGCCCCCCGGTCATGGAAACTGTCACCGAGCGCCACCACCCGGCGGGGCGCGTAGCATTCGATCACGGCGGCGAGGCGGCGCAGCGTTTCGGCCGTGTCGTAGGGCGGCAGCATCATGCGGCGTTTGGCGAAAGCCGAGCCCTTCTCAAGGTGAAGGTCGGCGACCAGCAGGATGCGCTCGTCCTCGATGAACAAGGCCCCGGACGCGTCGGCCAGGAGGTGCGCTCCCGCGACCGCGACATGGGTGTGGATCGTCGGCGATGCCTTAATAGCCGCGCCAGCCTCGTGGGCGGGCGGTTGCTCCGGGGATGGGCCGGTCTCCCCCGGGATCGCTGTTGTCGCCGTCCGCACCACTAGCTTCCTCGACCAGAACATCGGCGGCTTCAGCCAGGATCGCGTCCTGCGCCTCGCCGTGGATCGGCTCGCGCCCGATCTCCAGCATGATCGGCACGGCGAGCGGCGAAATGCGCCGGAGGTCCTTATGGATGATTCGACCGGCGATGCGCGACAATAATTGGGCGAGCCGGGCGAGGTCGAGGAGCCCGGTTGCCGCATCGGCCCGGGCGGCCCGCAGCAGGATGTGGTCGGGCTCGTAGCGGCGCAGCACATCGTAAACGAGGTCGGTCGAGACCGTCATTTGCCGTCCCGTTTTTTCCCGGCCGGGGTGCCGCCGCTCGATCAGGCCGGCGATGATGGCGCAGGTGCGAAAGGTGCGCTTCATCAGCGCCGATTCCTGCAGCCAATCCTCAAGGTCGTCGCCCAGCATGTCCTCGGCGAACAGGTCTTCCAGCGACACCAGCCCGTGGCTGATGCGGGGTCCGATCGCGACCTTGCTCCAGACCGCGATGGCGTAGTCGTTGGCGACGAAGCCGAGCGGCTGAAGGCGCGCCCGCTCCATGCGCCGGGTGAGCAGCATGCCGAGGGTTTGATGGGCGAGCCGGCCCTCGAACGGGTAGGCGATGAGGTAGTGCCGCCCGCCGCGCGGAAAGGTTTCGACCAGCAGGTCGTCCATCGGCGGGAGGGCGGATTTGCGCTGCTGCAGCGCCAGCCATTCGGCCACCTGGGGCGGCAGGTCCGGCCAGTGGCTCGGATCCGACAGGAGGGCGCGCACACCCTTGGCGAGATAGGTCGAGAGCGGGAACTTGCTGCCCGCGTAGGAGGGGATCTTCGGCGCGTCGCTTTGCGAGCGGGTGACCAGCGCCTCGTTCTCGACAATGGAATGGAGGCTCAGAATCTCACCCGCGAACAGGAAGGTGTCGCCCGGCACGAGTGTTTCGAGGAACCCGTCCTCGATCTCGCCGAGCACCCGGCCGCCGCGCCCGACCGGCCCCGTGGCCGACGTGCCGGCGGGAGAGGCCCGGCCCCTTACGAGGCGGACCTTCAGCATGATGGCTTCCACGATGGTGCCGACGTTCATGCGGTATTGCTGGGCGACCCGCGCGTTGCTGACCCGCCAGAGCCCGTCGGACGTTTGCCGGATCTTGGCGAACCGTTCATAGGCCTTCAGGGCGTAGCCGCCGTGGGCCACGAAGGCGATCGTTTCATCGAAATCCGCCCGGCTCAGTTCGGCGTAGGGAGACGCGCTCGTGACCTCGGAATAAAGCGCATCGGCGTCGAACGGCTCGGCGCAGGCCATGCCGAGCACGTGTTGGGCCAGCACGTCGAGCGCCCCCACGCGCGGGGCGGGCGTGTCCTGCAGGCCGGCCGCCGCGGCTTCGATGGCGGCCCGGCATTCCAGCACCTCGAAGCGGTTCGACGGGATCAGCAGCGCGCGCGAGGGCTCGTCGAGCCGGTGGTTGGCGCGCCCAATCCGCTGGGTCAGGCGGCTCGACCCCTTGGGGGCGCCGACGTTGACCACGAGGTCGACATCGCCCCAGTCGATTCCGAGATCGAGCGTCGAGGTGCAGACCACGGCCTTGATCCGGCCCGCCGCCATCGCGGCTTCGACCTTCCGGCGCTGGCCGACGTCGAGCGAGCCGTGGTGGAGGGCGATCGGCAAATTGTCGTTGTTGACCTTCCACAGGTCGTGGAAGAGTTGTTCGGCCTGGAAGCGGGTGTTGACGAACAGGAGCGCCATGCGGGCGCCCTTCACGGCCTCGTAAAGCTCGCCGATGGCGTGGCGGGCGCTGTGCCCGGACCAGGGCAGTCGTTCGCGCGTGTCGAGCATGGCGAGGTCGGCCCGGGCGCCTTCCGGGGCGACCACCAGGGCGGTGTCGGTGGCCTCGCCGCCCGCGATGAAGCGGCGCAGGTCGTCCGGCTCGCGCACCGTGGCCGACAGGCCGATGACCTGAACGCCGGGCGCGAGGCGCTTCAAGCGCGCGACGCCGAGCGCCAGAAGGTCGCCGCGCTTGGATGTGACGAGCGCGTGGATCTCGTCGAGCACGACGCGCCGCAGGTCCTTGAACAGGGCGCGACCGTCGCTCGAGGCCAGCAGAAGCGCCACCTGTTCAGGCGTGGTGAGGAGGATGTCGGGCGGGTCGCGGCGCTGGCGCTGGCGCTTGCCGGCCGCCGTGTCGCCCGTCCGGCTTTCGACACGGATCGGCAGGCCCATTTCGGCCACCGGGATCTCGATGTTGCGGGCAACGTCGACCGACAGGGCTTTCAGCGGCGACACGTAAAGTGTGTGAAGGCTTGAGGGCCTGAAGCGCGGCATGGCGCAAAGCTCGACGAGGCTCGGCAAAAAACCCGCCAGCGTCTTGCCGGCCCCCGTCGGGGCGATCAACAAGGCGCTCCGCCCCGCTTCCGCCTCGGCCAGGAGGCGCAACTGATGGTCGCGCGGAACCCAGCCCCGTTCCTCGAACCAATCGAGAAAGCGTCGGGGCAGGACGGTTGGAACGCGCGGAACGTCGAGCACGGCCTAAAGGTAGGGTTTCTGCGCCACCACGACGAGTCCCGGTACCGGCTTTCCAGCCTCGCGGCGGGTCGAGGCTTCCGCCAAGAGCTTCAAGCCGAGCCCGGCGGTGTTCAACGCCGCCCGGATATGATCCGCGCCGTGCGAGAAGCGCAGGTCGTCGCCCAGGCGCACCGCTCCGTCGTCCGCCTTCTGCGTCGTAAAGGCCAGAACGCCACCAGGCGCGAGCACCCGCGCGGCCCCCTCCACCACGGGGCCGAGCCCCCCGAGGTAGACGAACACATCGGCCGCCACCACGAGGTCGAAGCTGGCGGGAGCGCTCTCGTCGAGGTGATGGCCGATCTCCCCGACGACGAGGCGCTCGTAAAATCCGCTCGCGGCCGCGCGTTCCACCATGGCGGGGGACAGGTCCACCCCTTCGATCCGGTCGGCCCGGCGCGCGAGGGCGGCACCCATCAGCCCGGTGCCGCAGCCGAGGTCCAAGGCGCGGCGGAACCGACGGTCGCCGCAGGTTCCATGCAAGGCGTCCATTAGGATCGCCGGGCCGCGGTAGCCAAGCTCGTCGACGAGGTGCCGGTCAAAGCGGGGGGCATAATCGTCGAACAAGGAGGCCACGTAGGCGGGCGGCATGGCGGGCGGCGTGGCCCGCCCGTCCAGGCGGGCGAGATGGAGGGCGGCGCCGAGGTGGCCGTCTTGGTCGCAGGCTTCGGCACGCGAGTAGGCTTCGCGCGCCTTGGCCGACTGGTTCTGCCGCTCTTCGGCCATCGCGAGCGCCATCCAGGCGGGTGCCCAGCCCGGCACCAATTCGAGCGTTTGGGTCAGGAGGTCCACTGCTCCGGCGAGGTCACCCTCGGCCAGCAAAGCCTCGGCATAGCCGAAACGACGATCCGCCAGGATGTCACCGGAGGAATGGTCGCGCCTGTTCAAATTATCCCCCGCTCCGGCGACATGGTTTATTGAAGAACCCGTTAACTTCGTTCAGAGTTACGGGTCGGGCCAGCTCCTTTGTCGACGTCAGTGCTTAGGCATAGCCATCCTATGTTCATATCCGATCCGCTATGGAAAAGCTTGGTCTTGAGCGGATTGATGCGGGTCCACGGCGTCGACATGGGCCGAGCGTGAGCCGAACCGAGGCTGCAACTTATGCAAAGCCCGGCCGTTATGCTTCGAGCGGGACCGAGCAAAGGAGAGAGCTGTGACTTCGTTCCTGAACAAATCTATTGTGGCCGGCGTCGCCGTCCTGAGCCTCGCCGGCAGCACGCTGGCGACAACCGCGCCCGCCTCGGCTCGCAATGGCGGGGCCATTGCGGCTGGCGTCATTGGCGGTTTGGCGGTTGGTGCGATCGCGGGTTCCGCGGCCGCTAATGCCAACAACGGCTATGGTGGTTATCCGGCTTACGGGGCTGCCCCCGTTTATGCGCCGGCCCCGGCTTACGGCGGGTGCTACTTCACACGCCAGCCGGTGTATGACGAAGACGGCGAGATCGTTGGACGTCGCCGCGTCCGGGTTTGCGAGTGATCTAATCGATTGAGTTGGCCGTCACCGATGGAGTGGACCGCGTGGAAAAGCTTGGGACGTCTAAATCGATGAAGCGCCTGGGCCTGCTGCTGATGGCCTGCTTCGTTGGCGCACCTTTGGCGGCAGCACCTGTGCTAGGGCAGATTTCCTATCGTCCCTTGACGATCGGTCATTCGCTCAAAATTGCAAAGGCGTTCGGCGCGGATGACGAGGATTGCGTGTTCGAGACGCGGCGGGTTCCCCGCCCCGACGGGGTCCTGCATTCCAAGCGGACGTTGATCTGCGTCGATTGACTTGCTTCAACGATGAGTGCCAGTGAAATTATCACTCAAACGCCGGCCGGACTTTACTGTCCGGCCGGCGATTTTCATATTGATCCTGTTCGTCCTGTCGCCAGAGCCCTGATAACCCACGGCCATGCCGACCATGCCCGCTCCGGCCACGGCGCCGTGATGGCGACGCCCGATACCCTCGCCATCATGGCCGTCCGGTACGGGGAAGAGTTTACGGCCGTGCGCCAATCCGCGCCTTATGGCGAGATCCAGGTGATCGGTAACCTCCGCGTCTCCTTTCATCCCGCCGGTCATGTCCTTGGGTCGGCCCAGATCAGGATCGAGCGTGGAGGCTACCGGCTCGTTGTTTCCGGTGACTACCAGCGGGCATCCGATCCGACCTGTGCGGCGTTCGAGCCGTTGCGTTGCGAGGCTTTTGTCACTGAGGCGACATTCGGCCTACCGGTGTTCCGGCATCCGGTCGCGAGTGGCGAAGTCGCGCGACTGCTTGCTTCCAAAGCCATTTTTCCCGAGCGGACCCACATCGTGGGTGCCTATGCGCTCGGCAAGGCTCAGCGGGTCATGTCACTGCTGCGGCAAGCCGGATACGAACGGCCGATCTACATCCACGGCGCACTGGAAAAGATCACCAGCTTCTATGAACATTCCGGCATCCAGCTCGGCGACATCCGCAAGGTCGTGGCAGCCGACCGCAAGACCCTTGGCGGGGAGATCGTGCTTTGCCCGCCATCCGCCATCAAGGACGTGTGGGCGCAGAAATTTCCCGAGCCGATGACGGTTGCGGCATCGGGCTGGATGCGGGTGAGGGCCAGGGCACGCCAAAGCGGCGTCGAACTTCCGCTGATCATCTCCGATCACGCGGATTGGGATGATCTCTGCGCGACCGTGCTGGAAACGGGCTGTTCCGAACTCTGGGTCACGCATGGGGAGGCTGACGCGCTCGTCTACTGGGCGGGCGGGCGGGGGCTGAATGCGCGACCGCTTCACATGATCGGCTACGGCGACGAGGCCGACG
>CALMOK010000179.1 GCA_937871825.1 uncultured Alphaproteobacteria bacterium
AGTGAATCACGACCTCGCAGGAGCCGGTAGGCCTTCTTCAACAGCCTGCTAAAGTCCACCGCCCCTCGATTTTTCGCATATCTGCTTCGGCGACGTCGACGGATCAACAATCCGTTCGATGAGAAGACATCGCGTCAACCTCATCCCTTGTCGGGATCGGCGGTTCCTTTCGGCCTTGACGAACTCAATCCTTCCACAGCGGCTCTTGCGGCATCCTCGGCCCTGGCCGCGTTTCCCTCGTACTCCTGAGCGACGCCTTCCTGCTGCAATTCGTGTGAGCCGACAATTTCGCCGATGCCGCGCTTGATCTTGCCGGCAACCTGGTCGGCAAGGCTGGGGGGCTTGTGTTCCGTGCTGTTCATGGCCGTGGCTTCCGGGGTGTCGATCGACGATGAGCGTCGAACAGATAGGACCACCGATGGTTCCTTGTCGCTCCTCGCGGTCGTGCTCGTCGAAGCAGCCAAATCAAACCGATGGCCCGTCATCGTGCCTTTGGCGGAAGGGGTGGGATTCGAACCCACGGTAGGCTTGCACCCACGGCGGTTTTCAAGACCGCTGCCTTAAACCACTCGGCCACCCTTCCAGGAGATCATCGCCGGACCGTTATGTCCCGCCACGACCGGCGCTAAATCAGCCATAACGCAGAACACGCTGCCTGACTATCGTATCCCGGCGCCAGACAGCAATCCGACACGCGACCCGCCCGATGATCCGGGGATCAACCAGGGCGTCACGGGCGGACGTTCGGGGTCCGCAACCGACCAACTGCTCAGCTCGCCCCATCATAGCCACATTTCGGCCGCACCTCGCTTTCGACAATGGGCAAGACCGACGGTGCGATCGTCCGATTTTGGCAGTGAGTTGTTTTTAATGATCCGTCAGCGAAGCTCGCGTAAGAGTATGGTGGAGCGAGCCGCGAAAGCGCGTTCGGCTGCGGTGCCCGGCTCAGGACAGGTTTTTTGCGCGAGAAGCGGGCCCGCATCGGTTGTGTTGTTTGTCTGATGCGGAACTCGCGATGACTCGCGCCCGCATTGAGGTCCGCCCTGGCCGGCTGTCTGGCCCTTTTTCCTCCGTTAAGCTGCTGGTGACCCTGTCGGGCGCCGCGATCGTCCTCGCCGGTTGCGCCGCCCAGCCGACTCGGCAAGCCTCGCTCGGTGGCTCCAGCTTCGATCCCCGGCTTGGCGTGTCGGCCAGCCCGCGCGTCGTGGCGGACGGCGATCCCGTTCCGCGCGGTGGGGGAAGCTACCTCGTGGGTCACCCTTACGTGATCGCCGGACGGACCTACGTGCCGAGCGAGCGGCCGGGCGGTTATTCGGCGGTGGGGACGGCTTCATGGTACGGCGACGCTTTCCATGGCCGTCGCACCGCCAACGGGGAAGTCTTCGACAAAGGATCCATCTCCGCCGCGCATCCGACGCTGCCGTTGCCGAGCTATGTTCGCGTCACCAACATGTCGAACGGTCGCTCCATGATCGTCCGCGTGAACGACCGCGGCCCCTATCATGGCAACCGCGTCATGGACGTGTCCCAGCGGGTGGCCGAATCGCTCGATTTCCGCCGCGCCGGGACGGCCCGCATCAAGGTCGACTATGTCGGCCGGGCCTCCATCGCGGGTTCGGATGACGAAAAGCTGTTGGCGACGCTGCGCACGGACGGAAGCGTCGCGCGCCTGGATGGGACGACCGAGCCTGACCAGGTCGCCACTGCGGAACCGACCATTCCGTCCGCCTCGGTGTCGCCGACCCGCGTCGCCCGCCTGACGGAACGGGACGACGCGCCCTTGTTGCCCGACACTGCGCCATCGGTCAGGCCGGGCAAGGCGCCACCCGTGCCGCCGTCTCGGCCCTATGATGCCGACCGGACGGCCAATTCCGACTCGCGTCGTCGAAAAACTGTCGCCTTGGTCGAAGCCCGCTCGGGGGAGGGCTCTGCGCGTCCCCGGCCGGCCCGGAACTGACACCCCCCGTCGTGCCCGAGGCACCAGGCCCCATGTCGTCCAATCGAGGCTTGAAGCTGGCTAAGTTCACTGCCTGGTGGTGTTTCGCCCCGGTGCTAGGAGTTGTGGCGTTTTGGGCGGCCGGGGCGGGGGCCTGGGCGGGCACGGGTCCGGCGGGCGAGCCGTTTCAAACATCGGCGCCTTACGCGATTTTGCTTGATGCCGACAGCGGCACCGTTCTGTTCGGAAAGAACGCCGACGCCCTCGTGGCACCCGCATCGACCGCTAAGATCATGACGGCCGAACTCGTTTTCCACCAGTTGGAGCAGCTCCGCCTCAAGCTGGACGATACCTTCGTGATTTCCAACAACGCGTGGCGGCACGGTGGCGCGTCGTCGGGCGGGTCGACCATGTTCGCGGCCGTCAACAGTCAGGTGCGCGTCGAGGATCTCCTGCGCGGCCTGGTTATCGACTCGGGGAACGACGCCGCCATCGCGCTCGCGGAAGGGGTCGCGGGTTCGGAAGACGCTTTTGCCACCCTGATGACGCAGCGGGCGCGAGAACTCGGCCTCACCAAATCCACCTTCACCAACCCGTGGGGTAGGGGCGACCCGAACCAGAAAGTGACGGCCCGGGAGATGGCGAAACTGGCCATCCATGTCATCGCCACCTATCCGGCCTTTTACAAATATTTCGGCGAGCGTGACTTCACCTGGAACAAGATCCATCAGCTCAATCGCAACCCGCTGCTGACGATGAACATCGGCGCCGACGGCCTGAAGACCGGCGACATCGCGGAAAGCGGCTTTGGCCTGGTGGGGTCGGCGGTGCAGAACGGCCAGCGACTCGTGGTCGTCGTGAACGGCTTGCGGACGGCGCGGGACCGCGCAACCGAATCGTTGAAGCTGCTGTCCTGGGGCTTCCGAGCCTTTGATTCCAAAGCCCTGTTC
>CALMOK010000180.1:0-13692 GCA_937871825.1 uncultured Alphaproteobacteria bacterium
TCGCGACGCTGTCGGCGATGCGTTAAGGGCCATGCTCCGCACCAGTCTGGACCTCCGGTCCGCCATCGCCGTCGCGTTTCTCGACCCAAGCCACGTGGACGCGTAAAAACCGCAGCCCATGACGCGGTCGAAAGCGAAGCGGCGCTAGAAGATCTCGAGATCACCGCTGGTTGAAGGATCCGGATGGGGCTGCGCGGTCGACCGGAGATGGCGCGCCAGATTGGCTAGCGGAATGTTCGCGATCAAACGGTCGAGCTGGTGTTCGTTCAACACCGGCAAGCGAGCGCCGAGTTCGACCATGAAGGCCGACAGGCTCATCAGCGTCTGCTCAATTGCGTCGAGTTCTTGGATCCGTTGCACGGCGGCGGGATCCAGGCTGGCCGAAGCCAGCAGCCCGGGGCTGAGCGAGGTTTGAAGGGTCTTCATCGCATGGCCGCAACCGGCCAATTGCACGCCGACGCGCTCCAGGACACCTCCGGTCCGCTGGAGCGAAAGGCCGCCGTCCGGCGCGGGATCGTCATTCATCACGGCACCCTTCTGCCCCCGCCGCGTGGCCGGACGTTATGTTCGAAAACCCATGCGATCCATCGCCACTCACCGACGGGCGCGGTCGAGTCGTCCGTGCGTGGCATCGACGGTCCTCCACAAGAAAGACTTCACCGCCTCAATGCCGGCCAAAACCGAAAGCCCGCTCGCGAGCGTCGATGGGGCGATCACCCCTTAAGAACGATCGGCTCCCACACCCGACATTTCGCGCGGCCCTCGCACCGACCAGGCAAGATTTGGGCCGCTTTCCTACGCAACGTCCACCCGTTCCGACAACCAGGGATGGTTTATTTCATCGATCATCCGTGTGGCATTGCGACCGAAAGCCGCCACGCACGAGTTTGGCGACATCGCGAAGGGCGGCGCCGGGCCTGCGCCGCGGCGCGCTCCCCTTCACTGCAGGGCGCCGAACACGGCCTCGATCTTCTTCTTCAACTCGGGAACGTCGACCGGCTTCTTGAGGTAGTTGTTGACCTGCAGGCTGACGGCGAGTTGCAGGAACTCCTTGCTCTCCACCCCTGTCAGCAGAAAGAAGGCGGATTTCTTGGTGGGCGCATTGGCCCGCACGGCGCGCAGGAGCTCCACCCCGTTGAGCTTGGGCATGTGGTAATCGGAAATAACGAGATGGGCCGGTTGCTGCATCAGCATCGACAGGGCTTCTTCCCCATCCTTCGCCATGGCGACATTGCTGATGCCGATGTCGGCCAGCCCGGAGCGGATGAGCAAGCGGCTGGTTTGCTGATCGTCGGCGATCAGAACCTTCAGTGCTGAAGCAAGCGGCATGATGTGGACTCGCCCTAAAGACTTGTTAACGCGACGATCTCGTTGCCGATTTTTCGAAGGGGCAGCTGCCGTTCCACGGCTCCCGCCTCGAAGGCCGTTTTCGGCATCCCGTAGACCAGCGACGTCGACGCGTCCTGCCCCAGCGTGGATGCCCCCGCGTCCCGCATCGCGCGAAGCCCACTCGCGCCGTCGCGTCCCATCCCGGTCAGGATCACGCCGACCGCCGCAGGGCCGACGGCCTTGGCCACCGAATTGAACAGCACGTCCACCGACGGGCAGTGGCCGTTGACGGGATCGGCGGCCCGCAGCCGGCAGCGCAGGACGCCGACGCCGCCGATTTCGAGGTGGTGGGTCGGATTGCCCGGGGCGATGTAGACGTGGCCTTCAAGCAAGGGCGCGCCGTCGACAGCCTCGGCGACAGCCGGCGCGCAAAGCCGGTTCAATCGCTCGGCAAAGCTCTTGGTGAACACCGGCGGCATATGCTGGGTGATCACGGTGGGTGGGCAATTGGCCGGAAAGGCGGTCAGCACCGCCGTCAAGGCTTCGACGCCCCCGGTCGAGGATCCGATCGCCACGACCCGCCCATCCGGCCGGAAGGGCCGGAGCGCCGGGGCGGTCGAGCTCGTCGGCGCCCCCTCGCGCTTGGCGAGCGTCGGCTGCGCGACCCGGGCATCAACCGCAACCCGGACTTTTTCGACGAGGTCGCCGAACAGCACGGGGTCGCCGGGCAGCGGCTTGGCGATACAATCGACGGCGCCGGTCTGCAAGGCGCGAATTGTGGCCTCCCCGCCGGCTCCCGTGAGGTTGGACACCATGATGACGGGCGTGGGCCGAAGCCGCATCAGTTTCTCGAGGAAGTCGAGGCCGTTCATCTTGGGCATCTCGACGTCAAGCGTCACCACGTCGGGATTGAGGTCCTTGATGGCCTGGCGGGCCTCGATCGGATCGGCCGCCTGACCGACCACCTCGATGTCGGGCGCCCGTGTCAGCACCGACGCGATGAGTTGGCGCATGCTTTGCGAGTCGTCCACCACGAGAACACGGATCTTCCTCATGCTGCGGCGCCCCTCGAAAGCCTGTACATCGTGGTGCCGGCATTGGCGAGCAGGGGGAGGGCTGGCCCCGACACCCGTTCCGAATGGCCGATGCAGAGCAGGCCGGCCGGCTCCAGCATCCCGGCGAAGCGAGACCAGATCTTGTCCTGTGTCGGCTCGTCGAAATAGATCACCACGTTCCGGCAGAAGATCACCTGGAAGCTGCCCCGCATGGGCCATTGGCCGACGAGGTTCAGCTCCCGAAACGACACCAGCTTGCGCAGGCTTTCATTCACGCCGAACAGGCGGGTGCCAGCCTCGTTCACCGGATCAAAGCTGCGGGTTCGCTCGGGCTTCGGAACGCTGGCGATCACGTTTTCCTCGTACAAGCCGCGGCGGGCCTGCTCGAGTACAGTGGTGTCGATGTCGGTCGCCAGGATCTTGATGTCGTGAGAGGCTGCGTCGGGCATCAGCGACAGGATCGTGATACCGATCGAATAGGGCTCATGGCCCTTCGAGCATCCCGCCGACCAGATCCGGACCCGACCGCCCTGCTTGGCGACCTGCAGCAGCGGGGGAAGCGCGTGGTCCCGGAGATAGCTGAAATGATGGGCTTCACGAAAGAAGCTGGTGACGTTGGTGGTCAGGGCCACCAGCATGTTCTTGCGCTCGTCCAACCCCGTCTGATCGGCGACGAGTTCGCAATAATCCCGGAAGGAGGCCAGCCCGAGCATTCGCAGACGCTTGGCCAGGCGGGAATAAACGAGCGTGGCTTTCGACTCGGGCAGGAAGATGCCGGCGTCGGCGTGCAGCATGGCGGCGATACGGCGAAAATCGTCGCCCGACAGCAGCAAATCGCCCTCGACCAGGCCGCGTTTGGCCGACGACGGGTTGCCCTGCGGGTTGGCGTTCACGCAGCCACCCGTTCCGGGGCCGGCAGCAGGTTGTCGAGGCCGATGAGGCTGATCATCCGACCTTCCAGGGCGAGCACGCCGCGCACGAAGCTGCGCGCCATGTCGGAGGCGACGTCGGGCGTCGGTTGGATGGAGTCGTTGGACACGGTGAGGATGTCCGACACCGCGTCAACCAGCAGGCCGACGACCTGTGGACCGACCTGGGCCACGATGATGACGTGCCGGGCCGACGGCTCGGTTTCCGGAAGGCCGAAGCGGGCCGCCAGGTCGATAATCGACAGCACCGCGCCGCGCAGGTTGATGACCCCCCGCACGAAGCCGGGCGAATGGGGAAGCTGCGTCGCCGGTGTCCAGCCACGGATCTCGCGCACCGACATGATGTCGACGCAGAACTCCTGGGCGCCGATGCGGAAGGAGATCAGCTCGCGCATGCTCAGGGCATCAATCTTGGGTTTCTCAATCATGGCGATCAACCTGCGAGGGCGAGAGAGGTGTCGAAGTTTTCCAGCCGGGAGCTGACCACCACGGCGTCGACGTCGAGAATCAGGGCCACGCGTCCATCGCCCAGGATGGTGGCGGCCGCGATCCCTTCAACATGCCCGTAATTAGCTTCCAAACTCTTGATCACGACCTGCCGCTGCCCCTGAATGGCGTCGACCAGCAAGGCGCTGCGGGTGCCACCCTCGGTTTCCACCAAAAGCGCGATGCCGTTCTTGGGATCGGTCGCGTCGGCGCGGTATTGCAGGACCTGGCCCACATCGATCAGCGGGATGAAGCCGTTGCGGACCCCGATCACTCGGCTGCCTTCGCCAAAGCCGTGCACCGTCGTGGCCTTAGGCAGCAGCGTTTCAACGATCGCCGTCAAGGGGATGACCAGCGTCTGGCCCGCCACCGTCACCACCATCCCGTCAAGGACCGCGAGGGTCAGCGGCAGGCTGAGCGTGAAGGTCGATCCCAGTCCCGGCTTCGACGAGATGGAGATCCGCCCGCCCAGCGCCTGGATGGACCGTTTCACCACGTCCATGCCAACGCCGCGCCCGGAAATATCCGACACAACGGCGGCGGTCGAAAAGCCGGGCAGGAAGATCAGGTTGTCGATCTCATCGTCGGTCAGCTTGGCGTCGGGGGCGATCAGGCCCTTGTCGACCGCGATGCTTTTCACGCGGGGCCGGTTGATGCCGGCCCCGTCGTCGGCGACCTCGATCACGATGCGGCCCGAGCGATGCAGCGCCGACAGCCGCACGAGCCCTTCGGCGGGCTTGCCGCTTTGCCGCCGTGTTTCCGGCGATTCGAGCCCGTGGTCGATCGCGTTGCGGATCATATGGGTGAGCGGATCGCTGAGCCGCTCGATCACGGTCTTGTCAACCTCGGTGGCTTCGCCCTCGGTGACGAGGCGGACGTTCTTGCCCGTCTGGGCGGCGACCTCGCGCACGAGGCGCGGCATTCGCTGGAACACGGATTTGACGGGCTGCGCCCGGATCGCCATCACGCTGTCCTGGATCTCGCGCGTCAGTTGCTCGAGTTCGTCGAGGCCGATCGCCACCGCCGATACGCGGGCAAGTCCCGCTTCGGTGACCCGCTCGGCCAGCATCGCCTGGTTGATCACGAGTTCGCCCACGAGATCGATCAATCGATCCACGCGGTCGAGATCGACCCGGATGGTTGGCTGGGCCGTTGCGACGGTCGCCTTGCGCTCAACCGCAGCCTCGTCCGGAGCGCCGGGCAAAGCGGCAGAAACGTCGGGCGCCTTGATGTCGACGGCGGGCACGGGCGCGACAACCGTTTCGGGCTTGGCGAACACCACCGGCGACGGTGCGAGCGCCTGGAAGGGGTCGTTGTCGGCCGAGAAATCCGCGTCGGGCTCGACGGCGTCGAAGGTTCCGAAAGGTTCGATCGCCAGCGTGCTGTCCCACTCGACGAAGTCGAAGATTTCGCGGATCGCGGCTTCACCCTGGGTGGTTTGGAGATCGATGGTCCAGGCGAGATAGGCGCCTTCGGGATCGATTTCGCCGAGCCGGGGTACCTCGCCGGTGTCGCAAGCGACCGTCATGGTGCCGAGCCGGTCGAGTTCGCGCAACAGGATCGTGGTCTCGTTGCCTTTGGCGTAGAGTTCGGCGCGGGGCTTGAAGCGGATGCGGAACGAGGGGAGGCCGGCCGGGGCGTCGGAACCGCCGAGGTCGCCTGGCTCGCCAACACCGCCAAGATCACCTGCTGCACCAAGCTCGCCTGGCCCGCCAAGGTCGCCGAAGCCACCAAGGTCGTCGAAATCGCCGAGGTCCACCATCACGGGGACGAACTCGAACGGGGTGGCGGCTTCCTCCGGTTCGGGGGGGGAGCCCGCCACCGTCAACGCCTTCAACTCCTCGATGATGGGGTCGGTGCGCGAGGGGTCCAGCGTTTCGTCGGCCCGTGCCGCCCGGACGAGGTCGGCCAGCACGTCGGCGGCCCGCAACATGACCTTGAGGACGTCCGGCCCCGGGCTCATCCGACCCGTGCGAACGAGGTCCATTGCGCTTTCGAACACATGGGCGAACTTGACCAGCGCGCCGAGGTTGAAGGCGCCCGCCCCACCCTTGATGGAATGGACGGCCCTGAAAACCGCGTTGATGGTTTCCCCGTCGTGATCGCCGTCCTCGATCGACAGCAACCCGGTTTCAAGCTCGGAAAGCTGCTCCTCGCATTCCTGGAAGAATGTCTGCTTGATGGCCGCCATCGTGTCCAAGCTTGAAACTCCTGCGAATTAGGCGGCCACGCGCCGGACGGCATCAACCAGCTTGACGGGATCGAACGGCTTGACGATCCACCCTGTGGCGCCGGCGCTTCGCGCGCGCGCCTTCTTTTCCATGTCGCTTTCGGTGGTCAGCACCAGGATGGGGACGGCGCGGTGGCGCCCCGCTTCGCGCACGCCGGCGATGAAGCCGAAGCCGTCCATCCGGGGCATGTTGATGTCGGTGATGATCACGTCCGGGTCGGACCCCTGCAGGACCTCCAAGCCGTGCACGCCGTCCTCGGCCTGCAGCACGCTGTAGCCCGCCGACGTCAAGGCCAGCTTCAACATGTCCCGCATGGTGCGGCTGTCATCGACGGTCAGGATGGTTTTGCTCATCGGCAAGGATCCTCAAGGGGAAAAGCGGATTGGAGGCCGAGCAGGCGCACGCCTTCGATAAAGTCGGGCGAGCCTTCCACGACCCTGAAGACGGCCCGGTCGGCCTTCCAGGACGCGGCGGCGGATACCAGGATCTGCAGGCATTGCGCCCCGACCCGTCTCACCGCCGAGGCGTCGACGCGAAGGTCGGCTCCCCGCAGGGCCGTCAGCGATTTCGCGAGTTCGACCGTCGAGGTGAGGTCGAGCGTTTCGTCCAGCACAAGGGTCCGCTGGCCCGCGGCGTCATCGGCCATGTTCATCTCCGGGTTGCGGCGCCTTCGTTCTGCGGGGGCACGCGCGTTTCATTGCGTCGAGGATCATCCAAAGATGCCCGACCTAGAATTCATCCCAGCCGGCATCCGCCTGCGGCGCTTCCCGGAGCTTGACGGCGGCTCCACCACCCCGGGCCGCCATCGTCTTCATCATGCGGGCGGGCTTGGCGGCCGGCGCCTTGGCAAAGGGCTGGCGCCGGACCGGCGCTTCCGCCGCTTCGCCGGCCTGGACCTGTCCCACCTTGAAGCGCGCGATGTGGCGGGCGACCTCGGCGGCCTCGTGCGACAGGGCATGGCTGGCGCTGGTGGATTGTTCCACCATGGCGGCATTCTGCTGGGTGACGTGATCCATCTGGTTGACCGCGGTGTTGACCTCGGCCAGGGCCGTCGCCTGCTCCTGCGCGCTTGAGGCGATCTCACCCACCGCCAGGTTGATTTCGGCGACGTGGCTGACGATGCGGCTGAGCGACTTGCCGGTTTCGCCGACGAGTTCCACGCCCTGCCCGACATGAACAGCCGAGGCCGAGATCAGGCCCTTGATCTCCTTGGCGGCCTCGGCGGAGCGCTGCGCTAGCCCGCGCACCTCGGACGCCACGACGGCGAAGCCCCGCCCCGCTTCCCCGGCGCGCGCCGCCTCGACACCCGCGTTCAACGCCAGGAGATTGGTTTGAAAGGCGATCTCGTCGATCACGCCGATGATCTGGCCGATCTGGCGCGACGACTTCTCGATGCTGCTCATCGCCTCGATGGCTTGGCTCACCACGGTGCCGGACACTTCGGCGTCCTTCTTGGCGCTGGACACGACCTGTCGGGCGTGGAGCGCGCCATCGGCCGTCTTCTTCACGGTGGCGGTGATCTCGTCGAGCGCGGCGGCTGTTTCTTCAAGCGTCGCGGCCTGCTGTTCGGTTCGCCGGGACAGGTCGTCGGCCGAGGTGGTGATCTCCTGCGAGCCCTTCTGCATCGCCTCGACGTTGGCGCCCACCGACAGCATGGACGTTTGCAGACGTTCCATGGAGGCGTTGAAATCCATCTTCAGGCGCTCGCCGCGCGTGCCCATCGATGCCGTCACCCGGTAGGTCAACTCGCCTTGCGACAGGGCCTGCAGCCCCGCCGACAGTTCTTCCACCAATTGCCTGGCGGCGGCGGCCTCGTCGGAGGATTGCAGGTCGAGCACCTTCTGCTCGTGGACGTCGGTGAGCGAGCCGCAGGCCCGGATGGTCTTGCCGTCCGCCGCATGGCGGCAGCCGCCGGTCGCCCGGAACCAGCGATAGGAGCCATCCCTCGTTTTCAGCCGGTAGGTCACGTCGTAGCGGGCGCGACCCGTCCGGTCGGCCAGGTGGTCGCCGAACGCCTTGAAGGTTGGCGCCGCGTCGTCGGGATGAAGCCGATCGGCCCATGATCCCACCACGTTGGGGAACTCGGCCTCGGTCTCGTAACCGATCAGGCGGCGGAATTCCGGCGACCACGTCCAGCGACTGTTGGCGTGCATGGCTTCGGCATCGACCAGGATGGCCTGCCAAAGGCCAACGCCAGACGCTTCGTCGAGAACCGAAGAGCGCTCCCGCACCTCGGCGAGTTCGGCCTTCAGTCGCTCCATGTCCGTCCTGGTTTTACCGCGACCGAATATCTGAACCATGGTCAACAATCCTTGTGGCGCTCGATTTTGAAAGCCTGTCGGCCGGTCATGTGCGTGGGATGCGAGGAAGGTCGACCACCGGACGACCGATCGGAGTTCGGGCGTCGTCAGTTCCAGCGCGCGGCGTCGCTCGCCCACGCATCGGCGGCCTCGACGGCCTGTCGCCGGATCTCGTCGCGCACGTTCAAGGTCGCGGCCGGCTTGACAGGGGCGGTTTTTGGGGCGGCCGGCCTCGAATCCTTGGTGTCGTGGGCGCCCAAGCCCTGCGGCTCGCCGGACAACGAGGCAGCACGTCGGGTCGCGCGTATGGTCGTCGGTCGCATGGAACTGCCCCGGAACCGCACAGGCCATGCGGCAACAACAGCTCGGCGCAACCTGACATGGTCGACCAAGGGCGATTTCGCGGCGCTTGTCATAAACGCCTCAGGGTGGTGACCGGAAAACCAGTCGATCCGGTGATCCGGAACCCACCGCGAACACTACCCAGGACAGATTGCAACTCTGTTAAAACGTTGCCCGACCCACCGGTTCGGGCGCGCGCCGCCGCCCAAAGCCGCCGTTCAGGCTTGAACCGCCACGGCTGTTTCCGGGAGGGCGGGACGGATGTCACGGCCGCGCGCGGCAACCGATTCGGCTTCACGCTCTTCGAGGCAGTAGCCGAGGTAGCGCTTGGATTCGATCGGGTCGTAGCCGAGTTGCTGGCGCAGCTTCTTGCGGAGTTTGCTGACATGGCTTTCCACCACGTTCTCCTCCACGTGCTCGTCGTAGATCCCGTAGATGGCGTTGAAGATTTGCGCCTTGCTGACGCGGCGTCCACGGTTCTTCATGAGGTATTCGAGAATGCGGCGTTCGCGCCGGGGCAGCTGAAGGACCTCGCCCCGCACTTCGGGGTCACGCCCGTCGAAGAACACCCTGATCTCGCCAAAGATCATGTCGTCCTTCTTGGTCTGGGCACGGCGCCGGATCGCGTCGATCCGCGCCATCAGTTCCCGGACATGGATGGGCTTGCGGACCACGTCGTCGAAGCCGGCCGAGAACAGCTCGAGCGTTTGTTCGAGCGACTGGGTTTCGTTGATGGCGATGATCGGCGCGCGCGACCGCTCGCGGATCAGGCGGGGAAAGGCATTCCGGTCGCGGCAGGAGCCGATCAGGAAGGCTTCAACGGCGCCGAGGTCCTCGTCGGCGATGGTTTCCACCCAGCCACGAAAGTCGTCCGGCGACAAACCCGCGCTGACCACGCCCTCGGTCTTGAAGCCCCCCGCGTAGCCCACCGACACGATCTCACGGTCATCGATCAAAACCAGCATGGCTGAATCCCGCTTCAACGGGGCGGCGGGTCGAAAATCCGACCTCGACCACCACCTCACGAAACGATTTTTATCCGCAACATGCTTAACAAAGGGTTTCAAGACCTATGATGGGTGAATCGCCGCCGTGGAGTTCGCCGATCTTAGGATCGATAGTATTCGTCTCCCATGACACGGTGTAGGCGGATCAGACGCTCGCGGTAATTCAATAGGCCGGAGTGATTCCTAATCCAGTCGGTTAAACTTCGGTTAATTCGTTCATTATATACTGATCGAACTGTAGGAGACCTCGCTTCAGAGCATGCTGGCTATCTTGTCGCGGCGATCAGCGGAAAGAGGCGGCCGGGCGGGTGCGGGCTTGCCGGAGGTTGCCCCAAAACAGCCCGAGCACCAGCCCGGCCAGAACGGCTTCGGAGGCCGGCGCGTCGAAATCCTCCGTGATCCACCAGCCGAGCAGCACGGCGACGCAGCGCGACAGCTGAACGAGCTCGAAACGCCGCTCGAAGCTCCAGTCGCGGGCCGTCGACCTCCAGGCGCCGATCTGGGCGCCGACGATCCCGGCCAGGAGTGTGGTGTAGATGGCCCCCAAGGCGAGCAGGGCGACGAGCCCACCCTTAGTGAACATGGAGATCACGGTGGAATGCGAGCCCACCGGGATGCCGGGCACCGCGTCGTCGATGGGCTTGATCCCCAACCCGGTAAGGAGGTTGTGATCGCGCACAAGGTCGATCGCGGTGAAATAGGACAGAAACCGCAAGGTGGACGAGCCGAGCCGGACCTGGTTCCGCTCGGCGACGAAACCGTTGATGGCGTCCCCGCCGTAAAGAGCCACGGCAGGAACCCCGATCAACAGCGTCGGCACGGCGACGAGCAGCGCGATGGCCGTCCACCGGCGGAACGCCGCGCCGAGCAGCAGCGTGGAAACCAGGTAGGCCATCAGGGTCGTCCGGCTCGCCATCACGACGAGGCCGACCAGGATGGCGGCTTCGCTCAACAGGAAGCGCCAAGGCCGTCCGCTTCCGATGGCGTGGATGCCGGCCAACAACCCCAGCAGGAGCAACAGGATGGCCCCCTCGGTGGCGTAGATGCCGAATCCGTCGATCCGCGGCACCGGCCCGGCGGTCGTCCAATCCACCTCGGCGAAATGGATCCCGGCATAGAGTTCGAGGATGCCCGGCAGGGACGGCAGGTGGCCGAGGATCAGCGCACGGCCGGTCAGGGCGTAAACCCCTGTCGCGCGGGTCGCCACGGCGGCGGCGAACACGCAGACGACATACCAGACGAAGACGGTCGAGGCAGACTTGTAAAGCGCGCGCCTGTCCGCCTCGCGGTCCGGCACGAACAGGGCCGTGCCGGCGTTCAGAAAGGCGATCAGCAGCACGATAACGCTGAGGTTGAACAAGGAGGCGACGACGCGGTCGGCCGGCACCCCGCCGGCCATCGCCACCACCAGGCCGAGCAGGAGGGCGCCGATCAGGCCGAGGAACAGGGCTTCCAGCGCCGACACCGATCGAGCCCTGAACAGGAGCAGCAGCGCAATGGCGTAAAGCCACGGCAAGGTGGTGCCGAGCAGCCAGTTGAGCGGGATGAGCAGGAGCGTCGCGCGGATCGCCAGGATCGAACGCCGCTCGGATGACCGCTCGGCCGCCTCGATCAACCCTCCGTCGGGCTCGTCGCCGCGGACGGCGGCCCGGAAACTGATGTTGCCCATGTGCTGGCCCGGCTCGAACGGCGGCATCCTCCCGGCGCGCCAGCCTGCATCCTAGGCCTCGCGGGCTTAACAAATCGCCCGCCGAGCTCGGCTTTAGCCGCCCGTCACATCCCCGGGCCGCCCCATCGCGGGTCGGCCGCGACATCCGCGCCATCAGCCCCGAGTTCGGGCGAGGCGCGGCCCGCCACCATGCGCCGGCCATCGATGACGATGGGAGAGGCCACCGACGGAACAAACCCGCCCTTGGCGGCCGGCGCGGGCAGATTGACCCTGAGGCTGCGGGCGATCACCTGCGGATCGTCGAACACCTGGGCGACGGTGTTGATTGGCCCGGCCGGCACCCCCTCGCGATCGAGGGACGCCAGCAGTGACGCGCCCGGATGCCGGAGCGTGGCTGTCGTGATGATGGGGATCAGGTCGGCCCGGTTGGCCACCCGCAGGGCGTTGGAGGCGAAGCGCGGGTCTGCCGCGAGGGAAGGCTGGCCCAGCACGCTCGCCAGCCGGGCGAACTGCCCGTCGTTGCCGACGGCGACCACGAGGTGGCCGTCGGCAACGGGGAAGACCTGGTAGGGCACGATGTTGGGGTGCTGGTTGCCGAGGCGGCGGGGCGTCCTGCCGCCCACCAGGTAATTCATCGCCTGGTTGGCCAGCACGGCCACCTGCACGTCGAGGAGCGCCATGTCGACATGGGCGCCGAGGCCCGTCGCGTCCCGCTGCCGCAGGGCGGCCAGGATGCCGGCGACGCCGTAAAGGCCGGTCATGATGTCGGCGAAGGCGACGCCGATCTTCTGCGGCTCCCCGTCGGGGGCGCCTGTTAGGTCCATGATGCCGCCCATGGCCTGGATCATGAAGTCGTAGCCGGCGCGGTCGGCATAGGGGCCGGTCTGGCCGAAGCCCGTCACCGAGCAGTAAACGAGGCGTGGGTTGATCGCCCGCAGGCTCTCGAAATCGAGGCCGTGACGGGACAGGCCGCCAACCTTGAAATTCTCGATCAGCACGTCGGCGTGGCTTGCGAGACGGCGAACGGTGGCCCGGCCTTCGTCCGTTTCGAAATCGGCGGCGACCGAGCGCTTGCCACGGTTAGCGGCGTGGAAATAGGCCGCCGCGGCTGTTTCCCCGTCGGCGGGCTCGACGAAGGGTGGCCCCCAGCCGCGGGTATCGTCACCGCACCCGGGCCGTTCGACCTTGACGACGTCGGCCCCGAGGTCGGCGAGGGCTTGGCCGATCCAGGGGCCGGCGAGGATGCGGGCGAGTTCGAGAACGCGCAGGCCTTCCAGCGGCTTGGGCGCGGCGGGTGAAGACGGAGCGGGGTTCAAGCGAGCCTTTCCGGGCGGCGCGGGCAACCCCGTCTATCGATCCACCCCGCCTATTTATCCACGAAGGCCTTCTCGATCACGAACTGGCCCGGTTCGCCGTGGTTGCCTTCGACGAAGCCAAGGGCCAGCAGGTGATCCTTGATGTCGGCCAGCATGTGGGGGCCGCCACAGATCATCGCGCGGTCAAAGGCGGGGTCAAGCGTAGGGAGCCCGAGGTCGTCGCACAGTTTGCCCGATTGCAGCAAACCGGTGATCCGCCCGGTGTTGCGGAAAGGCTCGCGCGTGACGGTCGGGTAATAAAGCAGCCGCCCGCGAACCACCTCGCCCAGCACCTCGTCGTTCGGCAACGCGTCGGCGATGTCGTCGCGGTAGGCCAGTTCCGACACATGACGCACGCCGTGCACCAGGACGACCTTTTCGAATTTCTCGTAGGTTTCCGGATCCTTGATCACGCTCATGAACGGGGCGAGGCCGGTCCCCGTGGACAGGAGGTAGAGATTGCGGCCTTCGACCAGGTTGTCGATCACCAGCGTCCCGGTCGCCTTGCGGCTGACCATCACGGTGTCGCCGGGCCGCAGGTGCTGCAGCTTCGAGGTGAGCGGCCCCTCGGGCACCTTGATGGAGAGGAATTCGAGTTCATCCTCGTAGTTGGCGCTCGCCACGCTATAGGCGCGCAACAAGGGCTTGCCGTTCACCTCGAGCCCGATCATCGTGAACTCGCCATTCCGGAAACGGAAGGAGGCGTCCCGCGTGGTCCTGAAGCTGAACAGCCGGTCGGTCCAATGGCGGACCGTCGTGACGGTTTCTTGATTGAGGCTGCTCACGCGCCCTCCTTCCGATATTTGCCCGATCGCGGTAAAAAGCGTCGCAAACAAGATGGTGACGTTGCTTGGCCATGAAAGTGGGCCTTGTCAAATCGCCACGCCGTCGCCGCTTCGGGCTCGGGCCGCTCGCCAGGGACCCCAAGCCACCCTTCGATCGTCCTTTGTTCGTCAAGGAGTGCACGGAATGAGCAACATCACTTACAC
>CALMOK010000180.1:13702-28732 GCA_937871825.1 uncultured Alphaproteobacteria bacterium
CACTTACACGATCGTCGAACACGACGGTGGCTGGGCCTACAAGCTCGCCGACGTGTTTTCGGAAACCTTCCCGAGCCACGCGGAAGCGGAGGACGCCGCCAAGCGCGTCGCCGCCGAACAGGGGCAACCCGGCGAAAGCGAGGCGATCGAGTATCAGGACGAGAAGGGCGAGTGGCACGAGGAGATGGCGAGCGGTGACGACCGTCCCTCGGCCACCATCGAAGACGGATCCAACTGATCGTCCACCCACGCCGGCCTGCCGGCGTGGGTCCGGCCTGGCTGCGACGACCACTGACGAAAATCACCGAACCAATGTTCCTGCCGAATTGGCAAGTTCTGATGTCCAATTAGAATTCACTCGCCTTTATTTCGAACGATTTTCCAATAACAAGGGTCGCCCTGCTGAATTGAACGGCATTTCCTGCGGCCTTAACGCCGAACAATAGATCGAATAATTCGTGCGACCGCGAACCGAGCCCGAGGGAATCACTCGGCGTCGCGGATCGTCTTGGTCGGTCTGAATTTCATGGAAGGTTATTCATGCGTCAACTCGCGATCGCGGGATCGATCCTGCTTGTCGGGCTTCTTGGGGCCGAGCCGGCCGCCTCGGCACGCGACCGGTACGCGGCGGGCCGCGTGACGGCCGAGCCGGCCGATGCCGCACCCGGCCTGACGCCAACGGGCGCGGGCTCTTGGCCCATCCCGCCCGTCGTCAACGATCGGACGCGAGCCCTCATGCCACGCCAGGTCTCGCCATCCGAAGTCTCGCAACCCAAGGTCCTGCAACCCTTGCGGATCACACCCAGGCGGGCACCAATGGCCGACCTGGTGCTGGCGGCGGCCCGCCGCCACGGCGTGCCAGCTGCCCTCGCCTACGGGGTCGCCAGCGTGGAGAGTGGCTTCAACCCCCGTGCCCGCTCCCGCTCCGGTGCGATCGGGCTGATGCAGATCCTGCCCGCCACGGCGCGAGGGCTTGGCTGCCGGGGATCGATGACGAACCCTGCCGCCAACGCCGATTGCGGGGCACGCTACCTCGCCTCCATCCTGGGCGACCAGGGCGGCGATATCCGGCGGACGGCCGCCCTGTACAGCGAGGGCCGTTTCGCCACCCGGGTGACGCGGGGCGGCTCGCGCTACGCCGCGCTCGTGATGGCGCACGGGCGGCGGCGCCCGGCCTGATCGGTCGGGCCTCGATCCTGGTTGAATCCTTCCCGCCCTGGACAGGCTCGGCCTTTGTGGGCCACATGCCGCCCAGGGCGCTTGCGTCCGGCCACTGGCCGACACGACCTCATTCCCCGCGCTCGAAATCGTCGCGCGTTTCCCTCGCGGGAACGCGCCAACAAGGGACGGACATGCCGGCGAACCAGAACGACGAAAAGCGCCATGTCGGCCAGGACGAACTGGCGGTTCTGTCCCTTCGGGACGCGTTGCGCGACGCGAAAACATCGGGCGACGCGGCCCGCATCCAGGCCGTGCTCATCGAGGTCGTGGATGGGCTGATCACGCAACTCGCCCGACAGTCCCGCGCCATTGAGGACATGCGGAGCGACCTCAGCCACAAGCAGGGCATCGTCACTAAAATCGACGGAAGCCAGTTTTGAACAGGTTTTTCCCTCCTCGCCGCAAAAACCCGGAACGATAAGGCGGCAACCCGTATTTCGGATTGAGACGCGGATCACACAGGTTTATCGCCGCGCCGGCGATACGGCCGAACTGCTCGATTGCCTTGCGGTGCTTGGTGTGTTCATCGTGAAAGCCGCAGCGGCGGGGACCGTAGGTTCGAAACAGGAGGGTTTGATGGCCACGAAAGCGAAAACCGGCACGGCTGAGACCAGCAAAAGCGCACCGGACAAACAATCCAAGGGATCCAAGGCCCAGAAGGCCATCGAAGCCAAGGCCGAAGCCGAGACCGCGAAGACCAAGAACGACAAGGCTGGCCAGGTGCCGCCCATGAAGAAGGTCAATGCCGCGCTGGCCAAGCCTCTGAAGCCCTCCGACCAGCTCGCGGCCGTTGTCGGCAAGGAGCCCCTGCCCCGGACCGCCGTGGTCAGCAAGGTCTGGGAATACATCCGCAAGCACAATTTGCAGAACCCGGAAAACAAGCGCGAGATCTTGGCCGACGAGAAGCTGAAGGCCGTGTTCGGCAAGGACAAGGCGACCATGTTCGAGATGAACAAGCTGTTCTCGGCGCATCTCAGCTGAGTTCCGTCACGTCAAGCTGGACGTGTCATCCCTAAAGTCTGAGATCGACCGTTCCTCCAAGGAGGTTCACGAACGTGGAAGCCGGCCAGCTTCCGCAGTTCAACGGCAAACAGGCCGCCGTTCCGCCCGCGGACGCATCGTCCATCCGTCGAATTGACTTCGATAATGGATGGCCCTGGACGATGGAGAAGGATTTCGCCTCGATCGGGCACGACGACAACCACCGGACGAAACACGTGGCTGATCGAAACCGGGCTGTGAAGGTTGAGATTTGCATCGACGACCTGCACGGCGCCATGGTGGCGGAAGTCCAGGGTGTCGATGGCGTTGAGATTTGTTCCGCCTTGTCGGATGGCGGGCTGACACCAAGCCTCGGACTGGTGCGGACCATCCTGCGACGCACCCGGCGGATCGCCATCATGGTGATGATCAGGGCTCGCCCGGGAGCCTTCCTGGCCAGCCCCGACGACCTTTGCGTCATGCTGTCGGAGATCGCGGCTTTTGAAGCCTTGGCGAGGGACGAAGGTCGCTCGATCGGCTTCGTGTTCGGCGTTCTAACCCCGGCGTGCGGCATCGACCACCACGCCGTCGCGAGCCTCGTGGCCGCCTGCGGCGCGGCGCCGAAAACCTTCCACAAGGCCTTTGACCTCCTGCCGGACCTGCCCGATGCCGTGGGGACGTTGGCCGGGATCGGGTTCACGCGCGTGCTGACATCTGGGGGCGCCCCGACGGCGCAAGCCGGTGCGGCGATGCTGGCGCGGCTTGTGAAGAAAGCACCACCCAGCCTCACCATCATGGCGGGCGGCGGCGTGCGGGCGGCCAACGTGGGGGCGTTGCTCGAGCGAACCGGCGTGTCGGCCGTGCATGCCCGCGCCATGCGGGCCGCGCCCGGCCAACCGCCGTCGACCTCGGCGGAGGAGGTCGAGGTCCTGTTGCGCGCCGCGAAAGCCCCGTCGTGACCGGGAAGGAAGCGGTCGTCCTGGCGATCGACATCGGCGGAACCAGCCTCAAGGGTGCCCTGGTCGACGGAACCGGCGCGATCCGTGGAGAACAGGCGGTCATCCTTGAAGGAAGAACCGGCGAAGCGGCCCTGGCCTGCCTTGAAAACCTTGGGGCCAGTCTCATGGCGATGGCGGCGTCGGGCGGCCTGCGACCCCTGGCGGCCGGGGTGATCGCCCCGGGGGTGGACGAGGCGTCCGGCCGGGTGCTGTTCGCCGCCAACCTCGGGTGGCGCGACCTTGCGCTGCGCGACAGGATGGCCGGCCACCTCGGTCTGCCAGTGGCGACGGGGCATGACGTGCGCACCGCAGGGCTCGCCGAAAACCTGCTCGGCGGGACGGACAATAGGCGTGATTTCGCCTACGTGATGATCGGCACCGGCATCGCGGCGGCACTTCTCTGCAACGGAGCCATCGTGTCGGGGGCGCGAAACATGGGCGGCGAATTCGGCCACATGCCGGTCATCGCCGACGGCGAACCCTGCGGCTGCGGCCAACTCGGCTGCCTCGAAGCCTATGCGTCCGCGGCCGCCATCGCGCGGCGCTATCGGACACGTGGCGGAGCGGCAGGCCGATCGGCGCGGGACATCGCCTTGACGCAAGCCGAGGACCCGCTCGCCGGCGCGGTTTGGCGCGACGCGATCCGCGCCTTGTCGCTCGGCCTCGCCACCGTCACGGTTCTGCTCGACCCTGGCGCGATCGTTCTGGGCGGCGGCCTCGCCGAAGCCGGTACCCTGCTCCTCGACCCGTTGCGCGAAGCGTTGGCGTCGCGACTGACGTGGCGATCCCCCCCGCCCCTTCGCGCCTCCCGCCTCGGCCTCTCGGCCGGCAGGACCGGCGCCGCCATCCTGGCCTTTCGGCTCGCCGGCCAATCCGCCTGCATCGAGGCTTGGGACCGGGGATCGTCGAGGGGGGAGCCGTCCGGCGGGGCCTAGTCCCCTACCCGTTCCGCCAGGACCAGACCACTTCGGCGTCGTCCGGGTCGGCTGACGGGTCCTGGGCCAGGATGGCCTCAACCGCCAGGCGGCGATATCGGCTTTTTTCCTCGGATTGCTTGTGTCGACCGGGGATCGAGGTTTGCGGCTTGAGGAGATGACGAAGCGGGGAGCCGATGGCCGCCAGCGCGAGTGTCCCGTCGGCGAACGAAACGTCGATCCATCCGCCCTTCACCGTGATCTTGGCCTGCGTCACCTGTTGTCGTCCCGCGCCGTTGGTTTCTGTTCCGCTCATAACGCCAACGACGCGGTCCGCAAACCCCGGCGGTTCGCCGGGGCCAGATGGTCGGTGTCAGGCGGCCAGCATGCCGTGCGGGTCGAGAACGTATTTCCGGGCCGCGCCGTCGTCGAAGGCCTTGTAGCCCTCGGGCGCCTGATCGAGCGGGATCACGGTCGCATTGACGATCTCGGCGATCGGCAGCCGACCATGCAGGATGGCCTGCATGAGCTGGCGGTTGTAGCGCAGCGTCGGGGTCTGCCCGGTGTGGAAACTCTGGCTCTTGGCCCAGCCCTGGCCGAAGCGCAGGCTGAGATTGCCGACCTTGGCACTCTGTTCCACGGCGCCCGGGTCCTCCGTCACGTAAAGGCCCGGGATGCCGATCGAGCCGGCCGCGCGCGTCAGCGCCATGGCCTGGTTCAGCACGACGGCGGGCTGCTCGCCACCCGCGTGGCCGCGCGCCTCGAACCCGACGGCGTCGACGAAGCTGTCGACTTCCGGCACGCCGATCACTTCCGCGACGAGTTCGCCCAGCCGATCGTGTTTACCGAGGTCGACCGGCTCGAAACCGACGGCCTTGGCGTGGGCGAGCCGCTGCGCGTTGAAGTCGCCGATCATCACCACGGCGGCGCCCAGGATGCGGGCGGAGGCTGCGGCGGCGAGGCCGACGGGGCCGGCGCCCGCGATGTAAACCGTGGAGCCGACGCCGACCTTGGCGTTCAGCGCGCCGTGGAAGCCGGTCGGCAGGATGTCGCTCAGCATGGTGAGGTCGCGGATCTGCGCCATCGCCTGATCCTTGTCGGGGAAGCGCAGGAGGTTGAAGTCCGCGTAAGGCACCATCACGTAGCGCGCCTGCCCGCCGATCCAGCCGCCCATATCGACATAGCCGTAGGCCCCGCCGGCCCGGCCTGGGTTGACCGTGAGGCAAACGCCCGTGTTGCCCTCGTGGCAGGTGCGGCAGCGCCCGCAGGCGACGTTGAACGGCACCGAAACGAGGTCGCCCTTCTTGATCATCTCGACGTCGACGCCGGCCTCGATCACCTCGCCGGTGATCTCGTGGCCGAGCACGAGCCCCTCGGGGGCCGTCGTGCGGCCGCGCACCATGTGCTGGTCCGAACCGCAGATATTGGTGGACACGACCTTCAGGATCACCCCGTGGGTGATCGCCCGGCCGTCGGGGGCTTCCATGCGGGGGTCATCGATCGACTGAACCTCGACCTTGTCCTTACCAAGATAAACGACGCCGCGATTGTCGCCCATGTGATCCTCCCATTTCCCGCCAATCCTGCCGGGTTGGATCGAGCGTGACGCAGGTGGCCGGATCGTCATGTTCAAAATGCGAAAGCGGCTGTCTCACGCCGGACGTGAAGCGCGACGCGGAGGCAAAAAGTGCAGCGGCTGAGAGCCGGTAGACCAGTCCACGCGGGAGCGCCGCCGACCATGACCTCGGCGGCGGAAAGCCCTACCCTGCCCAAGCCGAAAGCCAGCACGGCCGCCGGAACCATCGGGCGTGCGCTCTTGGTCGCCGTTCCGGGGCTCGCCCCGCCGCTCGGGCCGGGCCTTGCCGCGTCCGGTCCCCGTGCCGATATGGTGGGCACATCGACGCCAACCGCCTTTGGCCATCATTGAAAGCTCCGAACCCATGCCGCCAGTTCCCGCCCAGCGTCACACTCGTTTGGCCATCCTGCGGCGCCGGTTGGGGCGCGGGGCTTGCGTCGCGGCGCTCGGCTTGGGGCTGCTTTCCGGGCCAACCCCGTTTGCCCTCCTCGGCCCAGCGCCCGCTTCGGCCAAGGGTGGCACGGAGTCCCTGGCCGATCTCGCGGCCGGCGTGGTTGACGCGGTGGTCAACATCTCGGCCTCCCAGACGGTGGAGCAGAAACAGGCCGGCAACGCCCCGAAGCTGCCACCCGGCACCCCGTTCGACGACCTTTTCGAGGATTTCTTCAAGCGGCAGCTGCAGGGACAGAACGGCCGCAACGGGGCTCCAAGCGAGACACCACGGTCGCGCCGATCGAGTTCGCTCGGCTCTGGCTTCATCATCGACCCGTCCGGCATCGTGATCACCAACAACCATGTGGTGGAAGGCGCCAACGAGGTCACCGTCATCCTGACGGACGGCCGAAAGCTGAAGGCCGAGGTTGTCGGCAAGGATGCCAAGGTCGACGTCGCGGTGCTGCGGGTCAAATCCGACGCGCCGCTGAAATCGGTCAAGTTCGGCGACAGCGAGAAGATGCGGGTGGGCGACGCCGTGATGGCGGTCGGCAATCCGTTCGGGCTTGGCGGCACCGTCACGTCCGGCATCGTGTCGGCCCGCAACCGCAACATCGACAGCGGACCCTACGACAACTACATCCAGACCGACGCGTCCATCAACAAGGGCAATTCGGGCGGCCCGCTGTTCAACATGGCGGGCGAGGTGATCGGCATCAACACCGCCATCCTGTCGCCCTCCGGCGGCTCGATCGGGATCGGGTTCGCCACGCCCTCCGACACAGTGATGCCGGTGATCGACCAGTTGCGCGAGTTCCATGAAACCCGCCGGGGCTGGCTGGGGGTCCGCATCCAGGGTGTCGACGACGGCATCGCCGAAAGCCTTGGGCTCGGGACCCCGCGCGGCGCGCTGATCGCCGGCATCGACGACAAGGGTCCCGCCAAGCCGGCCGGCCTCAAGGCCGGTGACGTGATCCTGAGCTTCGACGGCAAGGAGGTGAAGGCGTCGCGCGACCTGCCCACCATCGTGGCCTCGACACCGGTCGGCAAGGACGTCCCGGTCGCCATCTTTCGCGACGGCAAGGATCAGACCGTGACGGTCAAGCTCGGCCGGCTGGAGGATATCGAGAAGGCCTCCGCCGAGCCCGCGCGGGACGAGCCGGCCGCCGAGCCCACCCCGCAAACCTCCCTCGGCATGAGCCTTTCGGTTCTGTCGGACGACCTTCGCAAGCAGTACACCATCAAGGATTCCGTGAAGGGTGTCGTGGTCACGGCGGTTGATCCGTCCTCCCCGGCCGGCGCGAAGGGCATCAAGCCCGGCGACGTGCTGGCCGAGGTCAACCAGGAGCGGCTCACCGCGCCGGCCGACGTTGGCGCCAAGATCAAGGCCCTGAAGGAGGGTGGTAAGAAATCGGCGCTGCTTCTGGTGTCCAACGGCGAGGGCGACGTGCGCTTCGTGGCGATCGGGATTGAGGCCGCCGGCGCGTCCCCTCAATAATCAGTCGGCAGCGCGTCGAGGAACCGGCGCGCTTCCGCCTGCAACGCCGCCCGGTGTTCGGGGCCGAGCTTCTCGATGGCCCGGTAGGGCATGGCGAGCCGCCGGTTGCCGGATAGCTTGTCGGCGTTGTCGATGAGGAAGGCCCAGTAGAGCGTGGTGAAGGGGCAGGCCGTCGGGCCTGAGCGGACCGCCGGGTCGTAGGTGCAGGCGCCGCAATAATCGGTCATGCGGTTGATGTAGGCCCCGCCCGCCGCGTAGGGCTTGGAGCCCATCAGGCCGCCGTCGGCGAACAGCACCATGCCGTGCACGTTGGGCAGTTCCACCCACTCATAGGCGTCGGCGTAGACCGCGAGGTACCATTCCTCCACCTCGGCCGGCTCGATGCCGGCCAGCAGGGCGAAATTGCCGGTGATCATCAGCCGCTGGATATGGTGGGCGTAGGCCTGCCGCCGCGTGTCGCCAACCGCCTGCCGGAGGCAGTTCATGTCCGTCTCGCCGGTCCAATAAAGGGCCGGCAGCTTGCGGTGGGCGTTCAAAGCGTTGGTGGCCGCGTAATCGGGCATCTTCAGCCAGTAGACGCCGCGCACGTATTCCCGCCAGCCCAAAATCTGCCGGATGAAACCCTCCACGGCGTTGAGGGGCGCGATGCCGGCCTCATAGGCGTCCTGCGCCCGCTGGCACACCTCGTTGGGGCCGAGGAGGCCCGCGTTGAGGTAGGGCGACACGAGGCTGTGGAACAGGAAGCCGTCGTCGGTCCGCATCGCGTCCTGGTAGTCGCCGAAGTGCGGCAGGCAATCGAGAATGAAATGGTCGAAGGCGAGCAGCGCCTCGGGCCGGGTGGTGGCCCAGCCGAACGGGGCGAGGTCCCCGAAATTGGTGCCGAACCGGTGGCGCACGAGGTCCAGCACCTCGGCGGTCACGGCGTCCGGCTCGAACCTGAGGCGAGGCGGCGGCGCCAGGGTCGCCGGCAGGCTTTTCCGGTTGTCCTTGTCGAAGTTCCACTGGCCGCCCACCGGGTCCCCGCCCTCCATGAGGAGGCCGGTCTTGCGGCGCATGGCGCGGTAGAAGAATTCCATGCGGAAGCCGCGCTTGTCGCCCGCCCAAGCCCTGAACTCGTCGTGCGAGCAGAAGAAGCGGTCGTCGGACCGGATGTGGACCGGGATGTCGAACCGCTCCTGCCACCCCCGCATGGCCTCCAGCACCCGCCATTCGCCGGGCTCGGTCACCACCACGTGGTCGATCGCGTGGCGGCGCAGGGCCCGCTCGAGTTCGCCCGTGAAGGATCCCGCGTTGCCCGGATCGTCGAGCTTGGTGTATTCGACCCTGACGCCCCGGCGCGCCAGATCCTCGGCGAAGTGCCGCATGGCGGAGAACAGGAAGGCGATCTTCTGCTGATGGTGGCGCACATAGCCCGCCTCCTCGGCGACCTCGGCCATCAGCACCACGTCGGTGTCGGGATCGAGCCCACGCAGCGAGGAGATGTCGCGCGAAAGCTGGTCGCCCAGGATGTACCGCAGATGACGCATGGGCTTGGGATCCGCCGCCGACCGGTTGCCAGCTTATCGCGCGGGTGGTTGTGTTTCGGATTAATTTCGATTTTGGTCAAACGGCTCCAATCGACCCTTCTCGGACGATCAGAAGGGCTGCTTGCGGGCGAGCTGACGTACCTGACTGCCGACGTTCGGGGAAGTTGGATTAGGAAAGTTGCGAACGCGGACCCTCTCTCCGAGTGTTAAGTCGTGTGAAGCAGCTCTTGATGCCCCTATCTTCAGGGCCGGAGCGTCTGCGATATGTTGAGGCGCTCGTGATTTTTATCAGTGGACCTACTCTCGTTCGCCCGAAGCAAATACGCTTGACCGAGCTATTTACGGTTGAACGAGTATTGGCGTCGCGGGGATTCCGAGTCGTTTCAGAGGGAGCAGGGTTGGACACTGTGCTTCCTAGGAACGACTGGCCAATAGGAGAGGCTAACCTTGTCTTCGAAGTATTTGATAACAGGAGTAAGAGGGCGGAACTACTTGCCTTTGTAAACGACCAGAGCGTTCTAGTAGCCGATAATGACGTAAAAAAACTGATAAACATAAGCGGGTTTAACACGACGAGGGAAGCGTTTTCACATACCTTCGAATGGTATGTAGGAGAGTTGCTGATTAGGCGCTTTGGAGCATTTTCATCTTCTTATAGCGTCAATGTTGCAGACGTAATGCGGAATTCAGACGGAGAAACGAGCGGGGATTATGATGTCCTGAGTGTTCTGGGAACTATGGACGTGTTGTATCTTGAGTGTAAGAGTGGAAAGTTCAAAGGCAAAAAGATATTGAACATGGTCGAAAGGGCCCGGTCCCTGCATGTTTCAGCGTCGGTGATGTTTGTATAGAGTCTATCCGAGACTTCTCTGAAGGATCAAATTGGTTCAATCCACTATCCCGGCCTGCCGGCATCACCGGCGCTCTGCAAAGCGCAGATAAAAGGCATCCCAGAAAGCGAAATATACCGATAGCACGAATCCTTCTTTGTTTCAGCTTCTCAAAATCTAAACGTTGAGGCAAAGATCAGAGCCGTTCTTCGGCTTCTAGAGTGGAGAAGGGCAGAGCTGAGCAGAGATGAAGCGCCGGATAACCAAAGTTATGCGGACGCTGGTTATGAGATGACGGTCCTGTAAGTATAACGAAAATCGAGTGAAGCAGACGGTCTTTGGAGCGTCCGCTTTCGGCGGCGGAGCCGATTTCCGCTTTCCACCTCAACTCGGACATCCCCCAACCCAATCTCAAACCGAAACACCACCGCGCTGTCTCAAAGCTTGCGTAACGCAACCTCTTCGATCCGGTGGCTCGCCCCCTTGGTCAGGATGAGGCTGGCCCGCCCGCGGGTGGGCAGCACGTTCTCCCGCAGGTTGCGGAGGTTGATGCGGGTCCAGATGCCGAGCGCCGTGGCCTCGGCCTCGGCGTCGCTGGCCTCGGCGTATTTGGTGAAATAGGAGCGGGGATCGCGGAACGAGGTTTCGCGCAGGCGCATGAAGCGCGCCACGTACCATTTTTCGAGCAGGGCCTGGTCGGCGTGCAGGTAGACCGAGAAATCGAAGAAATCCGACACGAAGGGGATGCCTGCGCCCTCCTTCGGGGGCCGGTTCGGCGCCAGCACGTTCAGCCCCTCGACGATGAGGATGTCGGGCCGGTCGACGGTGACGAACTCGCCCGGCATCACGTCGTAGGACAGGTGCGAATAGACCGGCGCCCGGACGTTGCGCTTGCCGGCCTTCACTTCCGACAGGAAATGCAGCAGGGCGGCGCCGTCGAAGCTTTCGGGGAAGCCCTTGCGCTCCATCAGGCCCTGCTCCTCGAGCACGCGGTTCGGCAGCAGGAAGCCATCGGTGGTCACCAGTTCCACCTTGGGGGTGTTGGGCCAGCGCGACAGCAGCGCCTGCATGACGCGCGAGGTCGTCGACTTGCCGACCGCCACCGACCCGGCGACGCCGATGATGTAGGGCATCTTGCCCTCTTCCTCGGCCCCGAGGAAGCGCTGCGTCGCCTTGAACAGCCCTTGGGTGGCGGCGACATACAGGGCGAGCAGCCGCGACAGCGGCAGGTAGATGGCGATCACCTCCTCGATGGAGATGGGGTCGTTGGTGGATTGCAGCTTGCGCAGGTCGTCCACGGTCAGCGTCAGCGGCGTGTCGGCCCGCAAGGCGGCCCATTCGTTTCGCGTGAAATGCCGGTGGGGGGCGGCAACGGTCGCGATGGAGGCTTTCACACGCTCGTTCATGCCATGTTCCGGGACGGCACGGCGGACCTGCACGGGGTCGCGTGATGAGGGCGGAGGGCCTTGACCATGGGGTTCATTAAAGCGTCAATCGCTTGATAACAATCGGGGTCGTCGCGTCGGGAAAGTGAACGCGCGCCGGCCGTCGGCGCGTTTCGCGGCTCCCCGTCGGATCTGGCCAGCCATCCGGAGCGGCGCGCGGCGCGACACGGGACTGTCATGATGGGCGGTTTATTATCGGTGGCCGCCGCCAAGATCGATGCAGGATGCGCCCATGAAACAATTGATCGCCGCCCTTCTCGCCTCGGTCGTTTTTGGCGGACCAGCGGCGGCGCAGGACGCCGCGCAGGACGGGGCGGCGCGGCCGATGGTTCACCTGCAACCCGACCCGGGCCCCGCCATAGCGCCCTTCGTGGTCGACCCGGCCACCGGCCCGCACCCTTCGCGTGACGCCCTGATCGCGGCCCTGCGCCAAAAGATCAAATACGTCTTCGTGATTTTCAACGAGAACCATTCGTTCGACAACGAATACGGCACCTTCCCGGGCGCCGACGGGTTGTTCTCGGACGGCCTCGCCCCCCGCGACGCGGCCCACACGCGCGGCTTCATCCAGCACTACAAGGATGCGGCCGGCACTGAGCAGACCGTTCAGCCCTTCCGCATCGGGCCGGAACAGAACGCCACCTTCGTCGACAGCGTGGACCACAGCCACAAGGGCCTCGCCAAGAAGCTCGCCCTCAAGGACGGCGTGCCCACCATGGAGGGGTTCGGCCAAACCGAGTTCGGCCGCTTCGTGGCGAGCGGCGGGCCGTCGAGCGCGGCCCTCGCCACCCAATACGCCCGGCTGGTGATGAGCTACATCGATTGCGACACCATCCCGTTCCTGTGGCGTTACGCGAGCCGCTTCACGCTGTTCGACAACATCTTCGCCACCGAGGACACGCCCTCGACCCCCAACGCCATCGCGATGATCGCCGGCCAATCGGGCGAAACCCAATGGGTCAAGCACGGGTCCGAAGGCAAGGGCTACACGGCGGGCGAGAACCACGGCACCACGCAAGGCCCGCCCATCCTCAACGATCCGCAGCCCTTCTACGGCTCGCAGTTCGACACGACGGCGGCAGGGCGGCAGCCGGCCGGCGGCGGCTCCGAGAACTACAAGAACGGCAACATCGCCTCGAACCTCACCTTCGCGACCGTGCCGCTCACGCTCGCGGGCCGCGACGCCGCCACGATCACCAAGGAAGACGGCAACCCCGAATTCGACCTGCCCGACATCAAGGGGGATATCCCCTTCATCACGGCGCGCGGCGGCAAGCCGGTCGCCTGGCGCTGGTACGAGGAAGGCTTCGACCACGAGGCGACGGATGGGAACGGCGCGGTTTCCCACGCGAGCTATGTCAGCCACCATTCGGCGCCGCCCTATTTCGGCTACCTCGTCAACAATCCGACCTATCGCGACAACATGCGCGGCCTTGGGGATTTCTTTCGCGACATGAAGGCCGGCGACCTGCCGCCGGACGGGGGCGTGGTCTACATCCGAGGTGGCTTCGCCGCCATCACCGGCGAGCACCCGCCGATCCAGAACCCGCGCTATCCCAACCCCGCCGGCCTGACGGCCGCCGAGATCGCCACGATCAACCACAACAAGGGCGGCGACGACGACCACCCGGGCTACAGCGACCGGCAGCTCAGCGAAGCCATGGCGGCGCGGGTGGTCAACGCCGTGGCGGTTCGCCCCGACATCTGGAACCAGAGCCTCATCGTCCTGACCTATGACGAGTCGGATGGGTTCTACGATCACGTGCCGCCGCGCATCCTGTCCTATGGTCCCGACCAGCTGCCGCTCGCCCGGGGCATCCGGGTGCCGATGATCGTGATGTCGCCCTATGGGCGCGCCCACGCGGTGTCGCGCGCCGAAGGCGACCACAACGCCGTGATCGAGACGATCAGCGCGATCTTCGACCTGCCGCCGCTGGCGAGCCTGCCCGACGAGGCGCAGGCCCTGGTGGCGGGCCAGGACCCCAAGTTCAACGGGCCGAACGGCTTCGTGCAGCACCACCTCGGGCCGCGCGACATCAACACGCCCGAAACCGACGACCTGCTGTCGGCCTTCGAGCCAGGGCGGCTGACGGGCGAACTGCCCCCGCTCCCCGCCGATTACGCGACGATCCCGGACCGGGACGTGGAAACCCTCCCGCATTTCGCCGGCAAGGGCTGCTCGGCCATCGGCGTGACGCCGGAAGACCGGCGCCAGGGGATCGCCACGGTGGTTCCGCCCGGCTTCAACACCCTGCCGATCACCTTTCCGAACTACAACTGAGCCGATGGCCATCGAACGCCTGCTGGCCGCCACCCTCATCCTGGCGATCGCCTCGCAGGCCCAGGCCGGCGGCATCCTCGATGCGGTCAAGAGGCACGGCGTTCTGCGCTGCGCGGCCGTGGAGCGGCCCGGTTATGCCGCGATCGAGGGCGACGCGCCCGCCGGGGTCGCCGCCGGCCTGTGCCGAACCGTCGCCGAGGCGGCGCTCGGCCGAGGGGGCCGCTTCGCGCTCCGCCTGATCGAGGACGATGACGACATGGAGCGCGTGCGGAACGGCGACGTCGACCTCGCCTTCCTGGAACCCCGGACGGTGACTGAGGGACGGCTCGACGCCGCGCTGACGCCCGTCACGGAAGCCTACCGGGATCGTTTCGTCGTCATGGTGCCGCGGAACTCGCCGGCCCAGGGCCTCGGCGACCTCGGGGCGCAGACGATCTGCTTCATGATCGGCGAGCCGGTCTGGCCCCTGCTGCAGGACGGCTTGCGCCGGCGCGGCGCCTCGTTCCGGCCGTTCGGCTTCAGCGAGGAGGTCGAAATGAAGGACGCCTACAACATCGGCCGTTGTGGCGCGATGGCGGGCCTCGCCTCCACGCTGGACGAGTTGCGGGCCGACGGGGGCGTCAACCACCTGGTGAGCCGCATCATCGACGAGCCGCTCGGCCCCGACCCGGTGATCGCCATGGTGCCGGTGGGCGATGGCGAATGGGCGGCAACCGTGCGGCAAGCCCTCCAGGGATCGCCCGCGCCGCGCTGAAGGCCGGCCGTCAGCCTCCGGCGCCGGGCCGCGACGCCTTTTCCTGCAGCCCGGATTGCCGGGTGCGCCGCGCGAGTTCGGCCAGCACGTCGTCGAAGAGCACGCCCGTCGCCTGGAGCAGCACGAGCAGATGGTAAAGCACGTCGGCGGCTTCCCCGACGATCTCGGGCTTGTGCCCGGCCATGGCGGCGACGATCGCCTCGACGGCCTCCTCGCCGAACTTGCGGGCGCAACGGTGGACGCCGTCGTCGAGCAGGGAACGGGTGTAGGACTTGTCGCCCACCCCTTCGGCGCGCGCCGCGATCAGGGCCGCGAGGTTGTCCAGCGTGAAGGTGTTGAGGCCCACCCGGGGCACGCTCGCGCTCATCCGTCCATCCGCATCGCCAGGCCGGCGGCGGCCATGTGCCGCTTGGCCTCCCCGATCGTAAACGTGCCGAAGTGAAAGATCGAGGCGGCCAGCACCGCGCTCGCATGCCCCTCCGTTATGCCGGCCACCAGATCGTCCAGAGTCCCGACCCCGCCGCTCGCGATCACCGGCACCGACACGGCGTCCGCGATGGCGCGGGTCAGGCCC
>CALMOK010000181.1 GCA_937871825.1 uncultured Alphaproteobacteria bacterium
ATCGTGCTCAACGCTGCCACCATCACGCCCGACATGATGGAGGTCGCGCTGTTCGGCACAGAGGCCGGGGAAGGGCGAAACCGGCAAGTCGGTGCGCTGGAGGAAGCTCATGGCGGAACCCTCTACCTCGACGAGATCGCCGACATGCCGCGCGAAACGCAGGGCAGGATCCTTCGGGTGCTAGTTGATCAGAACTTCCAGCGCGTCGGCGGATCGACACGTGTTCACGTGGACGTGCGCATCATCTCGTCGACGAGCCGCGACCTTGCGCTGGCCATCGCCGAAGGTGGTTTCCGGGAAGACCTGTTCCACCGTTTGTCCGTGGTGCCGATCCGCGTTCCTTCCCTGTCGGAGCGGCGCGACGACATCCCCGAACTGATCGATTTCCTGATGGACCAGATCTGCTCCACGGGGGGACTGGCACGCCGCAAGATCGGCAGCGACGCCATGGCGGTGCTCCAGTCGCACGATTGGCCGGGCAACATCCGCCAACTCCGCAACAACGTCGAGCGGCTGATGATCCTGGCGGGCGGGGACGCCGACACGGAAGTATCGGCCGACATGCTGCCGAACGAGATCGGAACGCTCGTGCCGGCGACCCCGAACGGCGCGGGAGGCGAGAAGTTGATGAGCCTGCCGCTTCGCGAAGCCCGGGAAGTGTTCGAGCGCGAGTACCTCATCGCGCAGATCAGCCGTTTTGGCGGCAACATCTCGAGAACGGCCGAGTTCATCGGCATGGAACGGTCGGCCCTGCATCGAAAACTGAAGTCGCTCGGCATCGACTGACGCCCGGCGCCTTGCCGATCCGATAAGCCGGTGAATGGCCCGCAAGTTTTCCTTGCGGGCGCGTTGTTCTCTGCCTCTAATGGATGTCAAGGTGCCCCGCCGCGAGCCCGTATTCTGGCAACGTGGTGTGACCATAAGCAAGAGGCGGCACCAGGAACGGACAGGATCATGGCGGCGGAACGCGCTCAAAACCTACAAGACACGTTTTTGAATTACGTGCGTAAACACAAAGTCCCATTGACGATCTTTCTTGTGAACGGCGTCAAGCTTCAGGGCGTGGTGACTTGGTTCGACAACTTCTGTGTGCTTCTGCGCCGCGATGGCCACTCGCAACTCGTCTACAAGCACGCCATATCGACCATCATGCCGGGTCATCCGATCCAGATGTTCGAAACGCCAGACGAGGTTGCCCTTCCTGAAAGGACCTAGAGTTTGGCGCTGCTAGGCGAGTAACTCTCCTGTCAAACCACCACGTTGTTGAGTCCGGGTTATCACATTTCGCCGATGCCGAGCGCGCGACCGCCTTGGCCACCAAGGCCTTGGTGGTCGGGCCTTATCCTCAAGCGCGCGGAACGGCTGGCAAGCGAAGCGAGGCGGGTCGAGGTTCGACCGCCCGTCTTGATGAGGCGCTCGGCTTGGCGCGGGCGATCGACCTCGACATCGTTGGCCAGACGATCGTCAACTTGGCGGCGGTGCGCCCCGCGACCTACCTGGGCAAGGGCAAGGTCGAGGAGTTGGCCGAGATTGTGGCCGCCACGGAAGCCACACTCGTCATCATGGATTGCGCGCTGTCGCCCGTGCAGCAACGCAACCTCGAAAAGGCATTTGGGGCCAAGATCATCGACAGGACAGGTCTGATCCTCGAGATCTTCGGCCGCAGGGCCCGCACGCGCGAGGGCGGCCTTCAAGTCGAATTGGCTCACCTGGCATATCAGAAGTCCAGGCTCGTTCGGTCCTGGACCCATCTCGAACGCCAGCGGGGCGGTTTCGGGTTTCTTGGCGGGCCCGGCGAAACCCAGATCGAAACCGATCGGCGGCTGATCGAGGAGCGGATGGCCAAGATCGAGGTCGATCTTCTGAAGGTGAAGAACACCCGCGCGGTCAATCGGAAACGTCGCTCCGACGTTCCCTTTCCCGTTGTCGCCCTTGTTGGGTATACCAACGCCGGCAAATCGACCTTGTTCAACCGCTTGACGGAAGCCGAAGTCGTGGCGGACGACATGTTGTTCGCGACGCTTGATCCGACGCTGCGCCTTTTGAAGCTTCCGCATCGTGGCAAGACGGTCCTGTCCGACACCGTCGGTTTCATCTCCGATCTGCCGACCATGCTGGTCAGCTCGTTTCGTGCGACGCTGGAAGAGGTGACCTCGGCCGACCTGATCCTGCACGTCAGGGACATTTCGCATGGTGACAGCGCGGAGCAGAACGCCGATGTCACATCGATCCTGAGCGACCTTGGCATCGACGCGTCCGATCACCATCGACTGGTTGAAGTCTGGAACAAGGTGGACCTGCTCGACGACGAGCGTCACGCCGAGGTGATGGCTGGCGCAGGCCACAAACCCCTGGATGGCAGGCCGGTGGTGATTTCCGCCATGACCGGGGAGGGTCTCGACGAGCTTCTCTCGGTTATTGAACGGAGGTTGGCGGAAGGCCGTGACGTTTTCACCATCGCGCTCGATCCGGTGGACGGCAAAGGCCTTCATTGGCTTTACGAGCATACGGAAACGATCGATCGCTTCGACGACGACACCGGAACCGTTCATCTCACGGTACGGGTCGCACCCGAGCGGGTCGAACAATTGCGGCGAGCCTTTCCGCAAGGCGTCGCGACGCAGGTGGCCAGGGCGGGGTTGACGACGGGAACAGACCGCGAGCCGTGGTCGCCGATGACACGGATGGCTGGAGGGGTGGCCTAGTCACCCTGCTGGCGCTCCTCGGCCTTGGCCTCCTGCCAAAGCGCTTCCATTTCGTCGAGCCCGGCATC
>CALMOK010000182.1 GCA_937871825.1 uncultured Alphaproteobacteria bacterium
CGTCTACGCTGACCTGGGTCTCGATGGTGGTCGTCCACCCTCGATCGGGGATCACGTCGTTGGTGACGGTCACGGCTTCCCAATTCACGCTGTCGATCGCCGGGGGAAAGCCGAAACATCGCACCGGTGCGAGGGCCACGGCCGTCGGGTCACCGGGCACGATGAACATGCCCGTCCCGCTGTAGTTGCCCCAATCTCTCGCCCGGGCAGCCGCGTGGCGCTCCGCTTCATCCTTGGCGGCGGCGACGTGGGGCAGCGCGTCGATACCGCTTCGATTGGCCTGGAACCCCGTCAGCTGGTCCGTCTTTTCCAGCCGGCCTTTTGCGGTGTCGAACCACGTGGAGGAGGCCGACTTGTACTCGAAGCGAGGCTCCAGCTCGACGTCATACTCGTAGGCTTGATCCTTGACGACGTTGACCGCCGTGAGGGGCTTACCCGAGGCGCTCAGGCCAGAACCACGCTGCAGCACGACGATGGTTCCGTTGGCCTGTTTGATGATGAGGCCGTTCTCGTGCGCGAGGTCGGTCGCGAAATCGATCGCGCTCTGTTGCCATTGCAGCTTGTAGCCGTTGGGGATCGGGATCTCGGCCACCTTGGGGTCGATCATCACCTGTTGCCCAGCGAACAGGGTGCGGAACACGTCCGCCAGCGTCTTGTGGCCGGTGTCCTTGTCGAAGTGCTGACTGGCGGCATCCTTCAGCGTGCCACCGGAAAAGTCGGCCGCCCGGCAAATCCACTCCAGCGTCTCGCCTTCACGCGGGTTGCCGCTGAAGTGAACACGCTGGAAGGTGTACTGCCCCACCTTCGCGGCCTTGTCGGCCGACCAGCCGACCAGAACCGTGAATGGCGTGTTCTCGGCCGGGGTCGCCACATAGGGCGGCTTGTTGGTGAAGCGGATGATGGCCTCGTCGCTCACGTCGTCGATGCGGTCGATCAGTTGCACGCCGATGAGCCTGGCTCCGGCGATCTTCACCAGGTCCGAGCCATCCGGTCCCAGAACCGAAAGGTATGGGGTGCGGTCCGTCATCCGGCCGGACCTCCCACGTCGTGAAGCGCGGCCGCCAGGGTGCGCCGTGTGTGCCGGTTCTGCTGCACCTGCGCGAACCGCGCCGTCTCCGCCGGGTCGTGGTTGCTGTAGAAGTTTTGGACATTGCTCGGCGCTGCCGAGGCGCCACGCCCGCCAGCCGCAGCTCCGCTGCCGGCCGCCCCGGCTGCTGGCGTTCCTTCCCGAGGTTTCATCGCGGCGGGGTTGGCGAAGCGGCCTGCGGCTGGGTCCGTGGCCGCACGCTCCTGCCGCATGCGGTCCATTTTCTCCAGGGCGCTTCCGGTCAAGCCAAAGGGCATCAGCGCCGGTTTGTTGGCTAATGTGGGTGCCGGTCCTTTTTGCGCGAGCCACGGCTTCGCGCCGGTCCATTCGAAATGCATGGGATCGCGCGAACGCTCGCTCCAGTCCCCGCCCCATGACAGGCCCCACTTCGCCGCCATCGCCGACACGTTCGCCGGCATATCGGTCTTTGACGAATGGAACGGGTTGCGGCTCGGGTTGATGTCGATCGCGTTGCCAAAGGCGTGCTGCGAAACCCGGCCGGGGTTGCCGGCCATGCCACGGTTCGCGAAGCCGCCCAGGCTGTCGATCTTGTAGCCGGTCCCTTCCAAATCCTTGAGGAAGCCGGCGAAGCTCGACGCGGCCTCGGCATGCACGGTGGCGCGCCGGCCGGATGGCGTCTCGATCGAGGTGAGGTTCTGGCCTGGCGCGCCGTATTGCCCATGCATCAAGTTGGCGAAGCCCTTGCGATCACCACCGACGATGCTTCGTTGCCCATTGCCCGTCACGCCGGCGCGCCAGCCCTCCCGCGCCTGCTGCGC
>CALMOK010000183.1 GCA_937871825.1 uncultured Alphaproteobacteria bacterium
ATGGAAGAGGAATACCTTCGCCGCATCTCGCTCCGGCGCATGACGGGGCCGGAGGATGTCGCCGCGATGGTGCTGTTTCTGCTGTCACCGGCCGCGATCAACATTTCCGGCCAGTCGCTCGGGGTCGACGGCAACGTCGAGTCGCTCTGATGGGAGCCGAGCAGGGAGGCGTCATGGAAACGGCTGTGATTGGAGCGGGGTTCGTGGGACGTGCCTGGGCCATCACCTTCGCGCGCGCCGGCCACGCCGTTCGCCTCTACGACCCTGAGGCGGCGGCGCTCGCCAAGGCCCTTGCTTTCATTCGCGACGTCCTGCCCGACCTGGCGGCCAACGACCTGTTGAACGGCGCCACTCCGGATGCCGTGATGGCGCGCATCGGCGCGTTCACCGACCTGCCCGGCGCGCTCGCCGGCGTCGGCTACGTGCAGGAAAACACGCCCGAAAAGGTGGAGGTGAAGCGCGCCGTCTTCGCCGCCCTGGATCGCGAAGCGCCCGCCGGAGCCGTGCTGGCGAGTTCGACGTCGGCCCTCCTGCCCTCCACCTTCTTGGAGGATGTTCCCGGCCGGTCGCGCTGCCTGGTCTGCCACCCCATCAACCCGCCCTACCTCGTGCCGGCGGTCGAGGTCTGCCCTTCGCCGTGGACGTCGCCCGAGACGATCGCGTCGGCGGTGTCGTTTCTGCGTGGCTGCGGGCAGGCGCCGCTGGTCATGAAGCGCGAGATCGACGGCTTCATCATGAACCGGCTGCAGGGCGCGCTGCTCGAGGAAGCGTTCCGGCTGGTGGCCGATGGCGTCGCCGACATCGAGGACATCGACGTCGGCTTGCGCGACGGGCTCGGGCTCCGCTGGTCTTTCATGGGGCCGTTCGAGACGATCGACCTCAACGCGCCCGGCGGGGTGCGCGACTACGCCGACCGCTACCAGGGCGTCTACGCCGGCATCTTTCCATCGGTGCAGCGACGCGTCGACTGGGCCGGCCCTGTTATGGACCGGATCGAGAAGGATCGTCGCGACCGCCTGCCGACCGACAAGCTCGCCGACCGGCAGGTTTGGCGCGACCGCCGCCTGATGGCGCTGCTCGCCCATAGGCGAAAGGCCGCCAAGGATATCGGACCCTGAGGGCAAGCTGCATGGCCGCCAAGAAGATCATCATCACCTGCGCCATCACGGGGGCGATCCACACGCCGTCGATGTCGCCCTACCTGCCCGTCACCCCCGGGCAGATCGCCGCGGAAGCGGTTGCCGCCGCCGAGGCCGGCGCCGCGATCGTGCACCTGCACGCCCGCGATCCCGTCACGGGTGCGCCGGACCAGACGCCGGATGCCTTTGCCAAGTTCCTGCCCGTCATCAAGGCGCGTTCCGACTGCGTCATCAACATCACGACCGGCGGCGCCCCGACGATGACCATCGAGGAGCGCGTCCGCCCCGCCGCGTTCTTCAAGCCGGAGGTGGCCTCGCTCAACCTCGGATCCATGAACTTCGGCCTGTTCGGCATGCTCGATCGTTTCAAGGACCTCAAACACGAGTGGGAAAGGACCTACCTTTCCAACAAGGACATCATCTTCCGCAACACGTTCGGCCAGATCGAGCATGTTCTGACGACCTGCGCGGGACACGGCACGCGGTTCGAATTCGAGTGCTACGACACCGCCCACCTTTATAACCTCAAGTATTTCCTCGACCGTGGTTTGGTGAAGCCGCCGCTGTTCATCCAGACCGTTTTCGGCTTGCAGGGTGGCATCGGCAACCATCCGGAGGATGTGCTGCACATGAAGCGCACGGCCGACCGGTTGTTTGGCGACGGGTATCGCTGGTCGGCCCTCGGCGCCGGACGCAACCAGATGAACATCGCCGCCATCGCGGCCGCCATGGGCGGTCATATCCGCGTGGGCCTGGAAGACTCGCTGTGGGACGGCCCTGGACGCTTGGCGACGAGCAATGCCGTGCAGGTGTCGCGTGCCCGCCAGATCGTGGAGGGACTGGGCCTTGAAGTCGCCACCCCCGACGAAGCCCGATCGATCCTGTCGCTCAAGGGCGCCGACGCCGTCGACTTCTAGGTCACGGGCCCACCATGCGTTGATATTGGACCCGGGTCACTGATGTGATGATCAGGACAATGAGTCAGATACAGCATTAGCGCTTCGCCGGGCCGAGGGGGCCTGACTTGGTGTCAGGGTTTGAGGAGAGCGTCTTCCATACCGGAAAAACCCGTTGAGCTTGGCTTCAACATACCTCGGAAAAACCGTGGTTGTGCCATCTCTGACATGAAGGCCATATGGTGCTTTGCCGAGGAACGCCACACAGAAGCGAATTTTTCGAGTAAATTTCGAGAATGCTGGTGCCGCAAGAGGGATTCGAACCCCCGACCCCCTCATTACGAATGAGGTGCTCTACCAGCTGAGCTATTGCGGCACGCGTCGTGGCAGGCGCACTGCCAGGGATTCGGGTGATAATGAGCGCGCGACCGCTTGGCAAGCCGGCATTTGCCGACATCGCTGGCGCGCCCGCGAAACGCGCATAAAATCCTTGTTTTCGGCGTCCTGCCCGCCTAAAGCATCGGCGCGCGCTTGTTTCCGACACCCCTGGAGGCGAAGGCGCGCGCGGAGGCCGCCCGCTTGGCGGCCGTTTGTTGTTGGCGGCCATCGCGGGCCGCCTGATGAGGACCACCATGGCGGCGACCAAGCAAATCGTGGCCGCGGTGCGCAGCGGGACAGGCAAGGGGGCCGCCCGCAGCGTTCGCCGCGAAGGCCGCGTACCGGGCGTGATCTATGGCGGCGGCGAAGCCGCCGAGCCGATCTCGCTCGACTACCGGGAACTGCACAAGCTGATCTATGCCGGGCATTTCCTGACCACCATCTTCGACGTCGACATCGACGGGCGGCACGAGCGGGTCATCCCGCGCGATTACCAGCTCGACGTCGTCAAGGACACGCCGCTTCACGTGGATTTCCTGCGGCTGCGCGGCGGCTCCCGCATCAAGCTCGCCATCCCGGTGCATTTCGCCAACGCCGACACCGCGCCCGGCATAAAGGCCGGCGGCACCCTCAACATCGTGCTGCACGCGATCGAACTGTCGGTGCCGGGCGATCGCATCCCCGACGAGATTATGATCGACGTCGGCGCGCTCGAACTGAACGAGTCGCTGCACTTGTCGGCCATCACGCTGCCCGAAGGCTGCACGCCCATCGTCAGGAACCGTGATTTCACGATTGCCACGATCGTTCCGCCGACCACGCTGAGCGAGGCGGAAGTCAACGCCGAAGCCGCCGCCGCCGCCGAGATGGCCGCCAAGTCTGCCGCCGCGGCGCCCCCAAAGCCTGGCGCCAAGGCGCCGGCACCCGCCAAGGGAGCGGCACCTGCCAAGGGAGCGGCGCCCGCCGCCAAGGCCCCGGCCGCCGGCGGCAAGAAGTAACATCGGAGAAGGTCCGGAAGCGTCGTTTCCTCGCCGCTTCCGGGCGATCCGGCCCGATTCGAACCATCGGCCGGCACCTTTCGACCGCGTCCTTTCCGCCCCGCTTCGTTGGCCGCATGCTGATCCTCGCGGGCCTGGGTAACCCCGGGCCGTCCCACGATCGTAATCGGCACAACATCGGCTTCATGGCCGTCGACGCGATTGCGGCTGCCAAGCGGCTCGGCCCTTTCCGCAAGCGGTTCCAGGGCATGGCAGCCGACGGGCATCTCGGCGCCGAACAGATCCTCCTGCTGAAGCCCAGCACGTTCATGAACGAGAGCGGCCGATCCGTCGCCGAAGCCCTGCGCTTCTTCAAGCTCGGCCTCGATCGCCTCGTGGTGTTCCACGACGAACTCGACCTCGCCCCCGCCAAGCTGCGGGTGAAAACTGGCGGTGGCAACGCGGGCCACAACGGCCTGCGCTCGATCACGGCGCTCTGCGGCAACGATTACCGCCGGGTCAGGCTTGGCATCGGTCATCCGGGCGACAAGGCCCTGGTGCATGGCTACGTGCTGAACGATTTCGCCAAGACCGAACGCCCCTGGGTCGAGGGCCTTTGCGAGGGCGTGGCGCGCGCGCTGGATCTCCTGGTCGCCGGCGAGGACGCCAGCTTCCAGAACAAGGTCCACCTCGGCATGGCGGCCGCGGGCTTCGTCGAGGCGCCTGCCGCGGGTGGCGACGCCGGTCGCTGACTGGTGGAGCGCCGCGGTTGCGCTTCGGCATGCCCTGCGGCAAGACGGGCCACCGTGATTTCACGCGGCGGCCCGTCTGGATCGGCCGCCGCCTCAACGTGACGAGACAAGTTCATGGGTTTCAAATGCGGCATCGTCGGCTTGCCGAACGTCGGCAAATCGACCCTCTTCAACGCGCTGACGCAGACGGCTGCCGCCCAGGCCGCCAATTATCCGTTTTGCACCATCGAGCCGAACGTGGGCGACGTGGCGGTGCCCGACCCCCGGCTCGACATCCTGGCGCCCATCGCGGGCTCGAAGGAGATCATCCCGACGCGGCTGACCTTTGTGGACATCGCCGGGCTGGTGCGGGGCGCTTCCAAGGGTGAAGGGCTCGGCAACCAGTTCCTGGCCAACATCCGCGAATGCGACGCCATCGCCCACGTGGTCCGCTGCTTCGAGGACGGCGACATCACGCACGTCGAGGGGGTGATCGCGCCGCTGAACGACATCGAGACGATCGAGACCGAATTGATGCTGTCCGACCTCGAAAGCCTGGAAAAGCGGACGGTCGCCCTCGAAAAGCGGGCCAAGGGCGGCGACAAGGAAGCCAAGGACCTGTTCGACCTGATGAGCCGGTGCCTGGTTCTGCTGCGGGAGGGCCAGCCCGCGCGCCTCGTGGACATCAAGCCGGAGGAGCGCCGCGCTTTCCTGGGGCTTGGCCTGCTGTCGGCCAAGCCCGTGCTCTACGTGTGCAACGTCGAGGAAGCCTCGGCCGAAGCCGGGAATGCGTTCACCGCCGAGGTCGCCAAGCGCGCCGCCGCCGAAGGCGCGGTCAGCGTCGTGGTGTCGGCCAAGATCGAGAGCGAGATCGCGATGCTACCCGCATCCGAGCAGAAGGACTACCTCGACGCGATCGGCCTCGCCGAGCCGGGCCTCAACCGGGTGATCCGCGCGGGCTACGCCCTGCTGCACCTCGTCACCTTCTTTACCGTCGGCCCCAAGGAAGCGCGGGCCTGGACCATTTCGCGCGGCATGCGGGCCCCGCAGGCCGCCGGGGTCATCCACAGCGATTTCGAAAAAGGCTTCATCCGCGCCGAAACCGTCGGCTATGACGATTACGTGGCGGGACGGGGCGAGGCCGGCGCGCGCGAACAAGGCAAGTTCCGCCTCGAAGGCAAGGACTATGTCGTGGCGGACGGCGACGTGCTGCATTTCCGCTTCGCCAACTGATCAGGCTCCTTCTCTCCGCCGTGGCGGCCCAAGCTTCTGCCGCATTGGGCCGGCAAGATCGGACGGAGTGGGAACGATCAATTGCCGCTTATCATTGGCGGCCTGGTGCAAGGTGGCGCTAGGAGCGAGCGGGGCCGCGCGATAGCCTGTTGCAGGCGCCAAGCGTGGCGGAGGATCGGCGAATGCGGCGCTCGATTGTTTTCGCAGGCGGCAGCGCGGTTCTGGCGCTGGTTCTGCTCGCCGCTTCGGCTGTCGCCTATGTTGAACGGCCGGCGCTCCTCCGGGTCGCGGTGGCGTCGGCCGATGGGCCCGACCTCGACCTGATGGCGGCGGCCGGCAAGCTGCTGAAGCGCGGCCACCACGGCATCCGCTTGAAGGTTGTTCCCACGGACGGCGCCGCCGCCGCTTCCGCCGCGCTTGACGGCAACGCCGCCGACCTCGCGGTCGTGCGGGCCGATGTCGCCATGCCGAACAGCGGCGAGACCGTGGTGGTGCTGCACAAGGACGCCGCCCTGCTGATGGTGCTGCCGGGTGGGGAAATCGAGAAGGTCGGCGACCTCGCCGGCAAGCGGATCGGGCTCCTCGCGGCCCGGCCCGGCGACAGGGCGATGCTGGAAACCGCCCTGGCCCAGTACGACATCGGGCCGGACGCCGTCACGATCACCGATCTGACGCCGGCGACCATCGCCGAGGCCGTCCAAGCCAAGACGGTCGACGCCGTCTTCGCCGTGGGCGGCGCCTTTGACGGTCCTGTCACCCAAGTGGTTCATGCCGTGACGGTGGCGGCCGGCGCGCCGCCGGTCTTCCTGCCGATCCCGGAAGCGGCCGCGATCGCCCAGCGCGAGCCCGCCTTCGAGGCCGTCGAGGTGGTGCGTGGCGCATTCGGCGGCCTGCCGCCCCGGCCGGCCGATGACCTGGACACGCTCGGCGTCACCTACCGCCTCGTCGCCAGTTCCGATCTCGGGGCGGATGTGGTGGCCTCGCTCACGCGCTTCCTGCTGACCCAGCGCGTGGCCTTGGCACAGGCGGCACCGCTGGCCCGCCGCATGGAGGCGCCCTCGACCGACAAGGGCTCGGCCCTGCCCGTTCATCCTGGCACCGCCGCCTATATCGACGACGAGGAACAGGGCTTCCTCGAGCGATACAGCGATTTCATCTACATCGGCGCCATGGTCCTGGGCGTCGTGGCATCGGCCGCCACCGCGATCGCGGGACGCATCGGCTCGCGAACGGAGACGCGGGCCGACGACGTCCTGCCGCAGCTCGTATCGCTGTGCCGGCAGGCGCGCGCCGAACCGTCGGTCGCCGGCCTCGACAGGCTCGAAGGGGAGGTGGACACCATCGTGGCCTCCGTGCTGGAAGCGGGTTGCCTTCGAAGCCTCGATGAGCGGCGGGTTTCGGCGATCCACATGGCGGTGGGTCAGGTCAGGGCCGCGATCCGCGACCGACGCGACGCGCTTCGGCGCGCGCTGATCCCGGCAAACGATCGGGCACAGTCGCCCGCCGAGACTTATCCCTTGTGGGCCGCAAAGGCGCAGGGCGATCAGTGACAAGGCTTGGACCGATCGGGATCGGCGCCCGACGGAGGACCCAATCCTGACAAATCGGCGGAAGCGCGCGGACGGTCCTCGGCGTCAAGGTGTTCGTGCTTATTCGATCTTCATCTTGGCGACCTGCCAAGCCGAACGCGAATAATAGGTCTGGCTCTGGAGTTCGGGATCACTGTCATACGGGTAGATGACGAACAGTGGACCCTTGTCCTTGACCGGCATGTATTCGCCGTTCCGCTTCAACGCCAGAATGACATGGTATTTGGCGAAATCCTCGATGGGGATATCGGTCGTATAGTCGTTGAGCGCCCGCGCCTTCACGGTGTGACCGGTGGCTCCCACCTCCGCCATCAACTTGTCGAGCGGCACACCCTCGAAGGTCATGACGCTATCGTACCAAGGCGTCTTCGTTTGCACCTTCACCATGCCGATTTTCTCCAGCATGGCGCGATCGAAGATCGCCGATCCATTGACGTTGGTGTTGGTGATCTGCCCCGTTATCGTCAGGATCGGCTTGTCCGACGGTTGCTCCAAAGGAGCCGCGGAGCACATTCCCGCCAACGTCATGCCAAAGCTCAATGCAAGGACACGCACAGCAATTCGAGACGATAATCCAACCAACCGCATCACTCCAAGTTGCTTAGCTCTTTTGTAAGGTCATCGATTACTCTGACTTATTAACATCGCGATAAGTCTCCCTCACCTGACCTCAAACGGCCGAGGAACGCCGTCGCCGTACCGACGTTATGGTTAAAAATCTCCTTCGTTTACTTTTTATAAACATGTGTCTAGGTTCAGCCCCGGGAGCAAGGTGGGAGGGTTGAACGTGAATGAATTAGTGAACGCCATCAAGGTAGCAAGCTTGTGCAACGAGCCCGTCTACGGCCTCATGAACGAGAGCGAGCGGGAAAACATGAAGCAAGCCGCCGCGCGCAAGATCGAAGAGTTGTTCGACGTCCTGTTCATCGATCACCGCAGCGATCACAACACGCGGGACACGCCGCAGCGGGTCGCCAAGATGTTTGTCGAGGAAACCATGCGGGGCCGCTACTTTTCGCCGCCGCGCATCACCGATTTCGACAATGTCGAGCAGTATGAGCAGCTCATCGTCACGGGGCCGATCGAGCTGCGATCCACCTGCGCCCATCACATGATGCCGATCTACGGCCACGTGATCGTCGGCATCCTCCCGGCCGCAGATGGCAAGATCATCGGCCTGTCGAAATACGACAGGATCGTCGAACATTTTGCGTCCCGGCTGCAGATCCAGGAAGAGCTCGTCAAGCAGATCGAGCGCTATATCGTGGAAACCACCAAGCCGCGTGGGTTGGTGGTCCGCATCAACGCCGTCCACATGTGCAAAACCCATCGGGGCGTGAAATCCTCGCGCTCCGGCCGCATGGTGAACAGCAGCTATTACGGCCAGATGGCCGACGACCCGCATCTGCGGGCCGAGTTCCTGCAGGAATGCATGTCGCTGGAGCGCAATCTCGCCTGAGGGGCGGCGAGCCGGCAAAAAGAGTCAACGGGTCGCGGGGGTCCAGGAGACCCCCGCGAACTTCCCGCCTCGGACACATTTCCCAGAGTGACTTGCGCGGGGTCGCGGCCGTTGTGCCGGCCCGCAGGATAGTGCCACGATGACGACGATCCCCGACCCGATCATGATCGCGAACGCCCGGCCGGTCGGCCTTTACCGCTCAACCAAAACCTACGATCACAACGAAGGGTTGTCGTGCTGCTTTCGCCAGTGGCGAGCGGATCATTCCCATTGCAGGTTCATCCATGGCTATGCCCTGGCGGTGAAGTTCACGTTCGCGGCGACACAGCTCGATGAGCGGAACTGGTGCGTCGACTTCGGCGGCCTGAAAAGCGTCAAGGCCTGGCTGCACGACACGTTCGACCACACGATGCTGGTCGCGTCGGATGATCCGGAGCTTCCCCGCTTCGAGGCGCTCGCAGATGCCGGATTGGCGGTGCTGCGGGTTCTTCCCTCCGTTGGCTGCGAGGCCACCGCCCAGCATATCTTCGAGGCGGTCGACGCCATCATCGTGACGCAGACGGCGGGGCGGGCCTGGGTGGAAAGCGTCGAGGTCAGCGAACACGGTGGGAACTCAGCCCTTTATTCCCGAGGGCGATAAAGGTTTTCCTGACGTTTGCGTGCGATCCTCCGCGTCCAAACCTTCGCGAGGTGGAAGGAGCCTGGGTGTCGCTTCGATCCATAAAGATCATCATCTTTACCGCCATGTGCGGCTTGATCGTGGCCGCGCTCTTCACGTCCGTGCTGGTTGTGGAGCGGCAGGACGCGCTTCGGCAACTTTCTCGCTACAACGCCATGTGGATCGCGAGCCAGGCCGCCAACGAATACATGCGGCTCGAGGAGGTCATCGCCCGAACATTGGTTCCGGGCGGGCAAGTGAACGCCGACGAGGTCCAGCTGCGGCTCGACATCGTGGCCAGCCGCCTGAGTACGCTGCAGAACGGTGAATTCGGCGAGTTCATCCATCAATCGCCGGATCGCCAGGCGCTGATCGGCCGGCTGACCAGCATCGTGCAAACCGTCCAACCCATGGTTGAACGGATCGGTGCCGGCGACGGGGCCGCCCAGGCCCTTCGCCTTCTATCGAGCCTCGACGCTCCGCTTCTCGAGCTGGCCGCGGCCGCCAACCGTTACGGTGGCGATCGGGTCATCGCCGATCAGCGCGAACTGATCGCCTTGCATTGGCGGTTCTCCTCCATCACGGGCGTGATGTTCGTGCTCGGCGTCGCGCTGTTCGCCTTGCTCCTCGTCAACCATCGCATGCTCGGCAAAGCCCATGGCGAGCTTCGAAGCTTGGCGGCCGACCTTCGAGCCACGTCAACGGAGCTCGAGCGCGCCAATGCCGATATTTCCAACATCAACGCGGAGCTTCAGGCCAGGAACGACATCCTGTCGCGTCGGGATCGCGAACTTGGGGTTCAGAACCGGCGCTTCGACGCCGCGCTGAACAACATGTCCCATGCGCTTTGCATGGTGGACGCGGCCGACCGGCTCGTGGTGTTCAACGCGCGTTTCGCCGATCTTTTCGAAATCGAGATCACGCCTCTGCCGGGAATGCCCTTCGTCGACCTCACCTCGTCGGCGATCCGGCCCTTGCGGGACATCGTTTCCAGGCAGAAGGGCCTGCCCTACGACGAGCAGCCCGTCGGCTTCATCTACGACAAGAGTGATCGCGCGATCTCGGTCTCTCATCAGGCGATGCCCGAAGGCGGATGGGTGGCGACCTATGAGGATGTTTCGAGCCGGCGCCGCGTCGAAGCGCAGATCGCCCACATGGCCCACCACGACGGGTTGACGAACCTCGTCAATCGAACCCACTTCCACGCCCGCCTCGACGAAGCCCTCAAGGACTTGCGGAACGGCGGACCCGGCCTTGCGATCTTTTCGATCGACCTCGACGGATTCAAGGGCGTCAACGACACGATGGGCCATCCGTTGGGGGACGAACTGCTCCGGCAGGTCGGGTTGCGGCTGAAGGAGCACATGCGCGACGAGGATGTGGTGGCCCGCGTCGGAGGCGATGAATTCGCCGTGCTGCAGGTCGGCGCCGACGTCTTCGAGCGCGCAAGCGAACTCGCGGCGCGGATGGTCGCGATCCTGAGCGAACCATTCAATCTGGAAGGAACGGTTGTCGCCGTGGGGGCCAGCGTCGGCATCGCTTTCGCGCCCGACCATGGCGTCCTGCTCGGCGACCTCATGAAGAACGCCGACCTCGCCTTGTACCGCGCCAAGGCCGATGGACGTAAAACATACCGCATGTTCGAGATCGACATGGATAACGAGCTCAAGGCCCGCCGTGCTCTCGAAGCCGACCTTCGACAAGCCCTCACCGCTGACGAGTTCGAGGTCCACTACCAACCCCTGGTCAACGCGCGCAGCATGCAGATCACCGGCTTCGAAGCCTTGATCCGTTGGCACCACCCCACGCGCGGCATGGTACCCCCGGCAGACTTCATTCCGGTGGCCGAAGAAACCGGTTTGATCGTGCCGATCGGGGAATGGGTCCTGCGGCAGGCCTGCGCTCAGGCGACGACCTGGCCGGGCGGCCTGACCTTGGCGGTCAATCTTTCTCCGGCCCAGTTCAAGGGCCGGAGCATCGTCGAGGCGGTCATGCAGGCGCTCGTCCAATCCGGCCTTCCGGCGAAGCGGCTCGAGCTCGAAATCACCGAATCGCTGCTGCTGCACGACAACGAGGCCACGCTCGGGCTGTTGCACGAGTTCAAGATGCTGGGCATCCAGATCGCGATGGACGATTTCGGGACAGGCTATTCGTCGTTGAGCTACCTGCGCAGTTTCCCGTTCGACAAGATCAAGATCGACCAGAGTTTCGTGCGCGAAATGTCCACGCGGTCGGACTGCGTGAAGATCGTCCGCTCGATCTCGGCGCTGGGGGCGAGCCTTGGCATGGAAACCACCGCGGAAGGTGTTGAAACGGTCGAGCAGCTCCAGCAGTTGCAGGCCGCCGGCTGCGACCAGGTGCAAGGCTATCTCCTCGGGCGCCCAAAGCCCGCCCCGGCTCTGCAATTCACCCTGTCATCGACGATGAACGGCATGCGGGCGGCCTGAGTTCGGGCCGACCGGAAGCCCGCATCGTCGCGGTTCAGCGTTGCGGGTCCGACAAGATCGCGCGTCCGGTACCCGTGACGTAGCCGGACTCGACGCGAACCCCGCCGCCAACCTTCACGCACGTGTCCAGGCCATCGATCCTGCGAAAACCGGGGTCGAAGGCCTCGCACCCTGTCGCGACGCGCGCTCGCGCTCGCGCGTCACCTACCAGGCGGTCCTTGGCCTGGGTCGTCGTGACGGCTGGCCCGAGCAGGAGGACGATTGATCCGATCACCCCGGTCAGGCCGGAGCCTCGCTTCAGGCTTCCTGCCCGAAGGGACCGATGTCGCGGGCGGACCGCCGTTATTTGCATGAATGGTCCTTGTTCTCGTGTTCGCGGCTCAGCCCTGGCGCTGCAACGTTTTACGACAAGGCACCTGATCAACCAAGGCCGGCGTCCCACGTCGACGTGTCGACCGAGAGCCAACCTGCGGGGCGGCGCCCTGAAGCCTTCCAGGCATCAAGCCGGCAGCGGCGCTTTGCGGGACATCGACATGCCCCCTTTCGGGAGGGTCGTCTGGCTCGCCGGCGAACGACGCATTGGGGGGAACATTTGGTGACGACGGGAGCTTGCCCCTGTTGCGATCGGCGGATATCGGAACGGTTCTGATCGTTGCGAAACCGTGCCGGCGCCAACAAGGAAACCCTCATGACATTCGCCAAGCTCGTCGCCACAATGGGCCTCGCAGGCCTCCTGCTGTCCGGTCCCGCCTTTGCGCAGACGGCCGCTCCGGCGGCTTCCATGACGGCCCCGACGATGGCTCCCGCCACCGACAAGAAGGCCAAGGCGAAACAGTGCTCCATGCAGGCCGACCAGCAAGGCCTGCACGGCAAGGCCCGCAAGGCGTTCCGGTCCAAGTGCAAGGCCGGCAGCGTCTAGGAACTCGAACGGTCGAGGCCGGATGGGTCGGCCTCCGCCATTCACGGCTTGACGCGAGGAAAACGCGACATGGCCTCGAGATCATCGAGGTCGACCGTGTTCCGCATATACTGCTTGGTGGCGTCCTTGAACGGCTGATAGTCCCAGGGTTTCGTCGCCCCCGTCATCAGCGCCGCGTCGACGAGCCGTCGCCGCCGCTGGCTGTCCCGCACGGCGCGGTCGATCCCCGGCAGGTCCCAATGCGCGGCGACTTCGGCCAGGAAACCGGCGACGGTCCGTTCATGGCCGGGGTCGCCCGCAAGGTTGACCCGTTCGTCCGGATCGGCGTCGAGATCGTGGAGCTGGTCAGGGTCGCCGGGCGCGTGAACGAATTTGTGGCGCCCGCGACGGATCATCACCAGCGGCGACACGGCGCCCTCCGCGAGGTATTCGCCGAACACCTCGTCGTGTCCCCCCTGCCCCCGGAGGTGCGGCACCAGGCTGCGCCCGTCGATCGGGCCCGCGAGCCCGTTGGCGGGATCGGCGCCGGCCAGTTCCACCAGCGTCGGCAAGACGTCGATGAGCGACACGGCCGCCCCGACGCGTCGGGGCGCCAATCGCCCCGGGGCCGACACGATGAGCGGCACGCGCGCGGCGCCTTCGAAGAAGCTCATCTTGTACCACATTCCGCGCTCGCCCAGCATTTCCCCATGGTCGCCAAGGAACACCACGATCGTGTCGTCGGCGATGCCGGTCGCCTCGAGCGCCCGCGTGAGGACGCCGAGGTTCTTGTCGCAAAAGGAGATCGCCCCGTAATAGGCATGGCGGGCGTTGCAAATCTGATCGTCCGTCAACACCACCTCGTCCATGGCGCACACGTGCCGGAGCCGCGCCGTGTGGGGGTCGAGCGGGACATCGCCGGCACTCACCCGCGGCAAGTCGATCGCCCCGTGGTCGTAAAGGTCCCAGAATTCCGGCGTGATCGCGTAGGGGTCGTGCGGGTGGGTCAACGAGGTGACCATCATGAACGGCCGTTCGTCGCGCCCGCGCGCATAATCGTAGATGGCGCGCTCGGCGGTGAAGACGACCTCCTCGTCGAAATCGATCTGATTGGTCCGCACGCAAAGGCCGGCTTCCGTCACCGAGCTCATGTTGTGGTACCAGCTCGGCCGCACCGTGGGGTGGTCCCAATCCGGCGTCCAGCCGTAGTCGGCCGGGTAGATGTCGGTGGTCAGGCGCTCCTCGAACCCGTGCATCTGATCGGGACCGCAAAAATGCATCTTGCCGGCGAGGATGGTGCGATAGCCCAGCCGCCTGAGGTAATGGGCGAAGGTCGGAAGATCGGCCCTGAACTCCGCCGCGTTGTCGTAGCCGCCCGTTCGCGAGGGCAGGCAGCCGGTCATGAAGGCCGTGCGCGAGGGCGAGCAGAGCGGCGAGTTGCAATAAGCCTTGTCGAACACGACGCCCCGTTCCGCCAAGGCCGACAGGTTGGGCGCCCGTACCAGGGGATGCCCGTGAAACGGCAGGAAGGCCGGCGCCAACTGGTCGACCATGACGACGAGGATGTTGGGCTGCTTGGGCATCGTCGTCGGCTCCACAGTTCGGTTCGTTGATTGCAAGTCGCACAGGCAAGCAGGCGGAGGACGCGAGCCGCTACCCGTCGTGCGATGTGTCCTTCTCGAAAAGCGACCAGATCCGGCGAATATCGGATTGGCCGACGCGAGACCCGTCGTGGGACCGTTCAACACAATTTAACGGTCTGGCGCGATAGTCCCCGTCCAACGTGTTCGAGTGGAACGGTCAGCGGATGTCGCAAGTCCAGAAAGCATCGGCCCGTTCGGCGCCCGATCAGGAAACCGATCACGGGCTGACGATCAGGCTGATGGAACATCTCATCATTCCGACCTTCGTGATCGACTGCAACTCCAACGTGATCATCTGGAACAAGGCCTGCGAGCGCCTCACGGGCATTTCAGCCGCCGAAGTCGTCAACACCAAGGATCATTGGCGGGGCTTCTACCCGCAACGCCGGTCCTGCTTGGCCGATCTGGTGGCACAAGGGCGCTATACCGAGATCAATCAATTTTTTCCGAACTGGGACGGCGTCGGCCTCAGCGATTTCGGGGTTTCGGTGGAAACCTCCTGCCCCATGCCGAAGCTCGGGCGCACCCTGCAGTTGGCGGTGGACGCCGGACCCATCTACGACGATTCGGGAACTCTGATCGCTGTGGTGGAAACGCTGCGGGACATCACGGCCCAGAAGGAGGCTCAGTTTTCCCTCGAAAGCCTGGCGGCGCTCGACGGGCTGACCAACCTCGCCAACCGACGGAGTTTCGATCTCGCCCTGGCGAACTCCGTGCGCCGCGCCGCTCGGGAGAACAGCCATCTCAGCGTGTTGATGATCGATGTCGATCACTTCAAGGCCTACAACGACAGCTACGGACACCAGAAGGGCGACGACTGCCTGCGGGCGATCGCCCTCAAGCTCCGGGGAACGCTGCGGGGCAAGAGCGACATCGCGGCACGGTTCGGTGGGGAGGAGTTCGCCATCATCCTGCCGGACATCGCGCCCTCAACCGCCGAGAATGTCGCCGAACGGCTGCGCCGCGGCGTGCAGCAGCTCAACATCCCGCACCTGGCGTCCTCCGTTACCGATTGCGTGACGCTGAGCATTGGCGGCGCTTGCGGTCGTGGCACTGAACTCGACCCGCACGCCCTGGTCGCGGCGGCCGACGACGCGCTCTACCGGTCCAAGCACAATGGGCGCAACCAGAGTTCGTTCGCCGAGATCGGTGCGCCGTCCTACCTCTTCTAGGGTGGATCGAGATTGGTGGTTCAGCCCATGGCTGAACGGGTCGGTGCATCTAGCCGGCGACCGACAGGCTGTGCTGTCGGGCGAGGGTCGCCAAGTTGACCGCCGGGTGCGCCCCGATATGCTGAATCACTTCCGCGGCCGCCAGGGCGCCAAGCCGGGCGCACTGGCCAAGGTCGCTTTTGGCCACGAGGCCGGCCAGGAAACCGGCGGCGAACAGGTCGCCGGCCCCGGTGGAATCGACGAGCCGGTCGATGGGCGACGCTTCGACATCCAGCACCTGATCGCTCGTGACCACGACCGACCCTTCGGCACCCTTGGTCACCACCCCGAGGACGTTTTCAGCCCGGAGCGCCGACACGGCCGCCGCAAGCTCGGCTGTCCCGTAGAGCGTCCGCAATTCGACGTCGTTGGCGAACACGATGTCGACTGTCCGGCTTCGGATCAGGCCAATGAACTCCTCTCGGTAGCGCTCGACGCAGAAGGAATCCGAGAGGCTGAGGGCGACCCGGCTGCCATTGGCATGGGCGATGTCGGCTGCCTTGGTGAAGGCCAGCTTGGCGGCCGGCGGGTCCCACAGGTAGCCTTCGAGGTAGACGATGTCGGCCGCCTTTACGCTTGCCTCGTCGATGTCGTCGACCGAAAGGTTCTGGCAGGCGCCGAGATAGGTGTTCATCGTGCGCTGGCCGTCGGGCGTGACGAGGACGAAGGAGCGCGCGGTGGCGGGTCCGGCGGCCGCGGGCTCGGTTTCAAACCGGACGCCCGCTTCCCGGATGGCGCGGGTGAATAGTCCGCCGGCGTCGTCGGTCCGCACCTTGCCGATGTAGCCGGTCCGCCGGCCCAGGCTCGCCAGCCCCACCGCCGTGTTGGCGGCGGACCCGCCCGACATCACCGTGGGGGCGCCCATGAAGGCCGAGAGGTCTTCGGCGCGCGCCTCGTCGATGAGGAACATGCCGCCCTTGGTGATCCCGTGGCCGACAAGGACATCGTCGGCAACGGGGGCGATGATGTCGACGATGGCGTTGCCGAGACAAAGGACGTCGAGACTCAGGGTGGGCATGGACGGACCTCAATTGTCGGTGTTGGCCCGCTCTTGCATCCGGCACCCGATCGGTCAAGCGCCACCGAGGCTCGTCGCCCCCATGAACAGCGACAAGCCGGCCCCCAGCACCAGGAGTGCCGCCAGGGTTTCGAGCCCACGCACGACCAGCACGCCGCGTCGCGATCCGGGCGACGACAGCCGAACCGTCAGGTTCTTGGCCAGAACCGCGAGACACGCCAAAGCCCCGGTGGTGATGGCGGTGCCGAGCGCCATGGCGATCGTCGCCGCGACGCCGGCGGCGAACAGGCCCTGGGCCAGGGAAAAGACCAGGACCAGGATGGCACCCGAACAGGGCCGGGACCCTGCCGCCACGACGGTCAGGATGGCCTCGCGCCACGAGAACCCCTCGCCGAGCGTGGCCGGGTCCGGGGCATGATAGTGGCCGCAATCAGGCCCATGGACGTGGGGCGTCCCGGCTCCATGGTCGTGATGATGCCCATCGGGGGATGGGTGGTGGCCCAGCCCGGCAAGGCGTTGTGGCGACGGGTGATCGTGATGCCCGTGCCCGTGATCGTCGTGACCATGGCCATGGGCACATCCCGGCCCATGGCCGGCGTGGGGTTGCGAGGCGGCGGACGGCTTGTGGCGATGCGGGTCCGAAGCACTCAGGTCCGAAGCGCTCAGGGCCGGGAACGAAGGCGCGCGGAGGGTGCGGACGAAGGCTCCACCTTTTTGCCAGACCAGCCAGGCCCCCAGTGCCGCGATGCCGGCATAGCTCAGACTTTCGACGAGGCTGGCGGCGTCCTTCATGCGCTGCGCGGTCGCGTGCAGCACAAGCGCCAGGACACCGACGAGGAGGATGGCCACCAAACCCTGCAACAGCGCGGCGAGGAGCGACAACACGAGGCCCCGCCTGAGCGCCCGCTCGTTGGCGAACAGGTAGGAAGCCATCACGGCCTTGCCGTGGCCCGGCCCCGCGGCATGGAACACCCCGTAGGCGAAGCTGAGGCCCATCAGGGTCCAGACGGCCGAACCGTCCGATTTGGCGGCTCGAACGGCCGCCGAAAGGTGACGCTCGAAAAGGGCCTGCTGCTGGAGAAGCCAGCCGGTCAGGCCGTCGTCGCTTTCACCGCCTTCCGAAATCCCGACGCCGAAGGGATTATGGGCCTGCGCGAAGGCGGGATGCGGCGCCATCAGGGCCAGCAGCCCTGCCAGCACGCAAGGCAGCGCGAGACCGAGCACGATCCGGCGCCACGGAAGGCGCAGAGGCGATCTCATGGGCAGGCCACGACGGCGCGGCTGGCGAGCTTGATGCCGAAGTCGACACCCGGCGACATGTTGGAGAAAAAGGCCTCGGACAGCTTTTGGTTGTCGCCCGTATCCAGCGGACGCGGCTTGGCCACGCTGGCCGAACAGCCGGACGGCGCGTCCTTCAGGGCGAGCGGGTCCTTGTCGGCGAATTCGAAGGACACGAAATAGGTGGGATCGTAGACCTGCAGGGTGAAGGCCTTGTTGGCCGGCGCCGGCTCCTTGAGCGGCAGGGTGAACCGCAGGGTGACGAGCTTGTCGGAGCCTTCCTCGAGCAGGTAGTCGGTCGGCTCGCCGAAGCTCACCTGTTTGCCGGCCGCCTTGCCGACCGTGAAGTAGCCGAACTCGGCGAGGGATTCGACGTTCGTCTTGGCCAGCGGCGCGAGTTGCTCGCTCGTCAGGATCTTGTCGGCTTCCCCGAGGCCCTGAATGGCGAAGGACGAGTACATGTCGTCGAAGGTCCAGGCGGCCCTGATCCCGGTGATGCGGCCGTCGGGTCCGAACAACACCTCCTCCCTGGCCACCACGAAGACGTGGGGGTGGGCCGAGGCGGCGTCCGGCAGGGTGGTGACTCCCGTGGCGAGCATCAGGGCTGCGATGATCCGCGTCGATCGAAGTGCCAGGGCTTCCGTCCTCAAGGGCGTGCCGGAACGGAATGCCCCGCTCGGGCTCGCATTGCTCCCCGGCAGGGCATGCGGCCCGACTTCGGCGGATTCGAGGCACCTGGCCGGGGCGCACCGCCGATGACGAGCGAGGCTTAGCGGAAGCGCCACACGCTCGAGCGCTTGATGTCGGCGTCCTCGAGCGAGCGCGTCACCGGCACCGAATAGGTGGCGATCGGATGGAGGAGGTCGCGGGCGAGATAGGACCGGCCGGGATCGCCGATCAGCACATGGGCGCCGCGCGCGGCAAGGCCCCGCAACCAGGCGGTGACGCGGGCCGCCGTGTCGCGTTCGTAACTGATGTCCCCCGCCAGGACCACGTCCCAGCCCTCGTCCGCACCGACGAGATCGCCAGTGCGGACCGTGACGGCCATGCCGTTGAGGGCCGCGTTCAACCCGACCGCGCTCGCGGCGAACTCATCGATGTCGCAGGCCAGGACGGTTCCCGCCCCCGCCATGGCGGCCGCGATGGCGACGAGGCCCGACCCGGTGGCGAAATCGAGCACCGAGCGTCCTTCCACTTCGGCGCGATGGTCCAGGACATAGCGGGCCAGCGCCTGCCCGCCCGCCCAGGCGAAGGCCCAGAAAGGCGGTGGCAGGCCGATCGTCCCGAGTTCGTCCTCGGTCTTCTGCCAAAGCTCGGTCGCCTCGTCGGCGAGGTGCAGCCGGATTTCCGGCGCGTGCGGCACCGGCAGGACACGGGTTTGCGCCCGGATGAACGCGGCGCGGTCGAGAGGCACCGGGTTCATCGGACGAGGACGCTACGCCGGCCGATGAGCCCGCTCAATGTTTGAACGCGACTTGCCCGTTCATCCCCGGCCAATCGGAATAGCCGGTCGCGTCGCCGCCATACCAGTAGGGTTTTGGCGCGTCGGCCAGGGGCGCGCCGCTTCGGAGACGGTCCACCAGGTCGGGGTTGGCGATGAAGGGGCGGCCGAAGCTGAACAGGTCGGCCCGCCCTTGCGCCAGGGCCTTTTCGGCAAGGTCGAGGGTGTACAGGTTGTTGCCGATGTAGGCGCCCTTGAAGTGCCGGCGCAGGTCGAGGAAGTCGACCGTGTCCGACGTGTCGCGGGTCTGCTGGGTGACACCCTCGATGGTGTGGACGTAAAGCAGGTCGAACCGGCCGAGCGCTTCCACGTAGGCGTCGTAGGTACCCCTCGTGTCGCTGTCGAGCGGCGTTTCACCCGGCATGGTGGTGGCCGGCGACAGGCGGATGCCAACGCGGCGGCCCCCACCCCAGACGGCCGTGACGGCGTCCACCACGGCGAGCGGGAAACGCAACCGGTTTTCGACCGAACCGCCGTAAATGTCGGTGCGCTTGTTGGTGCTGTCGCGCACGAATTGTTCGAGCAGGTAGTTATTGGCCGAATGGATCTCGACGCCGTCGAACCCGGCCCGCTTGGCGTTATCGGCGGCGCGCCGGTAATCCTCGACGATGCCGGGGATCTCGTCGGTTTCGAGCGCGCGGGGCGTCACGTGCTCCTTCATGCCGCCCGTCGTGAAGGCCGACCCGACCGGCTTGATGGCGGAGGGCGCCACCGGCAACTGCCCGTTCGGCTGCACATCGGGATGCGAGATCCGCCCCGTGTGCCACAATTGCAGGAAGATCAGCCCGTCGTTGGCATGCACCGCCGCCGTCACCCGCGCCCAGCTCTCGACCTGCGCGTCGGTCCAGATGCCGGGGGTGAAGGCGTAGCCGACCGCCTGGGGCGAGATGTTGGTGGCTTCCGAGACGATGAGGCCGGCGCTGGCCCGCTGGGCGTAATAATCGACCGCGAAGGGCGGCGGCACGCCCTCGGTGGAGGAGCGGCTGCGCGTCAACGGCGCCATGACGATGCGGTTCTTCAGCCGCAGGTCGCCGATCGTGACGGGCTGCAGGACGGGGCTCGACGCGTGATTGGGATTGGGCAAGATGCGGTCCTCGGTCGCCGGGCGAGCGGGCTCGTCCCGACCTTTCGGTCCCCCGGAAACCGCGCGGCTTGGACGATGGTTCCGGCCCGGTGGCCACGGCGAAGCGTCCGTCGCCGCGCTTGACCCGGGCCGGCTTTGGCGCGCATGTACCGGCCCGAATCCACCGTGGCTCGCCCAAGGGACCATCAATGGAAAAGTTCAACACATTGACGGGCGTCGCGGCGCCGCTCGACATGGCCAACATCGACACCGACAAGATCATCCCCAAGCAGTACCTGAAGACCATCAAGCGCACCGGCCTCGGCGAAGGCCTGTTCGCGGAACTTCGCTTCAACGAGGACGGGAGTGAAAACCTCGATTTCGTGTTGAACCAGCCGGCGTACCGGCGCGCCACAATCCTCGTGGCCGGTGACAACTTCGGCTGCGGCTCCTCGCGCGAACACGCCCCCTGGGCCTTGCTGGACTACGGCATCCGCTGCGTGATCTCGACGAGCTTCGCCGACATCTTCTACAACAACTGCTTCAAGAACGGGATCCTGCCGGTTCGCGTCACGCCCGAACAGCTCGAACTGCTGATGGACGACGCCCGGCGTGGGGCGAACGCGACGCTGACGGTCGATCTCGAAGCCCAGGAGATCCGTGGCCCGGACGGCGGCCGCGTGTCGTTCGAGATCGACGCCTTCCGCAAGCACTGCCTGCTGGAAGGGCTCGACGACGTCGGCCTGACGATGGCCAAGACACCGGCGATCGACCGCTTCGAAACCGCCGCTGCGGCAACGCGCCCTTGGGCGTGACGCCGGATTGAGCGTGACGCCCAAGGTTTCCGGCGCGATCGGTGCCCGGCGGGTATCCCGTGCTCGGGAAGAAGTGACGGGCGAGGACCGAACATTCCGATTCAACTGGCGTTGACATCGACACAAGGCAAAAGGGGACATCAACATGGCGGCAACCAACAATCTCGCGCGTTTCGAGGTCGGCGGATCGGGCAAGGTCTTCACGCTCCACGTTGAGGACGAGAACGGCAACAAGCTCGAACTGGTGGCCTCGCGCGACCAACTCGACGTTATCGCCGACTCGCTGGACGATATCCTGCTGCAGGACGACTCGGCCGACGAGGTTCAGGACAAGTCCTGACGCGCCCAGCATCGGCCGTTGCAAACGGGGACGGTTTGCCGGACATTCTGCCGATGCGACGCATCACCACCATCAAGGCGCGAGGCGGCCGATCCCTGGCCGGCCTCGCGCTCCTGCTTGCGGCAAGCGGGCCGGCGCGGGCCGACGAGAGCTTCCAGGCCTGCCTGGCTTCCCTTCATCAGGCGGCCACAACCGCCGGCGTGTCCGACCAGGTGTTCGAGAGCGCCACGGGCGGCCTGCAGCCCAACGACGTCCTGCACTTCCAGACGGAGCAGCCCGAGTTCCACACCGATGTGTGGGACTATATGGCGGGCCTCGTGGATGACGAGCGGATCGCCGACGGCAAGGCCAAGGCCGCCGAATGGGCCGCCGCGCTCAACAAGATCGAGGCCCGCTTCGGCGTCGACGCCTCGATCCTGGTGGCGGTGTGGGGTGTCGAGTCGGATTTCGGCAAGACCTACGGGACGCGCCCCATCGTCCAGTCGCTCGCAACCCTCGGCTGCTACGGACAGCGGGCCGCTTATTTCAAATCCGAATTCGTCGCCGCCCTGAAGATCCTGCAGCGGGGCGACGCGGCGCCGGATCGCCTGCTGGGGTCCTGGGCGGGGGCCTTCGGGCAAACGCAGTTCATGCCCTCGACCTTTCTGCGCAACGCCGTCGATATCGACGGCGACGACCATCCCAACATCGTCGACTCGATCCCCGACGCGCTCGGCACCACGGCCAATTACCTCGGCAAGTCGGGTTGGACGCGGGGGCTCGGCTGGGGGTTCGAGGTCAAGCTGCCGGACGGCTACGCGGGGCCGAGCGGGCGAAAGAACCGTCACCCGGCCTCGTTCTGGGCGGGGCGCGGTCTGACGAAGGCGGATGGCCGCCCTGTCACGGGCCCCGAGATGGGCCTGCTGCTGCCCGCCGGACCACGCGGACCGGCTTTCCTGGTCACGCGCAACTTCGACGCCGTCTACGCCTACAACGCCGCGGAGGTTTACGCCCTGGCGATCTGCTCCCTCGCCGACAGGATCGCGGGCGGCGGGCCGTTTGCCACCCCCTGGCCGGTCGACGATCCCGGCCTGTCCCGGGTCGAGCGGCGGGAAGTGCAGACGCGCCTGCAGGACAAGGGCTACGCGATCGGCAATCCCGACGGCGTGATGGGTACCAAGACCCTGCAGGCCGCGGCCGATTACCAGGACCGGGTCGGGCTGCCCCGCACCGGGCGGGTCAGCGCCAAGCTCCTGCAGGCCTTGCGCGACGGACGCTGAGGGGCGAGGGCCGCCGCGTCCAATTGGCAGGTGGCGGCCCGCATCGGCGCGCTGGCGGGATCGGCACGGCGCCCCGACTATTCCGATTCCCTTGATTTAAGGACCCGCCCGACCCGCCCCATCCCCCGTGTCAGGGGAGAAAGGGCGAGACGGCTGGTGGCTCGCTGTTACTTGGACGCGGACAGGAATTTGTCGACATTGTCCTTGTTGACGACGTCGAGGCCCACCGCGTTCACCACGGGCAGCTTCTCGCCCTTCTTCAAGGCGACCAGCATGCTCATGGCCTTCTGCCCCATCTCATAGGGACGCTGGCCGACAAGGGTCTGCACGTAGCCGTCCTTGAGCAGCTGCAGCTCGACCGGCAGCGTGTCGGGCATCACGAGGGGCAGCTTGCCGGACTTCACCTTGTCCATGTTGGCGTCGATGAAGCCCTTGTAGGCCTTGGGGGCGAACAAGGCCCAACCGCCCACCGGGATGATGGCGTCGATGTCGGGGTTGGCGGTGGCGAAGTCGGACAATTGCTGGGCGGCCAGAGCGGCATCGTCGTTGCAGAAGGCTGGCGAGCCCTTGACCTCGGTCCAGCCCGCGCCCTTGAGCACTTCGTAGAGGCCGGCCAACCGGTCGTTCAGGTTGGCGGCGGCGGGTCCGCCCGATTGGGTCGCGAAGGTGCCGGCCTTGGGCTTGACCTTGATCAGCTGACGGGCGAGTTCGCGGCCCATTTCCTTGTTGTCGGTTCCCACATAGGCCTGCCGCTGCGATTTGACAGCGTCGGCGTCGAAGGTGATGACCGGGATGTCGGCATCGCGCGCCATCTTGATCACGCCGGTGACCGAATCCGCGTCGGCGACCGAGATCGCGATCCCGTCGACGCCTTGGGTGATGAAATCCTGCATGATCTGCACTTCGGTGGCCGGCTCGTGGGTCGCCGGGCCCTTGTAGATGCAGGTGATGCCAAGCGTCTTGGCCTCGGCCATGCAGCCGTCGCGCGACAGGTCGAAGTAGGGGTTGTCCATCCCCTTGGGAATAAGCGCGAATTTGTAGGCGTCGGCGGCCTGGGCGACCGACATCAGGGACAGGGCCGCAACGGCCGACAGCAACATGCGTTTCACGTGGAAATCCTCCCGAACAACGGTCCTTTTAGGAAGCGGCACCGGATGGACCTTTCCGGGCCGAAGCGCTTATTCGGGCTCGCGGGTGCGCAGTTTATCGACCAGCACGGCCAGAATGATGATGGTTCCGACGAACACCTGTTCCCAATAGGTATCGGCGCCGAACAGGGCGAGCCCGTTGCGGATGACCTCGATCAGGGCCGAGCCGATGATGGCCCCGAGCGGGCCGCCGATGCCGCCGGCGAGGTCGGCGCCGCCGATCACCGAGGCGGCGATGATCTTCAGCTCATAGCCGGTCGCGAGGTTGGCCGGGGCGGAGCCGAGCCAGCCCGCGATAAGGATGCCGGCAAGGCCCGCGCTCATGGCGGACAGCATGTAGACCGAGACCTTCACGCGGGTCACCGCCACCCCGGTGAGCTGCGCGGCGCGCTCGTTGCCGCCGAGCACGAAGACGTAGCGGCCCCAGCGGGTGTGGCGCAGCGCCACCCCCATGACCACGGCGAGCACCAGCAGGTAGACCAGCGGGATCGGCAACCCGAACACCTTGCCGTCCGTCAGCGCGTAGAAGGTGTCGACGTTGGGCCCGTCCGGCGCCTGGCCGCGCCCTTGCGTGACCACGTAGGTGATACCCCGGCAGATCGACAGCATGCCGAGCGTCGTCACGAAGGGCGACAGCTTGATGCGGGCGATGAGCAGGCCGTTGACGAAGCCGATAAAGGCCGAGATCGCGAAGCCGATCAGCACGGCGGCGATCATCACCGCGTAGGGGATGGCGGCCAGCGCCGTGCCACTCAGCGCCTTCATGGAAATGGCGGTCGCCACCGCCACCAGGGCCATCACGGAGCCGACCGACAGGTCGATGCCGCCCGTGATGATGACCAGCGTCGAGCCAAGCGCCACGATGGCGATGTAGCTGAAGTTCTTGGACGTGTTCAGCAGGTTGCCGTGCGACAGGAAGTTGTGGGCGAAGACCGACACCAGCAGGGTGATGAGCACAAAGGCCAGCGCCACGTAGGCGGTCTGCGACGCGAAGGCCCCGCGCCTGTACCAGCGGGTCCGCCCGACGTTGCCGAAGGAGATCGGCCCGGCGACGTTCTGGCTCATCAGGCGAACTCCTTGGCGCCGGTGATCAGCGCCGTGACTTCCTCGGGGCTCGACGCGCTGACCAGCTTGTCGGCGCGCTTCTCGCCCCGGCGCAGCACCACCACCCGGTCGCACACGGAAAACACGTCCGGCATGCGGTGGGAAATCAGGATCACGGCGACGCCCTGGTCGCGCAGGCGGCGGATCAGGTCGAGCACTTCGGCGACCTGCCGCACCGAGATGGCGGCGGTCGGCTCGTCCATCAGGATGAGCTTGGCGTTGGCGAGGCGGGTGCGGGCGATGGCCACCGCCTGACGCTGCCCGCCCGACATCTGCTTCACGAGATCCCTGGGCCGCGTTTCGGATTTCAGCTCGTTGAAGAGTTCGAGCGCGCGGGCGTTCATGGCCTTGTGGTCGAGAAACGAGAAAGGCCCGACGCGGCGCACGAGCTCGCGCCCCAGAAACACGTTGGCGGCGGCGCTCACGTTGTTGGACAGGGCGAGGTCCTGGTAGACGACCTCGATGCCGACCGCCCGCGCGTCGAGCGGCTTGTCGAAACGGTGCTCCTGCCCGGCGAACCGGATGGTGCCGTGGGTGGGATGGAAGTTGCCGGCGATGATCTTGACGAGGGTCGACTTGCCGGCGCCGTTGTCGCCCATCAGTCCGACGACGTCGCCCGGGTTGATGGTCAGATCGATGCCCGACAGCGCCCGGATGGCACCGAACTCCTTGCCGATTCCCGACAATTGCAGAACGGGCGTCGATTCCTGACGCGCGACGGCGCTTGCGCTCACCACCATCCCTCCCTTGAACGATCTTCTTATTAGTCAGCACATTACGGGCGCGGCGGCGTGGCGCGCAAGTTCAAATCACGAAAAACCGGTCGCTCAACTCGTTGACGGGCTCGGGCGAGGGCGGAAAATGCTCGGCCAGGACCTGCCCGCAAAGACGGACCGCTCCCACGAAACCCTCCGTCACGCGGCCCGCGCCGGCTTCGCCCACCAGGAGGTCGACCGCCTCGCGCCAGCGTTTCGGGTCGACCGTGTCGGCGACCCCCGCGTCGGCGATGACGCGGGCGTAGCGCTCGGCCTGGGAAACGAAGATGAGCACGCCCGTGCGGTCCTTCTTGCGGCTGAGCCCGCGCAACAGGAACTGCTCGGCGGCGGCGCGGTGGGCGCGCTTGCGTTTCAGGGCGCGCGGCACCAGCGCCATGCGGATCGCCGGCACTGAAAGGAGGAGCAGGGCGACCACGAACAGGGCGAGCTGCAGTAGGAAGATGCGCTCGACCGACCACAACGTGAAGACGATGGCGAACCAGGGAGCCGCCAAGGCCGCCAGCGCCGCCCAGACCAGCGGGAAAAACTCGTAGTTGGACGAGGTGCGCGCCATCACGCAGACGAGCTCGGCGCTGGTTCCAGCCTCTGCGGCGCGAACCGCGGCCGCGATGCGGTCTTCCTCGATCGGCTGCATCC
>CALMOK010000184.1 GCA_937871825.1 uncultured Alphaproteobacteria bacterium
GTCCCACATCGTGCCCCTGTTCGTTGGCGATGCGGAGCGCTGCAAGGCGGCGGCCGACCTGTTGATGGACAGACACCGGATCTATATCCAGCCAATCAACTTTCCCACCGTGGCGCGCGGCACGGAACGCCTCCGCATCACCCCTACCCCGCAGCATACCGACGACCATATCGCGGCGTTGGCGGCGGGGCTTTCGGACGTGTGGCGTATCTTGGACCTGCCGACGGCCGCCCACTATGCCGCGCAGGCGGCCGAGTAGCCCAACCTTATTTTCGGACTTCCTCGGCGGCGATCGAGTAATGGGCGTGTTCGATCTGGCGTAGCTCGTCGGCGATGGTCTTCAGACTGGTTTGACCCTTGCTGAGGACGCGTTCGGCGGATTGCAACTGACCGCGTTCGGCCTGGGTGATGTCGCGCGCGCTGAGGACCACGACGGGGATTTCAGCACCATCCGGGGTTCGGCGGAGGGCGTGCAGGAACGAGAACCCATCCATCACCGGCATCGTAAGGTCGAGCAGGATGAGGCGGGGCCGCGCGATGTTGACGCGTTCAAGGGCTTCGGCCCCGTTGGCGGCTTCCTGAACGGTCCACCCATTCCGCTCCAGAACGGTTCTCAAGCGTTCGCGGGCACTGCGGTCGTCGTCCACCACCAGCACGTCGCCGTCGTGATCGTGAAAGCGATCCATGACGGTTTTCAACGTTTCCCAATCGACGGGCTTGGCAAGCTGCTCCTCGGCACCAAGCGAGGCCGCCAAGCCGTTGTCGGACACGAAGGTGATCATCACCACGGGCACCCCGGCAAGGTCGGGATCGGCCTTCAGCGCGCTGAGCACCGACCAGCCGTCCATCTGCGGCATCATCACGTCGAGCAGGATGGCGCGAGGCTTGAGGGTGCGGGCGAGGTCCAGCCCGCGTCGCCCGTTGTCGGCGACCTCGACGTTGAAGTTGAGCCGTTTCAGGAAGCGGCTCATCAAATCGCGTTGCGACGCGTCATCGTCGATCACCAGGACGAGTTCGCGCGTCACGCTGCCTTCGAGTTCGTCGTGGGTACTGACGTGGTCCGACAGGTCGACGGTGAGATGGTCGGGCATGTGAACGGGCAGTCGCAGCGTGAAGCTCGTGATTTCCCCTTGCTTGCTTTCGACTGAGATGTCGCCACCCATCAAGCGGCTGAACGCACGGCTGATGGCGAGGCCAAGGCCCGTTCCCCCGAAGCGGCGCGTGGTGGTTTCGTCGGCCTGGGAGAAGCGGAGGAACAAGCGCTGCAGCTGTTCGGGCGTCATGCCGATCCCATTGTCGGTGACGCGGAAATCGAGCCATTCCCTGGTGGGCTCGACGGTGCGTTCCACCGACAGGACGATCCTTCCGTTCTCGGTGAACTTTGCGGCATTGCTCAAAAGGTTGAACAGGCATTGGCGCAACTTGACGACGTCGGTGTGCATGGAACCAAGGTTCGCCCCGAGTTCCAACTCCAGCGTGTTGTTCTTTTGCCGGATCAAGGCTTCCACGGTGGAAGCCACCTCGGTTGCAAGGCCGGCGACGTCCACGTCCTCGGCATGCACGTCCATCCGATTGGCCTCGATCTTCGACAAATCGAGGACGTCGTTGATCAAGCTGAGGAGGTGGCGCGCGTTGGTCTTGATCTTTCCGAGATCCGAAAGGAGCCTTTTCTCGCCAAGCTCCTCAACCTCTTCTTCGAGCATTTCGCTGTAGCCGATGACGGCGGACAAGGGCGTTCGAAGCTCATGGCTCATGTTGGCGAGGAACACGCTTTTGGACCTGTTGGCCGCCTCGGCGGCCTCTTTGGCGGCCGCGAGTTCGAGTTCCGCTTCCTTGCGGTCGGTGATGTCGGTATGGGTGCCCACCCACTCGCGAACGTTGCCTTGCTCGTCAAGGATCGGCGCGGCATTGACAGCCATATGCCGCCAAAGCGCGTCGGCCCGGCGAAGCCGGTGCTCGATGGCCATGATGGCCTTGCTGCTCAACGCGGTTTCCCAGCTGTCCTTCGTGATCATGCGATCGTCCGGGTGGACAGCATCGATCCAACCCCAACCGAGGCTCGCCTCGGGATCCTGTCCCGTGAACGCCACCCATTCGGGCTGGGGATAGCCGAAGGCTCCCGTAGGGTCGGCGACCCAAATGATCGAGGCGCTGGACCGCGTCACCGTGCGGAAACGCTCCTCGCTTTCGCGCATCCGCCGTTCGGCCCGCTTGCGCGATGTGATATCGGTGATCACGATCCCGGCGGCGCCATGGCTGGCGGTGCTGTCCGACCTCGTCGGGCCCATGCTTTCCAAAGGGTAGAGACTGACCTGATAGTCGTTGCCCTGGCTGTCACGACTGGGTTCGGTGGATCCGCTGGCCTTGACCTCGAGTGCCGAAACGGGTCGTCCCTGTTCGATGACTTGCCGCACCCGGGGTTCGAGGGCATCGCGCAAGTGCGGCATCACCTCCCCGAAGGGTCGGCCGGGGATGAAGGAGGCCGCCAGGCCGCTCATCTCGGCAAAGGCGCGATTGACATGACGGACGCGCAAGCTGGAATCCAGGAATCCCAGGCCGACCGGCGCATTTTCGAGAACGCCTTCGAGAAGGGCATTGCTGGCCCGCTGTTCGCGTCGGCGCTTCATGGCGATCATCAGGATGCCGCCGAAGGCCAGCAGGGTCGCCAGCATTGACACGCCGCGCAGCAGCAGTGTCCACCCCTCGAGCCGATGGGTCGCTCCTTTGATGGTCGCCTCGGAACTTTTCTGCACTGTGGCGACCTGATCGCGGATCCGGTCCATCAGCAGCTTGCCGGTACCGTTGCGGACCGCCCTCGTGGCGGCGTCGAAACCGCCCTTCTTGAAAGTCGCGATCCCGCTGGCCGCACTGGCGAGTCGGGCGCGGGCGTCGGCCAGCAAGGGTTCGGACGAGGGACCGAGCAGCGCCTGCACGGCCGCGATGTCCTCCTCCACCCGTGCCAGCGCGGCCGTGTAGGGTTCGAGATAGGGCTCCTCGCCGGTGAGGAGAAAGCCTCGTTGTCCCGTTTCGGCATCCTTGAGGGTCGAAAGAAGACGCTCGACCTGCAGGATCACGGCCGTTTCATGGGCGATCTTACTGGCCGCCCTGGTTTCCACCGCGTAATCCCAACCAGCCGCCACGACGGCAACCGTCAGCAGAAGGCTCGACAGGAAGCCGAGGAACCGCAAGCGGCTCGTGGTCTGAATTGCTTGTACCAGTTTCCTTGCTCCCTGCTCGGCCCCCCTGGTTGGGCGGACAAGTTGTTCGTGGCCAAAGCGCGTCCAGACGAGCCCTCACCGAAACCCGCCGCCCGTGAATGGCCGGCACAACACCACGGTCGCCCAAGGTGACGCGATCAAACCAAGGCGATCGGATGACCAATCATCATGCCCGGCCGTTCGTTTCAGGGAACAACAGGATCAGTTGCGTGACCTTTTAACATGGTTTTGCACCTCGACCCAGGGTATCGGGGTTCCAGCCCACGGCGCGAAAACGTGGGAAGGAGCGGCTTTCATCTTGCTTGATCAACGGCGGGCACGGTCTGGATCCCATTTCCGCTCAGGACGGTCGGTCGGTTGGTGATGAAACGCATTCAGGGTCGGCCGGCTCGCGGGGAGGGCGACGTCGGCCGGGCGCGCCTGATCGAGGCCGCCCAGGTCATCCTGCGATCCCAGGTGTCCGCCCAGGTTTCGCGCAAGGCCGTGGCCGAAGTCGCAGGCGTCACGCCGGCCCTCGTCAGTTATTATTTCCCCGACAAGTCGAGCCTGCTCGACGCCGCGACACGGCCGGTCGTCGAAAAGCACCTCGCGGCGTTGAAACGGATCCTGGACTCCAAGGACGACGCGGAAACGAAGCTTCGGGACGTCATCGCGGTTTTCATCGAGGCCAACGCGGTCGACCATCACCTCATCGAGCATCACCTCGATTTCAGCCTGAACGGTACCGCCAAGGCGGGACCCCATGAGGAAAGCTTCCTCCTCCTCCGTCAGCAGCTCGTCGCCTTCCTGGAAGCCGGCACGGCGGCCGGAACATGGGGACGGTTCGACCCCGCCTTGGTCATCACGGCCCTTTGGGGCATCTGCCGAAGTGTCGCCCAATCACCCCAGGGTGACTTCCCCTCCAATGGGGACCATGCCGGCAACGATGGGGCGCAGGGGCGAGCCGCGCTGGTTTTCGAGCTCATTTTGCGCGGCATAGGCCGCAATGGGTCTGGTCCCGACCGCAACCCCGACGCCAACAGCAACCGGTGACCGCCATGCGTCCCAAGGCCCTCATCCTCGTCCACGACACGCCGGCGAGGCAGCAAGCCGCCACCATTGTGGCGTTCCACGGCTTCGACTGCATCGTTTCATCCGACGTGGACGACATCCTCGACCGCCTGTGGGAAGCCGACGATCCATTTGGGCTGATCTGCGTCGAGGCCCACGGCTTATCGACGATCGACCTCGACACCTTGATCGGGATCGTGGCCGACGACTGGCCCGAAACACGACTGCTCGTCACCTCCTGCACGGCCTCGGGCGCAGCGCACCCTCACGTGAGGGTCACCGAACAGCCACTGACGGCAGACGTCGTGTCCGACATGCTGGGGAGCCGCTAGGCGCTTTCACCTGTTGGGCCGGCTCACCGCTCAACCCACCAAGGTCGGCACCAACGAACCATGGAACGATCAAGATCGCCGAACGCTTGCCTAGCCGCTGGAAGATCATTAACGCTTCACGCTCAACCTAAGGTTGTGGTGTTGGCACGCCGACAACCCGCAAGTTTGAAGCAGGATGTGGATCATGCGCCCCAGCCACGGTCTCAACCAACAATCGGCAGGATCACCTGTTGACGACGTGATGCCCGACAGGGGCGAGCGCGAACGCATCCTCGATGCGGCCCGCTCCCTCCTCCGCAGGGCACCCCCAACCGCTCTCACGCGCGCCAAGATTGCCCATCTCGCCGACCTGCACCCCGAGATCGTGAGCCGACATTTCAGAAACAAGAACAGGCTTATGGGTGAGCTCGACGCGGCGGCTGATCAGGTGATCCTGGACGCCTGAGGGCGCGCACGGCATGCAGTCCTTAAGGCCGCCCGGCGCCTGCAGTCAGCCGGCGTCGAGCCTTCAGGACCGGAACCGTTGCGCGTTGGAAACCATGAAGTCGCGGAAAACCTGGACGCGGGCCACACTCTTCAGTTCCTCGGGATAAACGAAGAAACAATCGAGTTCAGGCATGTCGGCGTGCTCGAGCAATTGCACGAGGCCGCTGTCCGGCGCCACCGAATAGTCGGGCAGCACCCCGATGCCGGCACCGTTCAGAACCGCCGACTTGAGGCCCACCATGTTGTTGACCGTGAGGGCCGAGGGGCGTGCCGTTTTGGCCTCCCGGCCCGCCACCTGCAGTGAATTCAGCATGGGCGTCAGATAATTGGCGACGCCGCCGCTGTAGCCAACGAGGCGGTGCCTATCGAGATCCTCGATCGACTTCGGCTGTCCGTGCCGTTTCAGGTACTCGGTGGACGCGTAGGCGTGATAGCGCACGGTGAACAGGCGACGGCGGATGAGGTCGGGCTGGGACGGCTCGCGCAGCCTCAAGCCCACGTCGGCCTCCCGCATCCCGAGATCGAGTTCGTCGTCGGTCAGGATGATCTGAACGCGGATGTCGGGGTAGACTTCCAAGAACTCGCTTAGCCTCGGGGTGAGCCAATCGGTCCCCAGCGCGTAAGTGGTGGTGATCCGCAACTCGCCATTGGGTTTCACGCGACTGTCGGTCAGTCGCGTCTTGACGATGTCGAGCTTGAGCATGACGTCCTGGACAGTGCGGAGCAGGAGCTCGCCTTGTTCGGTGAGGATCAGACCGCGCGCGTGGCGATGGAACAGCGGCACGTCGAGATCCTGCTCGAGGGCGCTGATCTGACGGCTCACGGCCGATTGGCTAAGGTTGAGGCTTTGTCCCGCGTGGGTGAAGGAGCCCGCCTCGGCTGCCGCCTGGAATACCCGCAACCTGTCCCAGTCCACAGGCTCTCTCCCTTAACGCGATCGCCGTGGCAGCCCCTTGGCGGCCATCGCCCGGCCTCAAGGCGAACCTCGCGCGAACCCGATCCTGTCGTGCTTGGCCGAACGATACCAGAGGAAAGATGCGGGCAGGCGTCAATTGGAGGACGATGATCGGCTCGGGCAGGCCGCGCCGACCCGGCCAATGGCTCAGAATCCTAGTCCCAGGCACCAATCATCTGTTCTTCCCCGCGCTCTTCGCGGCGTTCGGCGGCATTTGAGGAATGTTCGGTCAGGAACTTCTCGGCTTCCAGCGCCGCCATGCAGCCCATGCCGGCTGCCGTCACGGCTTGCCGGTAGACGCGGTCCTTCACGTCGCCGGCGGCGAACAGGCCCGGCACCGCGGTCGCGGTCGAGTCCGGCTTCGTCAGGATATAGCCGTCGGCGTCCATCGGCACCTGGCCCTGGAACACCGCCGTCGCGGGCGCATGGCCGATGGCCACGAACACGCCGTCCAAAGTTTTGTGCCTGGTTTCGCCGGTTTGCACGTCGCGCAGCTTGACCCCGGTTACGCGCGGAGGTGTTCCCCCGCCGACGATCTCGTCGACGACGGTATGCCAGAGCACCTCGACCTTGGGATTGGCGAAGAGCCGGTCCTGCATGACCTTCTCGGCCCTGAAGCGATCGCGCCTGTGCGCCACGGTGACCGTGCGGGCGTGCCGCGTCAGGTAAAGGGCGTCCTCCACGGCCGTGTTGCCGCCACCCACCACCATCACGTCCTTGTTCTTGAAGAAGGCCGCGTCGCAAACCGCGCAGCCGCTCACACCCTGGCCCAGGAAGGCCTGTTCGGACGGCAGGCCCAGCCATTTGGCCTGTGCGCCCGTGGCCACGATGACGGTGTCGGCGACATAGGTGTCGCCGCCGTCGGACCGGCAGGTGAAGGGCCGCTTGGAAAAATCCACGTCGGAGATCAGGTCATAGACGAGCTTGGCTCCCGCATGCGCCGCCTGAGCCAGCATCTTGTCCATGAGGTCGGGGCCGAGGATCGAGGTTTCGCCCGGCCAGTTCTCGACGTCGCTCGTGATCGTCAACTGCCCGCCAGGTTGCAGACCCTGGATGACGACCGGCTCCAGGTTGGCGCGGGCGGCATAAACAGCGGCCGTATAGCCGGCCGGCCCCGCGCCGATGATGAGGGTCTTGGTTCTAAAGGTCGCCATCGAATGGGATCCCGGACCGCGCGGGCGATCGCCCACGATCGCCCGTTCGAGCTGAAGCTGGTCCTTTAATAGGAACGACCAGCTGGGCGCGCAAGCGCCGGACCTCGACGCGCGAGCGCCGGGCTTCCGCACGGGCTCGCCGCCGAGCAGCCGCTCACCTCACGTTTGGCCGAGCCGGTGGGCTCGGTAGCGACGCGCGATCTCCCCGGCGATCACCGGGGTGGCGTCGATCGGCTCGTAGCTGAAGGATTGCAGGCGGCCCGCCCAGCGACAGGCCGCGCCGCGGCCCACCAGGGCGTCGACGAACCGGGCCACCTTGCCGTGTGGATCGCCGGCTTCCACGATATGGATGGGCGCCCCCGTGGCGGCAGCCTCGCCCATCATGTTGACGCTGTCCCCTGTCACCACGATGGCCTGCGCCAGGGCCAGCATGCCGACATAGGGGTTCTCGCCCTCCCCCTCCCACAAGAAGCAGCGGTCCGCCGCGCCGTCCACGACCGCGCGTAAAACCGTCTTGAGGGTGGGCGGGGTGCGTCGCGAGGTCGTCACCATGAGGCCATGCCCCTCCGCCACCAGGCTCCGGGCCACGCCGGCGAGGCGCGCAACGTCGGCCTCCGTCATCGGGGCGTGGGCACTTGGCCCGCCGACGATCATCGCCACCCGTGGGAACGGCAAGGTCGACAGCCGGACATCAGGGGTCTCGCGTGCCGACGCCAAAGCCCGCGCCGTCACGCGGTGCGGCGACGTGAGGGTCACGACGACGTTGGGACCGCGCAGGCGGTCATGCTGCGGAACCCAGACGATGTCGGCGGCGCGGGAGCCGATGCGCGGGTCCTTCAGGAACACCGTGAAGGTTCGCTCCCCCGACGCGCGCTTGAGGGCGCGAAGATAGGGGACGGCCCGGCGCCCCGACGCGATCGCGATGTCGGGGTAAGGTGCGGCGAGCGGTCCCTCGGGGCGGCCCGCGCCCTCGCGCGGATCGACCGGCCCGCGCGGCGCCAGCCAGGACCAGGGCGGACGCGGCCGCAGGACGCGCGCGTCGGGCCGCAAGCCGAGCGCCCCGGCCACGCCCAGGCATTGCACGAGGTCGCCAGCCTTGCCGTCCGTCAGGATGCGGCAGGAGGTTTCGGCCGGCAGGTCGGTGGGGGCGGGGCCGTCAACGGGCGTGAGATCGACCCGCGCGATTAGATATTCATCTCGCGCCGCAGCCAATAGGCGAACTGGTAGGCGATCGAGTCGACCCGGCGCCCGTCGATGCCTTGCGTGTAGAAGGCGCCGCTGAAGGATGGTCGCAAGCTCGTCAGGATATGGGTGCTTGACGACTGACGCCCGCCGCTCATCACGATGCCGTCCCCCTCGATGTTGTCTTCGGGACCGATCGCGTCGATCGACTCCCCGCCGGCATAGGACGTCATGTAAAAATGCGTGATGCGGGCGATGAGGTCGGGCGCGTGCGGATCGCCCGGCGCAAGTCGGTCGGCGAAGACATGGCGCAGCTGGGCCGTCAACGGGCCTTCCAGGATACGAGCCGACCCAGCGCCACCATATTGCAGCAAGGGCGAGGCGTCGGCCACGACGCGGCGGAACCGGATGGCCGCTCCTGCGCCCGGCTCGGCGACTTCCGCCCAGGCCGGCGCGAGCCGCGCGCCAAATGGTGCGAGTAACAGGCCAAGGGCGGCGCGCCGCCCGAACTCACGTTGATTCATGACATGTCCACCTGCGGGCGACAACGGATCGAGCAGCGGCGCGAAAACCGCCGAGGCCCGGACGGTCCCGCTTTCCACCTCAATATTCTTGAGCGCCACCGCCCTTTGAAACGCGGAGTCTCTATCGTTTGATCCGGGCGGCTTACCGGAAGGACACCTTCAGGATCTCGTAGCTCTTGCCGCCGCCCGGCGTGTTCACCTCGACGCTGTCGCCCTGCTTCTTGCCGATCAGGGCGCGGGCCGTTGGCGAGGTGATCGAAACCTTGCCGCTCTTCACGTCCGCCTCGTTCTCCCCGACGATCTGGTAGGCCTTCTCGGTCCCGGTGTCCTCGTCGACCAGGGTGACGGTCGCGCCGAACATGATCGTGGAGCCGGACAGTTTCGACACGTCGATCACCTCGGCGCGTGATAAACGGTCCTCCAGCTCGGCGATGCGGCCCTCGTTGTGGGATTGGGCTTCCTTGGCGGCATGGTATTCGGCGTTTTCCGACAGGTCGCCATGCAGGCGGGCTTCCGCGATGGCCTGGATGATCCGGGGTCTTTCCTCCTGCTGCCGCATTTTCAGTTCCGATTCCAACGTGGAATGGCCCAATGCGGTCATTGGCACTTTATCCATTTGCTTCGTCTCTTTCGGCAACCAGGAGGCGGGTTAAAACGCCCGCCCCTCCACTTCGTTCATTCCGGCGGCGTCGGGCCTCGCCCATGCCGTCTTGCCTCGCCTTTTCGTTGCGACGGATCGCCCAGGCTAGTCCAAGCGGGCCGCATCGTCACCACGTGAAATAATCCTGCAACGCCCGGACGCCGAGATCGCCGCCCCGGTAGGCGCGGATGCCTTGCGCGGCCGCGACCGCGCCCGCCAGCGTGGTGTAGTAGGGAACCTTGTGGAGCAGCGCGGCCTGACGGATCGAGCGTGAATCGGCCAGGGCCTGGGCGCCTTCCGTGGTGTTGAACACGAGGTGGATTTCGCCGTTCTTCATGAGGTCGACGATGTGGGGGCGGCCTTCGGACACCTTGTTGATCTTGTGCGCCGGCAGGCCGGCCGCCTGCAGCGCCCGCAGCGTTCCCCCGGTTCCCTGGATCTTGAAGCCCAGTTCGGACAGGAGCCGCATGGTGGGCAGGATACGCTCCTTGTCGGAGTCCTTGACCGACACGAACACCGTTCCGGCGACCGGCACCTTGATGCCGCCCCCGAGCTGGCTCTTGGCGAAGGCCACCTCGAACGAATGGGCAAGCCCCATGACCTCCCCGGTGGAGCGCATTTCGGGGCCCAGGACGGTATCGACGTTGGGGAAACGGGCGAAGGGGAACACCGCTTCCTTGACGCCGACATGGGCCTGCCGGGCGCGCGAGCGAAGGTCGAAGTCGCCGAGCTTCTCGCCGGCCATGATCCGCGACGCGATCTTGGCGAGCGGCAGGCCGATCACCTTGGCGACGAACGGCACGGTGCGGGACGCCCGCGGGTTGACCTCAAGGACGTAGAGCGCGCCGTCCTTGATGGC
>CALMOK010000185.1 GCA_937871825.1 uncultured Alphaproteobacteria bacterium
GCACGGGGTGGCTTCCACGCTCGCGGAGCGGAGCTTCGCCCTGTTCGAGCGGGCATGGGCTTTCCGGCTTTGCCCGGAAAACTACAACGCGGTGTCGGGCGAGCCGCTCGACCAGCCCGACACGGAAGGTTTCTACGGTTGGGGGGCGCTGCTGCCGACGGTGGCGGTGGGCGAGATCATGGACGCGTCGCCCTGGGACGGGTGGCACATCACCACCACGGGCGAGCCCACCCGCCTCGGTCCCCTGGAAAGCCCGCTCGGCCCGGTGACGCTGACGATCGAGGGTGGGATCGCGACCCTGACGCGGGGCGAGGAAGCGGTGCTGATCACCGACGTCCGGGGGCGGCTGTCGGACCTGCGCTTCGGCCGGGGTATGGTGGTTTTCACGCTGCCCGCCGACCTCGCCGCGCCCGCGACGATCACCTTGCCGGGCGTTCCAGGCGGTGCCGTGCTCCTGGCGCGGGCGGGGACACGCGACCTCGCCTGGACGGACCGTGACGGCTCAACCGCTGTCACGATCCCGGCGGACGCGAACGGGCTGGCCTGCCGGATCGTGTGGGACGAGGAAAGGCCCGAACAGGCGTAGCATGTCGGCTCGAAACCTGGTTGGGAGGTCCGCGAAAATTGGCAATCTGAACACGGTCGGCGACCACGAAGCAGACAATCGGCGTCGCGCCCGTCCCGGTTCGGGACAGCTTCGCCAAAGCTTAAAGTCAGACACCGGCAGAGATTCCCGTCGGTGGTCGCAGCCGCCTTTGAGGCCCCGTGATGGCCGCTCTTGTTTTCATGCTGATCGGCTTGTCGCAGCGTGACTCATCCAACATCGGGGAGCGGGGAGGTCGCCCGCTCGCTCGCTTTGGAGGGCGTGCCGCGGCCTGCCTACCGGGGCCGTCCGCGACGACGGCGGAGGGCGCGCCTGCGAGCCGCGTCCGCCCGAGCACTTTCCACAACTCAATAGGCGACCGAGAAGCGCCGACGGGAGTGGTGGGGCCGTTCCGCTTCGTCGAGCATGGCCACGGCGTAGTCCTCGACCGAGATGCGGCTCTGGCCGTCGGGGCCGGTCAGCAGGGTATCGCCGCCGACGCGGAAGGTGCCGGTGCGCTCGCCGGGTGCGATCATGGCGGCGGGGCTGAGAAAGGCCCAGTCGAGGTCCGCCTCACGGCGCAGAAGGTCCAGGAAAGCCGCCGTCTTCAGCGCACCGTCCTTCCACTGGGCAGGAAAGTCGGGCTCGTCGACCAGACGTCGACCGGGCGCGATTTCGAGCGTGCCTGCGCCGCCGACAACAAGCAGGCGCGTGACCCCGGAGCGCTTGGTCGCGTCGATGATCGACCGCGGTCCCCGACCGCTCTCGTCCTTTCCCGGATTGAACGCGCTGATCACCAGGTCATGTCCGGCCAGCAGGGGGGCGAGCGTCGGCGCGTCGGTGGCGTTTCCCTTGACGGGCTCGAGCTTCGGAGCCGAAGGCAGCTTGTCCGTGTTGGTGACGATCGCCGTTACATGGTGCCCACGGCTCAAGGCTTCGGACAGGATCCGGCTTCCGATGAAACCGCTCGCTCCGATGATCGCGATCTTCATGTTGACACTCCTTCTACAAGTTGAAACGTGGACGCGGGAAAGGGATGGGACGCCCGCCGGACCCTCAGGACCCGGCTTGAATCGTCGCGACGGCCTGCCAGTCACCCGTGGCCTGGATCTGGGGCGCCCGTTCCGGAGCCGTCCATCGCCACGGAAGGGCCGCGACGAGGTGGTGGGCCTCCTCGACCCGAACGCGCACGAGCCGCTCGGCGCGAACGAAGCCCTCCAGTTCGGGCCCGTCCCAGACCACGTCCGCCTGCCCGGTCAGAGTCACCAGATCGCCCGTTTGGAAATCGATGAAGAGCAGCCCGGCGCGCGGGTTGAGGGCGATGTTGCCGAGGGTGTTGAAGGCCGAGTTCCCGACGAAGTCCGGAAAGGTCAGCACGCTCCGACCATCGACCGTCTCGACGCGCACGAAGCCGGGGCGGCCGCCCCGGTGATTGACGTCCGCACCCTCGACCGGGTCGTCCGCTCCCGCCCCCGGTGACGCGCTGGCGATGAAGAGCGTGTCGGAACGAGCGACGATCCGGGCGGAGCGGTCGTCGAGGCAAGGTCCGAGCATCCTCACGGAGGGTCGAGCGGGGGGAGAGAACGCTTCGGGCGCGCGGGCCTGGATGTATTGCGGACAATTGCCGAAGCTCTGGTCGACCCCGAAGGTGAAACCCGCATCGTCAAGGGCCGTGATTTTGCCGGTCAGCCGATTGCGGCGCCTCGTGTGCAATTCGATTCCCAGGAAGGCGACGGGGGCTCCGACGCGGAGGTCGTCGCGTGCAGGCTCGCCCGGAAACGGCAGCGCCGACACGAGAAGCTGCCGCGGGTCGGGCGAGCGCAGGAAGCCAGGGGCACCGGACAGGATCGTGGCCCAGGGGCGCCCCTGCCGGTCGAGGCTGCCCATGAACACGTAAGGCAGCGCCGCGAAGAAAGCGCGATGCTGCTCGGTCATGTGATCGCGGATGACCCGCCGTCCGACCCGCTCGGCGATCAGGCGGGCGCCGGCGCGTTCCTGGACGGCCATCTCGCCCGGGTGATAGGGCGAGCTGTCCCGTCCCCAACCGCTCGCGTCATCGAACACGGCGGCTTTCACCGTGCGGTGCCGGCGTTTGACTTCATGGGCACGAAGCCCGGCAGAGCCTCGATCCGTCCGATCCAGGCTCGGATGGCCGCGTAGGGCTCGAGCGCGACCCCTCCCTCCGGGGCATGGGCCGTGTAGGTGTAAAGCGCGATATCGGCGATCGTCGGGTGCTCACCGGCGAAGAAGGGCGTTCTGGCGAGTTCGGCGTCCATGACCGAGAAAAGGGAAGCCGCGTCGGCCTGAGCTTTCGAGATGTCGAGGGGCAGGCCGAACACGGCCGCGAGGCGTGCCGTCATCGGACCCGCGGCAAGCTTGCCAGCCGCGATCGATAGCCACCGCTGCACCCTGGCGGCCCCGACGGGGTCGCGCGGGTACCACCGGGCGGAGGCGTCGTAGCGGCCGGCGAGGTAAACCAGGATGGCGTTGCTGTCGACGATGACCTCACCCTCGTCTTCCAGAACGGGAACCTGCCCGAACGGGCTGAGCCGGAGGAAGCCGGGCGCCTTCTGGTCGCCGTTCCTCAGGTCGACCTCGACGAGTTCCACCTCACGGCCGAGCAGCGACAGCATGAGCTGCGCGCGGTGCGAGTGTCCGGACAGGGGATGCCAGTGGAGGCGCGAAGTGGCAGAAGTCATCGGCTTGGTCTCGGTTAAGCTCATGGGGGGATATTAAATCGCGTCGTCCTTCGAAAGAATACGCGCGGTTCACAAGAGACCATTGTGAGAATGGAAACAGCCGGTGGACGTTCTGAAGGTGATGCGGTCGTTCGTGGCCGTGGCGGACGAGAAGGGCTTCGCTCCGGCCGCGCGATCCCTGAGGCTTTCCCCTCCAGTCGTGACGCGCGACATCGCCGCTCTCGAAAGCCGGCTCGGCTGCAAGCTCCTGCAGCGCACGACGCGGCAGGTCAGGCTGACGGAGGCGGGCCACCGCTACCTGGCGGACGCGCGCCGCATCCTGGCGGAGATCGCGGAAGCCGAGGCCTCGGTGACGGGGTCCGTCGGCGACCTGCGCGGTCCGATCGCCGTGACGGCGCCAGCGATGTTCGGCCGCCTTCATGTCGGGCCGGCCATCGCCCGTTTCGCGCTGCGGCACCCGGGTATCGTGTTCACGACGCTCTTCCTCGACCGCATGGTCGACCTGATCGAGGAAAGGGTCGACGTGGCGGTTCGGATCGCACACCTTCCGAACTCATCCACGGTCGCGATCCGCGTCGGCGCGGTGCGCCACATGCTGTGCGCCGCGCCAACCTACCTCGACGAGCACGGGGAACCGTCGACACCCCGCGACCTGGACGGTTTGGAAGCGATCGACGTGTTGGGCTCGCGTTTCCCGTGGAGCTTCCGGACCGGCGACCGCACCCTTGTCGCTCAGCCCCCGACGCGCCTCGTCGCGAACAGCGTCGAGATGGCGATCGAGGCGGCGGCCGCCGGTTGCGGCGTCGTCAGGCTCCTGTCGTACCAGGCGGCCGAGGCGATCGTGGCCGGCAAGCTCAAGGCCATCTTGCAGCCCTTCGAGCCTGAGCCGGTGCCCGTCCATGTTGTTCACCTGGAGGGTCGAGCCTCGCCGCGGCGAACGCGCATGCTGATCGACCACCTCGTCCAGGACCTCCGAAACCAACACATACTCAAGCAGGCGGAGTCGTAGACTGCCGACGCCCGCCTGCCGCCGAGAACGGCCGTCGTGGGAAAGGCGGACGGCTTGCTGATCGGAGCTGAACTTTGACGTGGGACGCGACCCGAAAAGCTTGACCTTGCGCCCGGTCGGCAAAGAATGAGGCTCGGGCGCCTTGCGTCATCAACGTCAACAAGGAGAATATCGGTTGAGCCTCAGCGGAAAGACCATCCTCGTCACCGGAGCCGGCAAGGGCATCGGTTGGGCCACCGCCGTTCTGCTGGCGGGTCGCGGCGCGCGGGTCGTGGCGCTCAGCCGCTCGCAGGCCGACCTCGACGGGCTGAAAGCCGAGATCGAATGCGCCACGATCGCGGTCGACCTCGCCGACGGCAAGGCCACCCGGAAAGCCGCGCTGGAGGCCTTGCCGGTCGATCTCCTGGTCAATTGCGCGGGAACCACGGAACTTGGTTCCGTCCTCGACGTCGCCGACGAGACCTTCGACACCATCATGGCGGTCAACTGCCGGGCGCCGCTGATCGTCGCGCAGGAATATGCCCGAAACCTGATCGGGCGCGGGCAGGCGGGCGCCATCGTCAACGTGTCGAGCATTTCCTCGTTCATCGGCTTTGCCGACCATGCCGCCTATTGCGCCTCCAAGGGGGCGCTCGACGCCTTGACGCGCGTGATGGCGAACGAACTCGGCGCCAAGGGCATCCGGGTCAACGCCGTCAACCCGGTGGTGACCCTCACGCCGATGGCCGAAAAGGCCTGGAGCGATCCTGAAAAATCCGGCCCGATGCTGGCCCGCATCCCGCTCGGCCGTTTCGTTCAGCCCGCCGAGGTCGCTTCCGTGATCGCCTATCTCCTGTCCGACGATGCCGCCATGGTGAACGGCGTCTGCATGCCGGTGGACGGCGGCTTCATGATCCGGTGATCTGCGCGGCGATCGCCTCGGCGGCCGCGACCCCGGTTTCGTAGGCGCCGTGAGCGGTCGAGTAGCGGGCGAATGAACAAGCCTCGCCGGCGAAGAACAGCCGCTGGTCGACCGGTGCGCCCAAGATCCCGCGACGATCCGATGCTCCGGGCCGGGCGTAGGAGTAGGAGCCGCCGAAAAGGGGGTCGCCCGCCCAGGCCGAAGCGGCCGCGAGCGTCAGCCGGTCCCGGATGGCGTGGCCGAACTGGCCCGCCAGTTCGCTTCGGGCGAAATCGAGCGCCGCTTCCGCGCCGGCTTCCTCAAGGTCGCGGGCGAAGGCGCCCCCGAAGTAGCACTCGATGGCCGCCGTTCCGAACGGCCGGACCTGGTAGGCCCCCGTGCCGGTGCGATGGGGCGAGCCCAGGAAGTGGGCGTCGAACGGCAGGTCGTCCGGGTTGGAGACATGGAGGAACAGCTTGTTGGCGAGCCCGAGCGGCAGGTGGGTTGCCGCCTCGATCTTGTCGGGCAGGGGCGGATCGAAGCGCAGCCGCTCCGCCGCCAGCACGGCGGTCGACACCGTCACCACGGCGACGCGGGACCGCACGTCGCCCCGGGCCGTTTCGAGTGTCACGGCCGCCCCCCGGTGATGGTCGATGCGCGTCACGGTCGCGCCGAACGCAACCGGGACGGGTACGCCGAAGGTGGACACGAGGCGCCCGTAGCCGTGCCGCACCCGCCAGTCCGGCCCAGGCCCCGGCTCGTAGCGGTTGAAATCGATCACCGACGCGCCGCTGAGTTCGACGCCGTTGATATAGGTGCCCACCGCGTCGAGGAGGCCGTTCCAGCGGTTGTTCGGCTCCAGCAGGTCGGCCATCGCGCCGTCCGGTTCGTGCTCGCCCCTGGCCTCGACGCGCCCGAAATAGGCTTCCCTGGCGGCCTCGCAATCGGCCTGGTCGCCTTCGTCGAGGCCGAGGTCCCGGCCGTTGTCGTCCCACGGGGCGGGCTTGCGATCGACCGTGAAGCCGAGCTCGCCGGCGATGGCCGTCCAGGCGTTGGTTCGTGCCCCGTGCAGCCAGCCGCAGCCGAGGTCGACGGGCTCGCCGTCGAGGCGAAACGGCGCCGCGGTGCAGGCCCGTCCGCCGAGACGGTTGCCGGCTTCCAGCATCAGCACCGACAGCTCCGGGCGCAAGGCCGCCAAGCGGCGGGCGGCTCCGATCCCGGCCGCGCCGGCGCCCACGATGGCCACATCGACGCTGCCGGTCCATGTCGTGACAACCGGCATGGGTGTTCGCTCCCCTTGGCTTCGCTCAGGCCAGCCAGCCGGACGCCGACGCCACCAGCAGAACAACGCCGATGCCAATGCGATAGATCACGAACGGCCAGGTGGAAAAGCGCTCCAGGATGCGCATCAGCAGGAAGATGGCCAGGAACGCCGAAACCGACCCCACCACGAGGCCGACAGCCAGCACCGACCAGCCATGCCCGTCGAGGTGCGCCTTGTGGAGCTCGTAGAGTTCCTTCAAGCCGGCGAGCGCGATGGCTGGCAGGCCGAGCAGGAAGGAAAAGCGCGCCGCTTCCTCGCGCTTGAGATCGAGGAACAGGGCGGCGGTCAGCGTCGAGCCCGAGCGCGACACGCCCGGAATGAGCGCCCCCACCTGCGCGATGCCGACCACGAGGGCGTCGAGCAGGGTGATGTTGGCCAGCAGGCGCCGGTGCCGGCAGGTCAGTTCGGCGATCGCCAGCAGAACGCCCATCACGATGGATGACCAGCCGATGACCTGAAGCCCGCGCAGGGCGGAGCCGCAGGCGTTGAGGCGCGACGACAGGAGCAGGCCGCCGATCACGATCGGGATGGTGGCCAGCACGATCCACACCGCGAAGCGGAAGTCCCAGGCGGAGAAGTCGCGCCGGGCGACAGCGGTGATCGACCCGCCGACCACGGCCCTGACGTCGGTCCAGAAATAGGTCACCACGGCGGCCAGCGCCGCCAGCTGCATGGCGGCCGAAAAGGCCGACCCCGGATCCTGCCAGCCGAGCAGGGACGGCACGATGCGCATGTGGGCCGTCGAGGAGATCGGCATCAACTCGGTCAGGCCCTGGACGATGCCCAGGAACGCCACCTTGGCGTAGCCGAGGCTGACGAAGCCCGTGTCAAGACCTGCCGTACATGCGTCCGCCATGAATAACCTTTCCGCAACAATCCTGAAGAACCAGCGAAGGCGACCAGGATGGGGCCGGTCACCCGTCTATGACGAAGAATCGTTCCGATGAAATTAAGGGTTTGGCAGCGGATCGATCACGGGGGAGCCGATGAGCGCGCCGTCCTCGATGGCGGTGACCACCACGTCGAGGACGTCGCCCGCCTGGACGGGCGCGTCGATCCGGAGGATCGTGAAATCCGCCGCCCGGCCTTTGCCGCCCCGCTCCATCAGCAGTGTCAGGCGGCGGCCGAGCTGGCGCTGCCGATGGTGCGCGGCGGCCGCATCCCCGAGGTCGCGCAACTGGGCGGCGCGGGTTTTGGCGATGTCCCGGGGAACTTGCGGCATTCGGGCGGCGGGCGTGTTGGGACGGGGCGAGTAAGGGAACACGTGCAGGTGGGTCAGGCCGCAATCCTCCACCATCTTGAGCGTGTCGGCGAAATGATCGTCGGTCTCGGTCGGAAAACCCGTGATGAAATCGGCCCCGAAGACGATATCGGGCCGCAGCCGGCGCGCTTCCCGGCAGAAGGTCACGGCGTCGGCGCGGGTATGGCGGCGCTTCATCCGTTTCAGGATGAGGTCCGACCCGGACTGCAGCGACAGGTGGAGGTGCGGCATCAGCCGCTCCTCGTCCCGCAAGGCCGCCAGCAGCGCCAGGTCGGCCTCGATGCAGTCGATGGAGGACAGGCGCAGGCGCGGGAGAGCGGGCAGCGCGCCGAGCAGGGTCTGGACGAGGTTGCCGAGCGTCGGCCGGCCCCCCAGGTCGCCGCCGTAAGAGGTGAGGTCGACGCCGGTCAGCACGATCTCGCGCATTCCCGCCTCCACGAGGACACGCGCCTTGGCGACCAGAGCGGCGACCGGAACGGACCGGGACACGCCCCGTCCGAACGGGATGACGCAGAAGGTGCAGCGGTGGTCGCACCCGTTCTGGATTTCGAGGAAGCCGCGCGTGTGCCCGGTTTCCGGGCTCGCGGCAGGCGCGGCCGGCGTCCGGTCCTGGTGACCGAGACGCCGCCAAGTGTCGGCCATGGTCTTGAGGCCGTTGGGGACGATGCGGTCGACCTCGGGCATGCGGGAATAAGCAGCGGCCTCGATTTCCGACGCGCATCCGGTGACCGCGATGGCGCGGCCGGGCCGCTCGCGCTTCAGCCGGCGGATTGCTTGCCGCGCTTGTCGGCTCGCCTCGGCCGTCACCGCGCAGGTGTTGACGATCGTCAGGTCGGCTTGGCCGGCGGCAACAGCCAAGCCCCGCATGGCGTCGGATTCCACCAAGTTCAGGCGGCAGCCGAAGGTGACGACCTCGACGGCCCCGGCCGCTTCCCCACTCACGCCCGGTGTCCGGCGGGTGCCATGGGCCGCTCCAACCAGCCGCGCCGTTCGAGCTCGACCGGGCCGCTCATCAGGACATGGCCGTCGGCCTCGCGCCACTCGATCACCAATGTTCCGCCCGCCTGGGTCACGGCGGCGCGACGGCTCACGCGCTCCCCGCGCACGGCCGCGACAAGCGTTGCGCAAGCGGCCGATCCGCAGGCGAGGGTCTGCCCCGCGCCGCGTTCCCAAACATCGAGGCGGATACGGTCGGGCCCCTCGACCCGCGCGAACGACACGTTGACCCGGTCGGGGAACAGCGGATGACACTCGACCACCGGGCCGAGCGCCGCCACGTCCGGCGTCGCCTTGCCAGCACCCAGCCAGAACACGGCGTGGGGGTTGCCCATGCCGACGACGCTGGCCGGCCCAAGCGCCGCGATCTCCGTCGGGACGGCATCGAGGACGACCGCCCGCGTGTCGGAAACAGGCTCGCCGAGGGGGATCCGCCGCCAATCGAAGTGGGGGGCGCCCATGTCGACCGTGAATCTCCATTCGTCGTCGCGTCGGCAGGCGAGCAGGCCGCCGGCGGTTTCAACCACCGTCGCGCTTTCGCCCGAGGCCTCGGTCAGGTACCAGGCGACGCAGCGCATGCCGTTGCCGCAAGCCCCCGCCCGGGAGCCGTCCGCGTTGAAGATCGTCACGAAAGCTTCGCTGCCCGGATCCTTCGCGACTTCGACCACCATCAGTTGATCGAAGGAAAAGCCGGGCCGCCACGCGATCTCACGCGCCGCCTCGCCGTCGAGTGCCGGATGGCCGCGCCCGTCGACGACCAGGATGGCGTTGCCGATGCCGTTCATCCGGGCATAGGGCAGGGCGCCCATGGCGCGCGGCGTTGGCGGATTGGTCATGGCTGCGCGATATAGGACAAGACGGGACGGGTGGCCAGCCCGCTCCCGGCCGGGCGAAGCAGCCCTGCGGGGTGGGCCAGGCGGATGGCAGTAGCCGCTCCGGCGAAGGTGCTGTAGGAAAATCTCCAATCGCGGGTTGGTTAGGGCAGGGGGCCGGGATGGCGGGTTGGGTGCGCTCGAGCTTGGGAACGGGATGCCTGCTGGGATTGATCGCCCTCGGTGGCTGCGCGGGAGCGGGCGGGCCTGAGGGGACATCAGGCGACAGCGGTTCCATGCTGGCCAACCTGATGGCGTTCAACACCACGACACCCGAACCCGCCAAGTCGGCCGTCGTAAGCGAAAGGATCGATTGCCCCAAGGTTGAAGTGCTGGACGGCACGGCCTCCCTGCGGACCTTTTCGGGCACCGACGAGTCCAACGGCAGCCTCAAGCACCAGTTTTCACTCGGAGACGTGGTTCGTGAATGCTCCCGCTCGGGTAACCAGCTTGTCCTGAAAGTGGGGGTGGAAGGCCGCCTGCTGCTCGGTCCGCAAGGCGCGCCGGGCGCCTTCACGGCGCCGGTGCGGATCGCCATCCGGCGCGAGAAGGATCAGCAGGCCACATCGAGCAAGATCTACTCCGTGCCGGTTTCGATCGCGTCCGGCCAAAGCGTCGCCGATTTTACCGTGGTGTCCGATCCGATCAGCGTGCCGTTCACCCAGCAGCATGCGGATGACGACTACACCATCGTGGTCGGTTTCGACGCCAAGGGCGCAGCCGCCGCGCCGGGCGCCGCCGCAAGGGCCAGGCGCGGGCGGCGATCTTAAGGGTTTGCTCGCCGCGATATCGGTTGGCGGTGGTCTTTGCCGCCGAATCGGATCAGGTTGGCGTGGGCCGCGCTTGTCGGAAGCGCGGCGGCAGAATGTCACTCGCTAAGACGCGCTCTGGAACCATATGCTAAAGAACTCTTAACCACGCCAAATGCTTTGCTGGGGTAGCCGAATGGATCAGCGTCAGTTTCATCAAGACCGTCGACCTCGCGCGATTGCCGTGGCTCGTTCGGCCAAACATGACGAGGGTTCGTCGCGGTTCATGCTTGTGATGACGATCGTCTCATTGCTGGCTTTGATCGAGGCGGTCTGGCTTGCTCACGGCTTGGTGGCGATTCACTAGGCCCCCGGCTGCCGCCAGCGTATTGGTTTGAACCCAGTCTATGAGGACCGGTCTTCAACAATCGGCTTCTGGTTCATAGCGGGGCGGATAAGATCCAATCCCGTCAATTGAGCTTCGAAGAAAGTCGGCCGATCTCGCTGTCGAGCAAGGCCGACGCGCCCGTGCCTTGCGGGTCGGCCTTGAACACGCGTCCGGCGATCGAAACCGCAGCGTCGGCCGCTGCGGCACGGACGTCGGCAGTCGCCTGGGTTTCGGCGAGCTTGATCTTGGTTTCAGCTTGCCGGGTGCGTCGGGCAACGAAGTCGTTCAGCCGGGCTTCGGCTTCCTGGGCCATCATCGCGGCCTCGCTGCGCGCCTGCGCCACGATGCCCGCCGCTTCGGTTTCCGCTGCCGCGGCCTTGGCCTTGTAGCTCCGCAATACCGCGTCGGCTTCGTCGCGAAGCCGCTTCGCTTCGCCGAGTTCCGCCGACACCCGGTTGGCCCTGTCGTCGAGGGCCGTGGTGAGCCGGCGGTGGACGCCGAGGTAGCCGAGGCCCAGCACGAAGATCAGGAAGCCGACCGCCACATAGAATTCTGCGTCGAGATGCATGGGTTCGCCTCAGTTCCTCTCGATGGCACTCGACGCGGCGGCGATCGCCTCACCGCTCGCCGGCCGGCCCGTTAAATGTTCCACGACGGTGCGGGCCGCGTCGCGGGCGATGGTGCCAACGTTGCTCATGGCTTGCGCCTTGGTGGCGGCGATCTGTGTTTCCGACGCCGCCAGCTTCTGGGCAAGGTCGGCTTCAAGGGCGTGGCGCTTGGCCTCGCTCTCGGCGTGGAGCTGGTCATGCGCCTGCTGGCCCAGCGCTTGGGCGCGTCCCTTGGCGTCGGCGAGGGTCTTCTCATAGGCGGAACCGGCGGCCTGGGCCTGGTCCTGCATGGCGCGCGCCTCGTCGAGGTCCTTGTTGATCCGGGTGCGGCGGGCTTCGAGGATGTTCTCGACGCGGGGCAGGGCGAGGCGCGACATCAGGAGGTAGAGCGCCCCGAAGATGATCACCAGCCAGACGATCTGCGGCACGAAGTTGTGGGCGTCGAACGGCGGGAAGACGTTGGACTGGTGCCCGCCATCGGGCAGGCCCACTTCGCCGACGGGCTGGCTTTCAGGGGCGGCCATGGGAAAGGGTCCTTGTTGGATCGGCGTTGAAGTGGGCCGGCGTTCCGGGGAACGTCGGCCCGATAGGGATCGAAGCTTACTTCACGAACAGAAGCAGAATCGCCACCAGGAAGGCAAAGATGCCGAGACCTTCGGCCAGGGCGGCGCCGATAAAGGCGCGGCCGAACTGGCCGTCGGCCGCCGACGGGTTGCGCAGGGCGCCGTTGAGGAAGTTGCCGAAGATCATGCCGACGCCGATCGCGGCGCCGCCCATGCCGATGGCGGTGAGGCCCGCTCCGATGTATTTGGCGGCTTCCGCGTAGCTGGCGGCAAGTTCGTGGGCGCTTGTGGGATCCATTTTAACTCCGTCGGGGGTGGGTTCGGGTCGCGTTTGTTGTTGCGATCTTTATCAGTGACCCGGATGAATTGCGTCGTTGAGGTAAACGCAAGTGAGGATGGCGAACACGTAGGCTTGCAGAAAGGCCACAAGCAGTTCGAACGCCGTGAGCACGATGATGCCGATCAGCGGCAAGGGCGACAGCAGGGCGGCGAAGCCACCCGCCCCCAGGAGCGCCACCACGAAGCCGCCGAACACCTTCAAAGTGATATGGCCGGCCAGCATGTTGGCGAAGAGCCGGACCGCCAGCGAGATCGGGCGTGACAGGAAGGAGATGATCTCGATCAGCACGATGAAGGGCAGGATAAGGATCGGGATGCCCGAGGGCACGAACAGGCCGAGGAAATGCGTGCCGTGCCGCACGAGCCCGTAAAGGATCAGAACCGTCATCACCAAGCCGGCGAGCGCGAAGGTCACGACGATCTGGCTGGTCACCGTGTAGCTGAAGGGCAGCAGGCCGAGGAGGTTTGCCAGCAACACGAACATGAAGAGGCTGAACACGAAGGGGAAAAAGCGCATGCCCTCCTGGCCGGCCGTTCCCCGCACCGTGTTGGCGATGAACTCGTAGGACATTTCGGCGGCAGCCTGGAGGCGGCCCGGAACCATGGACCGGCGGGACGTTCCGGCAAGCATGAGCAGCGACACCAGCGCCAGGATGATCACCATCAGAAGCGAGGCGTTGGTGAACGACGCATCCAGGCCCATGACATGAAACGGCATGAGCCGCTCGATGTTGAACTGATGGATCGGATCGATCGCTTTTTCCGGCACGCCGAACTCCCAACCTTTCGCGCCCTCGCCGGCGCATGTTCTTTATCTGTCGGACGGCGCCCGACAATCCTAAGGGCGGCTACTTGCCGCCCGTCTTCATCGCGAGCCTGTACACGTTCCAGAAACCCGCCGCGGTGCCGAGTGCGATGAACGTGATGAGCAGCAGCGGCGACGAGTGCAGCCACCGGTCTCCCTGCCATCCGATCAACCCGCCCACCACGATGGCGGCAACGAACTCGGACGTCACGCGAAAACCGAGGCCAACCGCCTGCCCGAGACCGGACGGGCCGGTTTCGGAGGACGTCGGCGTCGAACGCGGTTCCTCGCGTCGTGAAAGATCCTGCGACAAGGCGTCGAGCCGTCGCCGCATCGCTTCACCCTCACCCGCCCCATCGCCGGGTTCGGCCACTTGTTTCCACCCCTCGCGCAATGACCGATCGCGGTTGCCTTTAAGCTGCCGCGCCCGCGTCGAAACCAACGCCGGCCGCCAGAAACGCGTTTCGATCGCAAGCTGGCCGGCTTCCCAGACCATCCCGAACGGCGCGGACCATATGGACCGCAATAAGGCATGTCAAGGCTCGACGGGATGATCTAACCTACTGTTTTATCTTGTGTTTGCTATGGGGCTGTCGGCACCCGCACAATAAAGTCGCAATGCCGGCCAGCCATGCGGCGAAAAGCAGGCTCGCCGACCCTGGCGACCAGAACTGAAGCCGCTATAAACGATGGTTCAACGGAGGCCAGAACCCGTGCCAAGTGCAGCCTTCCATCGCCTGATGCCGGCACTCTGTTTCCTCATTGGGATGGTGGCGAGCCCGCTCACCGCTTGGGCCGAAACAAGGGCCGGCGTGGTGGCCTTGGCGCTTTGGAGCGACCAGGGGGTGTTCCTGTCCGAGGCGAGGCGAGCGGCGCAGCTGGTGTCCCGGCGCTACGGCCATGGCGGGGCCGTGGTGGTCCGGGCGAACTCGAAGACGTCCTTCGCCGCCGGCCCCGCCGGGATGGCGCTGGCGATCAGGCGGGCTGAGCGCGGCCTCGATGCCGATCGCGACGTGCTGTTCGTCATCCTGACTTCGCACGGGTCGCCCCGGGGGATCGCCGAAAAGGGCGGTGGGCAGGACGGGATATTGTCCCCTTCGGCGGTTTCCGGTCTGCTCGCAGCCAGCAAGGTGCGGCAGAAAGTGCTGGTGGTGTCGGCCTGTTTCTCGGGCGTCTACACGCCCCTGGCGACGCCCGACCTCCTGGTGATCACGGCGGCGGACGCGACGCATCCCTCGTTCGGCTGCGAGGCCGGCGCGACCTGGACCTATTTCGGGGACGCCTTCTTCAACCAGGCGCTGCGGAGTGGGGCAGTTCGGGGCGAGCCGCTCGAAGACGTGTTCACCGAGGCGGCCGCGCTCGTGCGGGCGCGGGAACTCGCGCAAGGGTTCGACCCATCCAACCCCCAGATGGCGGGCGGCGCCCATGTGCTGGCCACGCTCGACGCGTCGGCCGGGGTGCCCGTCCGGCGATAACCGGCCGCCACGAAGCGCTTTGAATCGGGTTGCCAAACCGCCGATTACCCTTATAGACATTTGCTCTTCGAACCGTCCGGCTCACCAGGGCTGCCGTGGCGGTTCTTTCGCTCGTCAAAAACGAACGATTTGCGGCCTCCGCCTTTCTGCGGTGCATGGCCGCGCCACCATATGGAGACAAGCAAATGCCCAAGCTGAAGACGAAGTCGGGCGCCAAGAAGCGCTTCAAGATCACGGGGACCGGCAAGGTCACCTATCAACAGGCCGGCAAACGGCACGGCATGATCAAACGGACCAACAAGCAGATCCGCAACCATCGCGGCACCGACGTGCTCTTCAAGAGCGACGGTGACAATATCATCAAGTATTTTCTGCCGAACGGCTGACCGCAGCCGCCTCAAGGTCTGTTCTGATCAAGGATATCAATCATGGCACGTGTCAAACGTGGCGTAACCTCACACGCCAAACATAAAAAAGTCTTCGATGCCGCCAAGGGCTTCTATGGCCGTCGCAAGAACACGATCCGGATCGCCAAGCAGGCGGTCGAAAAGTCAATGCAATACGCCTACCGCGACCGGAAGAACAAAAAGCGGACCTTCCGCGCCTTGTGGATCCAGCGCATCAACGCGGCGGTCCGGGAACTCGATTTGACCTACAGCCGCTTCATCGACGGGCTCGCCCGCGCCGGCATCGAGATCGACCGCAAGGTGCTGTCCGATCTCGCCATCAACGAGCCCGAGGCCTTCAGGGCAATCGTCGAAAAGGCCAAGAGCGCCCTCCCAGAGACCACGCAGGCCGCCGCCTGATCGCGCGCCGCGCCTGATCGACCTGATATCGCGCGGCCCGGTCTGGTTCCAACCGGCCGCGTCAAGCCGGCGGTGTCAACGTGAGCAACGATTTGCCGATGTCCAACGCGACCGCGATCGAGCAACAGATCCTGGCCGAGATCGCGGCCGCGGCGACCGCCGAGGGGCTCGAAACCGTCCGGGTCGCGGCCCTTGGCAAGAAGGGGAGCGTGTCGGCCTTGTTGGCGACCCTCGGCAAGCTGTCGCCCGAGGAACGTAAAACACAAGGCGCGCTCATCAACGCCGTCAAGGAGCGGGTGACGAGCGCCCTGACGGACCGCCGGGCTGTCTTGGGCGAGGCTGCCCTGCTGGCGCGTTTGGCCGCCGAGACCGCCGACGTCACGCTGCCGGTTCGCGGCGCCGCGATCAACGCGGGCCGCCTGCACCCGATCAGCCAGGTCACCGACGAGATCACCGCCATTTTCGCCGACATGGGATTTTCGGTCGCCGAAGGGCCGGACATCGAGACCGACTTCCTGAACTTCACGGCCTTGAACTTCCCGCCCGGCCATCCGGCCCGCGAGATGCACGACACGTTCTTCTTCCAGCCCGGTCCGGATGGCACCCGCAAGCTGCTGCGGACGCATACCAGCCCGGTGCAGGTCCGCACCATGCTGGCCGGCAAGCCGCCGATCCGCGTGATCTGTCCCGGCCGCACCTACCGCTGCGACAGCGACCAGACCCACACCCCCATGTTCCATCAGGTCGAGGGGTTGGTGATCGACGATCGCGCCAACCTCGCCAACCTTAAATGGGTGCTGCAGGAATTCTGCAAGGCCTTCTTCGAGGTCGACGACGTCACCATGCGGTTCCGCCCGTCCTTCTTTCCCTTCACCGAGCCGTCGATGGAGGTCGACATCCAGTGCTCCCGCAAGAATGGGGAGATCCGCTTCGGCCAGGGGACCGACTGGCTGGAGATCCTGGGCTGCGGCATGGTCCACCCCAACGTGCTGCGCCACAGCGGCATCGACCCGGACATCTACCAGGGTTTCGCCTGGGGCATGGGCATCGACCGCATCGCCATGCTGAAATACGGCATGCCGGACCTGCGCGCATTCTTTGACGCGGATGTCCGCTGGCTGGATCATTATGGGTTCCGGCCGTTGGACCTGCCGAGTTTGCTGGGCGGACTCACGGGGTGAGTTTGGAATGCTGACCCACGACGCTGTTGCGCAGATTGCCAACGAAGTGCTCAGCCGCAGCCGGATCGGTAACTTGCCTCCAGACGTGCGCAAGCAACTCGTCGTCCCCCTGACGGTTGGGCTCGGTCGAGGCTAGAAGGAGACGTCGATGAAATTCACCCTCTCCTGGCTGCGCGACCATCTCGAGAC
>CALMOK010000186.1:0-13504 GCA_937871825.1 uncultured Alphaproteobacteria bacterium
GCTTTGGCGCAAAAAGGCCGACGCCTCCTCGAGATCCTCGATGCGCGGGCAGACGTAGAAGGATTGCCCGCCACGGTAGCGCTCGCGCAGCAGCGCTTCCCGCACCATGAGCTCGTCAAAGGGCGTGATGGTGGTCCGCACCGCCAAACGGTCGACCGGCGGGGTGGCGATGATCGAGAGGTCGCGCACCCCCGTCATGGCGAGTTGCAGGGTGCGGGGGATCGGCGTCGCCGATAGCGTCAGCACGTGGACTTCCGCCCGCAGGTCCTTCAACCTCTCCTTGTGGGCGACGCCGAAATGCTGCTCCTCGTCGATGATCACGAGGCCGAGATCCTTGAACGACACCGTCTTGCCGAGCAGCGCGTGGGTTCCCACCACGATGTCGACGGTCCCGTCCGCCACCCCCGCCCTGGACTGCTTCAGTTCCGCCGCCGACACCATGCGGGACATCTGGGCGACCCTCACCGGCAGGCCGGCGAAGCGCTGCGAGAAGGATTTGTAGTGCTGGCGCGCCAGCAGCGTGGTCGGCACCACCACGGCGACCTGCGTGCCGTTGATCGCCGCCGCGAAGGCACCCCGCAGCGCCACCTCGGTCTTGCCAAACCCGACATCGCCACAGATCAGCCGGTCCATCGGATGCCCGGAGGCGAGGTCGCCAAGCACGGCTTCGATGCTGGAAGCCTGGTCCTCCGTCTCGTCATACGGGAACCGCGCGGCGAACTCGTCGTAGACCCCTTCGGGCGGCACGAGCTTGGGCGCCGTGCGGATCGTCCGCTCGGCCGCGATCTTGATGAGACCGTGGGCGATCTCCCGGATGCGGTTCTTCATCCGGGCCTTGCGGGTCTGCCACCCGGCGCCCCCCAGCCTGTCAAGCGTCGCGTCGTTGTCTTCCGACCCGTAGCGCGACAGGAGTTCGAGGTTCTCGGCCGGAAGGAACAGCTTGTCGCTCCCCGCGTAGTGGAGCTCCAGGCAATCGTGCGGCGCGCCGCCAACCTCGATGGTGCGCAGGCCGACGAATCGGCCGATCCCGTGATCGACATGGACCACGAAATCGCCCGCGCTCAGGGACGACACGTCCTGCAGGAAGTCCTGCGCGCGCTTCGACTTCTTGCGATTGCGGATCAGCCTGTCGCCCAGGATGTCCTGCTCGCCAACGATCACGAGGTTGCCGGCCTCGAACCCCTGCTCCAGCCCGATGACCGCGAAGGCCACGGTGGGCTTGGGCAGGCCGAGCGCCTGCGCCAGGGATGACACAGGTTCGCCTTTCTTCAGGCCATGCTCGGCCAGAACGGTGCGCAGGCGCTCCCGCGAGCCATCGCTCCAGCCCGCCATGACGACGGTTTTTCCCTCGGCCTGGAGCGCCCGCACATGCGTCACCGCGGCGTCGAACACTTTCGCGGACTCGTCGGCCCGTTCGGCCGCGAAGCTCCGTCCGGCCTTGCCGCCGCAATCCACCACGTCGCTCGCGCCACCCTCCGGCGCCGTGAAGGGGGTTGCCCGGATCTGCGGCAAGCGGCCCAGTCGCTCGCGCCACTCGTCCGGCGTGAGGTAGAGGGCGTCCGGCGGAAGCGGCTTGTAGACGGTCGCCATCGGCTTGCTCTGGGCGGCGTCGCGCGCGTCGTGGTGGTCCGTGATGATGGCGAACCGCTCGGCCGCGACATCGTCCGCCATGCCGTCGAGCATGAGCGGACATCCGTCCGCGTAATCCAGCAGGGGATCGAGGCCAGGGTAGAAAAGCGGCAGCCAATGGTCCCTGCCGCCGGGCCGCCGCCCCTCGCTGACCGCCTCATAGAGCGCGTCGCCTCGCGTTTGGGCGCCAAAAGCCGTCACATAGGCCTGCCGGAAGCGGCGCATCGAATCGCTGGTGAGCTGCACTTCGCTCATCGGCACGAGGTCGAGCGAGCGCATCTGCCCGGTCGAGCGCTGGGTTTCGGGATCGAAGGTGCGGATCGATTCGAGTGTGTGGCCGAAGAAGTCGAGGCGCACCGGCTGCGGCATGCCGGGCGCGAAAAGGTCGACGATGCCGCCGCGCACCGCATATTCACCCGTGTCGTGCACGGTGCCCGAGCGGAGGAACCCGTTGGTTTCGAGCCAGGCCACGAGTTCGTCGGTGGCGACCGAATTGCCCGGAGCCGCCGAGAAACTTTCGGCCGCGACCGCCGTGCGGGGCGGAACGCGCTGCAAGATCGCGCTCACCGTGGTGGACAGGATGCGGGGACGCTCGCGCGAGGACTTCGATCGCGCGAGGCGCGACAGAACCGTCATCCGGCGGGCCTCGATGGCGGCCTGCGGCGACACCCTGTCGTAGGGCTGGCAATCCCAGGCCGGAAACTCGAGGATCTCGATCTCGGGCGCCGCGAAGGTGAAGGCGTCGCGAAAGGCCTGTGCCCGCTGGCCTTCGCGCGCCACGTGCACGAGCAGCACGGACCGTTCCTGGCCGGCACGCGCCAAGGCGCGGGTGATGTCGGCGGCCACAAAGGCATCGAACCCGTCCGGCACCTGGGACAGATGAAGGTGTTTGCCCGCGCCAAGCGCTTTGGTGACGCGGTTGACGTCGAGCAGCGGCGAGGGTTCTGCCGCCTTGGACGAGGCGACGAGACGTGCGGCGTTAGCCATGAAGCGGACCCGTGGGCGAGTGGAAGGCGCGAATGCGCCGCAGCAGCGCGGTGTCGAAATTGTTCGGGGTGGGAAGCGAGCCGGTGATCCAGCGAAAGATCTCACCGTCCGGCGCGTCCATCAGCGCCTCGAAACTGATGAGGTCCTCAAGGTTCAGCGTCATGGCGTGCGCGTCCGCGAAGCGACCCATCACGAGGTCCATCTCGCGCGTGCCGCGGTGCCAAGCGCGAAAAACAAGTCGCCGCCGCCGGACGCTGTCGTTGGCGTCCGTCGGTTGATGATCCGACATCCCATATCCTTCCAACGGCCACGGTTGAGCGAAGCCGATCCGGCCTATATAGCGAGCCGGGAACGGGTTGCCAGCGTGTCCCCCGCGGCCCACCACTTTCGCCCCATGCGCCCTTCAGACCTTAACCCCCTTTTCACGGAAGCCTCGACGCTGCGCGGCATCGGCCCGAAGACCGGGGCGATGCTCGACCGCTTGGTTGGCCGTGGTGAAAAGCCCGCGCGCGTCCTCGATCTGCTGGTTCACCTGCCGGTTTCGGTGATCGACCGGCGCGCCCGCCCGAAGATCGCCGAAGCGCCGCGCGAGGGCGTCGTGGTGATTGAAGGCCGCGTGGTGGCGCACCACCCGCCCGGCAATACACGGGGCAAGGCGCCCTACAAGGTCCTGATCGAGGACGAGACCGGCGACGTCACCCTTGTGTTCTTTCTCAATAACTTCGCCTGGGTGGAAAAGGCGCTGCCGGTCGGCGCGACCCGCTGGGTTTCGGGCAAGCTGGAAATGTGGGACGGGCGCCTGCAGATGGTCCACCCCGACCGGGTGATGGACGAGGAAGGCCTCGCCGCCCTGCCCCCGGTCGAGCCCGTTTATCCCTTGACGGAGGGGCTTTACCCGCGCCTCCTCGGAAAGGCCGTCGATGCGGCGCTGGGCCGCCTGCCCGCGCTGCCGGAATGGCTGGAACCGAACCGGACGATCCTGCGCGGTTGGCCGACGTTCGGCGAGGCCTTGGAAGCCGCGCATCACCCCGCGTCGCCGGCCGCCATCGAGCCGCATGCGCCCGCCATGCAACGTCTCGCCTACGACGAACTGCTGGCGAGCCAACTGGCGCTCGCGACCGTTCGGGGCAGGATGCGGGACAGTGGCGGCCGCGCCACCGTGGGAAACGGCACCTTGGCCGGCAGGATAGAGGACGGCCTGCCCTTCACCCTGACGGACGGTCAACGGCAGGCCCTGGAGGACATCCGCGCCGACATGGGATCGCCCAAGCGCATGCTGCGCCTGCTGCAGGGCGATGTCGGCTCGGGCAAGACGATCGTGGCACTGCTCGCCATGGCCACGGCCATCGAGGCCGGCCACCAAGCCGCCCTCATGGCGCCGACCGAGATCCTGGCGCGCCAGCATTTTGAACGCTTGTCGGCGCTCGCCGCCTCGGCCGGTTTCACGGCGGCATTGCTGACCGGTCGGGACAAGCCGGCCGAACGCGCCAAGACCCTCGAGGGACTGGCGTCGGGTAGCATCCCGCTCGTGATCGGCACTCACGCGCTTTTCCAGGACACCGTGCAATTCCACGATCTCGGGCTGATCGTGGTCGACGAGCAGCATCGGTTCGGCGTGGCCCAACGCCTCGCCCTGACCGACAAAGGGCGCTCGGCCGACATGCTGCTGATGACGGCGACCCCGATTCCCAGGACGCTGGTGATGACCGTGTTCGGCGACATGGACGTGTCCGCCGTGCGGGAAAAGCCGGCCGGACGCAAGCCGATCGACACCCGGGCGGTGCCGGTTGAGCGGCTCGAGGAGGTTGTCGCCGCGATGGCGCGTTCCGTCGTCGAGGGGGCGCGCGTCTATTGGGTCTGCCCACTCGTGAGCGAAAGCGAGATGGTCGACCTCGTGGCCGCCGAGGACCGGTTCGCCGCCCTTCAGTCCTTTTTCGGCGACAAGGTCAGGCTGGTCCACGGGCAGATGAAGGCGGCCGAGCGGGACGCTGCCGTCGCCGATTTCGCGAGTGGGGTTGCCCAGATCCTGGTGGCCACCACGGTGATCGAGGTGGGCATCGACGTGCCCGACGCTTCCATCATGGTGATCGAACATGCTGAACGGTTCGGGCTCGCCCAGTTGCACCAGTTGCGCGGCCGGGTGGGGCGCGGGCAAGCGCGCTCGAGTTGCCTCCTCGTCTACAAGGGTCCGCTCGGCGAGGTCGCCGGTGCCCGGATCAGGACGATGCGCGAAACCGAGGACGGTTTTCGGATCGCCGAGGAGGATCTCCGGCTTCGTGGCGAGGGGGAGTTGATCGGCACCCGTCAATCGGGGCTTCCCGTGTTCCGCGTCGCCAAGCTCGAACATCACGGCGCGCTGCTCACCGAAGCGCGCGAGGAAGCGGCGGGGCTTTACGCCGACGATCCCGCGCTGGCGACGCCGCGCGGGCAGGCCCTTCGGCGCTTGCTCTACCTGTTCGAACGCGACGCGGCCGTCCGTTTGATCGAGGCAGGCTGACCAGCTAGCCCCGCAACAGCTCACCATGTAATTCGAGGGCGACCGTCATGAAGGCCTGGTTCAATGGAGCGCTGTGCCAGGCCGATGCGATCATCGTCTCGGCGGCCGATCGCGGCCTGCTTCTCGGCGACGGCCTGTTCGAAACCATCCTGGCGCGAAATCGCAAGCCTCTTCGTCTCGACCGGCATCTCGCGCGCCTCGTCGATGGTGCGGGCGTGATCGGGCTTGCCATTCCTCCCGTCGACCTCGCCGGGGCCGTGATGGAAACGCTTGCCGCCAACGACCTCGTGGACGCCTCCTTGCGATTGACGGTGACACGTGGTGTCGGGCCGCGCGGCGTGTTGCCGCCCAGTCCCTGTTGTCCAACCATGCTAATCACCGCCGCCCCGCTTGCCCCGCCCCCAAGCCCGGCGTTCTGCATCGTGGCCCGAACGACGCGCCGCAACGAGCACTCGCCCTTGTCGTCCATCAAGAGCCTCAACTACCTGGACGGCATTCTGGCGAGGCAGGAGGCTCAGCGGGCCGGGGCGGATGACGCGATCCTGCTCAATACGGCGGGCTTCGTCGCCGAGGCGACCGCGGCCAACCTGTTCGTTGTGCGGAACGGAGAAATTCTCACCCCGCCGGTGCGGGAGGGCGCGCTTCCGGGAATCGCGCGCGAAACAAGCCTTTCGATCGACGATTTGATGGCGGCCGACGTGCTTTTCATGAGTGGCAGCCTCTCGCTACGGGCCATCGCCCGGCTGAACGACCGGCTACTGCCGGGCGCCGGAGAGGAAGTCATTGCCGAACTGGCGAGCCGGCTCGCCATTCCAAGCGTCTTTCACCCTTGATCGATGACGCGAGAACGCAATGGAACCGGCCTCACGATGGACAGTTGCCTCCCAAACGCCATCGTGAGATCGATTGTCGAACGTATCGTTAAGAAAGACTGAATGGATCGCGCCGCTCGCGGGTGGTGAGGTGAGCCGGGTGGCGATCCGTGGCTTTGCCGTCTTGGTCATGGCACATCGCTGTGGAGCATCGAGGACGCATGGAATCGGACAATAATGGATTGTCATGCGGCGGGCCGACGGCCAGCGTGTCCGAGCGTGGCGCGGCAGGGGTCGAGAACCCTAACAGCGATATTTTCTTCGCCGCGATCGAAACCACGCGCATGCCAATGATCCTCACGGATCCCAATCAGCCCGATAACCCGATCGTTTTCGCCAATCAGGCCTTCGTCAACATGACGGGGTATCAACGCCACGAACTTATGGGGCGGAATTGCCGCTTTCTGCAGGGACCGGAAACCGACCGGACCTCCGTCGCGGAAGTCGGCCGAGCGGTCGTCAATCGAACCGAAATCGCGACTGAAATCCTGAACTACAAAAAGGACGGCACCTCGTTCTGGAACGCGCTTTTCGTCTCGCCGGTCTTCAACAAGAACGGAGAACTCGTTTATTTCTTCGCCTCGCAACTCGACGTGTCACGCCGACGCGACGCCGAGGAAGCGCTGCAGCAGGCCCAGAAGATGGAAGCGGTCGGCCAGTTGACGGGCGGAATCGCGCATGACTTCAACAACCTGCTGCAGGTCATCACGGGTTACATGGACAACCTGAAGGACTATGCGGCCGACTCAAAGAATGCCCGCGTGGTGCGGCAGGTTGGGGCCGTGTCCGAAGCGGCTAACCGTGCCGCAACGCTGACCCAGCAGCTTCTGGCCTTCTCCCGCAAGCAGAAGCTAGAAGGTCGAACCGTTAACTTGAACCAACTGGTTCATGGCATGAGCGACATGGTGAACCGAACGCTTGGGGACGCGATCACCTTTGCGTACAACCTCAGCGACGAGCTTTGGAATTCGCGGGTCGACCCGTCACAGGTCGAAATGGCTCTCCTCAACGTGATGATCAACGCCCGCGACGCGATGCCGTCAGGCGGCACCATCACGGTGGGAACGTCGAACGAGATCCTGGGTGTCGAGGACGACACCAGGTCCCATGGCCTGCCACCCGGTCGCTACGCCGTCATCACGATCGCCGATACTGGGACTGGAATGCCCGAGTCGGTCCTCAAGCGCGTGTTGGACCCTTTTTTTACCACCAAGGAGGAGGGAAAGGGCACCGGACTTGGATTGTCGATGGTTTACGGGTTCGTCCGACAGAGTGGCGGAGCCATCGACATCTCCAGCCAATTGGGTGAAGGCACGACGGTTCGACTCCTGTTTCCCGCGTCCGAGATTCACGACAAGCCCAGTGCGCGGCAGCCCAATCGAGCGATCGACCGCGGAGGCGATGAGCGCATCCTCGTGGTCGATGACCGCGCCGAGGTGGCCGAAATGGCAAGATCCATGCTCGAGGATTTCGGCTACAAGGTCGAAGTCGCGACAGACGGAAAGCAGGCATTGGCGAAGCTCGGTGAAGCCGCTCCGTTCGACATGTTGTTTTCGGATCTGATCATGCCGGGCGGCATGAATGGCGTGAACCTCGCGCGCGAAGCCCGGCTCCGGCTGCCCAAGCTAAAGGTCCTTCTGACAACGGGCTACGCCGATTCCGCCATCGAGCGAACCGATCTCGGCGGAACGGAATTCGAAACGATCACTAAGCCTTATCGTCGGCCGGACCTCGCCAAGAAGGTCCGGATGATCCTCGACGGTCCAACCGGCGTCAGCTGACCGGGGGCAGACATGGCGTCATTCGGCCGCCACGCCGGATGGATGGCCCATCGCTGGACCATCCGCATGTCCCGGGAGGCTTTCCCATCCGAGGTCCGGCAGAACGACGGCCCTGCCGCCCATCATGTCGGTTCGCATCACGACGAGGTCGCGCTTTTCCAAATGGCCGACGCGGCTGCGGGCGCGACCAGGTGAATGGTGGCCGCAGCGGCGTGAGATGTCGGCATCGGACGGACACGCGATCGCGAGCAGGGCCGCCCCCGCCAGAATGAGATAAACGGCTTGCAGGTCGTCCGGAATTTGCCTGGCGATCGTTATGGCACGATCCCATTCGCCAGGATCGACCGCGTTGGGGTCGACCCCGGCGCGTGCCGCGTTGAGGTGGATCTTGAATTCGGGGAGCGGCAGCGCTGCCCCACCCGTCTTGCCGATGCGGCAGCGAACGAGGAAATCCTGGTACAGCACCGCTTCGGGCCGGAACGCCGCGTCCGGGTCCGACAGGATCTCGAACGCGATGCCCCGATACGCCCGCTCGCGATCCTCGTTGGCGAAAAGGGAAGGCGCTTCGTCCGCCGGCTCGTCCCGAGGCCGGTCGCGAACGATCTGCTCGAAGATCTGATTGATCGAGGGAGGCGGCGTGGCAGGAACCCGCCGCTCGGGAATGCCGCGCCCCGCTTCGGCCGGAACAGGTGCCAGGATCAGGTCGCGCGCGTCCTCGCCCGGATGGTTCGGCAGGGGCGTGAGCAGGGGTGTGGCGGCGCGTGCTTGCGTCTCGACCGGTCCAACCACGACCGGAACGGGCCGTCGCGACACGGCCGGTCCCAGCGCCAGGAAGTGACCACGCTGCAATTCACGGAACATTTCGGCCTGCCGGCGCTCGAGCCCGAGCAGGTCCGCGGCGCGCGCCATGTCGATGTCGAGAAAGGTGCGACCCATCAGAAAGTTCGTCGCCTCCGCCGCCACGTTCTTGGCGAGCTTGGCGAGCCGCTGCGTGGCGATCACCCCGGCGAGGCCGCGCTTGCGGCCCCGGCACATCAGGTTGGTCATGGCACCGAGCGAGGCCTTGCGGGCTTCCTCCGAAACCTCGCCTGAAACGGCGGGGGCGAAGAGCTGGGCCTCGTCCACCACCACCAGCATGGGAAACCAGTGGTCGCGGTCGGCGTCGAACAGCGCGTTGAGGAAAACGGCCGCCGCCCGCATCTGCATCTCGGCTTCGAGCGCCTCGAGGTTAAGTACGGCGGAAACGCGGTGCTGCCTCACGCGCGCCGCGATGCATTCGAGGTCGGCGACACTGCGATTGCCATCCACGACGACGTGGCCGTAACGCTCCGCGAGCCCGATGAAATCGCCTTCGGGATCGATCACGAGCTGTTGCACATGGGCGGCGCTTTGTTCGAGCAAGCGACGCAAAAGGTGCGACTTGCCTGATCCCGAATTGCCCTGGACCAGCAGGCGCGTCGCCAGCAATTCCTCAAGGTCGAGCATGGCCCGCCGGGACGCCGACCCTTGAACGGTGCCGAGATCGACCTCGATCTTCAACGCTTGCTTCCTCGGATGATGGGGCGGTTACCCGAGCCACCGCGCGACGGGGTTGTCGCGCTGGCACACCAATACCCTAGCGCCGGGCCCGCTACGGCAGAAGACGTGCGGGCGTCGAGCGGCCGGCTGTCCACCGGTTTCAATCCGACCCGACCAAGGCCGGGCGCTTCACTCCACGGTGACCGACTTGGCGAGGTTGCGGGGCTGGTCGGCGTCCTTCCCCATGAAAACGGCCGTGTGGTAGGCGATCAGCTGGATCGGGATCGCGTAGACGATCGGCGCGAAGGTGGGAGCCACGACCGGCATGGCGATAACGGCTTCGACGTCGACGGACGCGGCTTTTGCGGCATCGCCGTCGCCGATCAGGATGATGCGTCCCCCGCGCGCGGCGACCTCCTGCATGTTCGACACGGTTTTCTCGAACACGGCGTCGTTGGGGGCGAGCACGATGACCGGCATGGCTTCGTCGATCAAGGCGATCGGCCCATGCTTCAACTCGCCTGCCGCATAGCCTTCGGCGTGGATGTAGGACAGTTCCTTGAGCTTCAGCGCCCCCTCCAGCGCCAGCGGGTAGCTGGTGCCGCGCCCGAGGTAGAGCACATCCCGGACGCGCGAAAGATCCCGCGCCACGGCCTCGATCTTGGGCTCGACGCCCATCGCCTCGGCGATCAGCCCCGGCAGGGCGATCAATTCGTCGACGAATCGCCGTTCGGCGTCCCGGGCGAGGGTTCCCCGCGCGCGACCGATCGCCAGCGCCAAGCAGGCGAGCACCGCCAATTGGCAGGTGAACGCCTTGGTGGAGGCGACGCCGATCTCCGGTCCCGCCAGGGTCAGCGCCACGACGTCGCTTTCACGCGCCATGGTGGAGGTGGCGACATTGACCACGCCGACGATGTTCTGGCCACATTGCTTGGCGTAGCGCAGCGAGGCCAGCGTGTCGGCCGTTTCACCCGACTGCGACACAACGATCGTGACGCCGCCCCGGGTCATCGGCGCTTCCCGGTAACGGAACTCGGACGCGACGTCGATGTCGACCGGCACGCGGGCGATCCGCTCGAACCAATATTTCGCGGTGAGGCCCGCCATGTAGGCCGTGCCGCAAGCCGAAATGGTCAGCCGCTCCACGCCGGCGAGATCGAACGGGACGTCGAAGGGCAGCCGGACCGCGCCCTCCGACATATCGAGATAGTGGGCGAGCGTGCGGCCGACGACCTCGGCCTGCTCGTGGATCTCCTTGGCCATGAAATGACGGTAGTTGCCCTTGTCGATCATGAAGGCGCTGGCCAGGCTCTTCTGCTTGGCGCGATTGACCACCCTGCCGCTCGCGTCGTGGTAGGCGGCTCCGGCGCGCGAAAGGACCACGCAATCGCCCTCTTCCAGGTAGGCGATGGTGTCGGTGAAGGGGGCCAGGGCCAAGGCGTCCGAGCCGAGGTACATTTCGCCCTCGCCGTACCCGACCGCCAGGGGCGCCCCTCGCCGGGCGCCGATCAGCAGATCACCCTGTCGGTCGAACAGGAAAGCCAGCGCGAAAGCGCCCTTGAGCTGGGGCAACGCCGCCATGACGGCTTCGTGCGGCGGAAGTCCGCCATCCATCAGGTCGGTCACAAGGTGGGCGACGACCTCCGAATCGGTTTCAGTCGAGAAGGCATGGCCTTTCCGGGTCAGTTCCTCCCGCAACTCGCGGAAGTTCTCGATGATGCCGTTGTGAACGACCGCGAGCCGGTGGCTCGCATGCGGATGCGCGTTCGTTTCGGTGGGCTTGCCGTGCGTCGCCCATCGGGTGTGGCCGATGCCGACCGCACCGCGCAACGGTTCCTCCAACAGGCGCAGTTCGAGGTTTTTCAGCTTGCCCTCGGCGCGCCGCCGCGCCAGCCTGCCGCTCTCGAGCGTGGCAATACCGGCCGAATCATAGCCGCGATATTCGAGCCGTTTCAGCGCTTCCACGATCTGGCCCGCCACCGGGCCGGCGCCGAGAATGCCAACGATGCCGCACATCCTACAGGTTCCTCATAGCTTCGATCGGGGCGCGCGAACCATCCATCACGATACCGGTTTCGTGACCGGCTTCTTGGCGCGGAACGCCGCCGCCCAGCCCGGCTTGTTGACCTGCCGGCCGCGCGCAATGCCCAGGGCATCGGGCTCCACATCCTCGGTGATGACCGATCCGGACCCGACATAAGCGCCGGCGCCCACCGTGACGGGTGCGACGAGCGCGGAATTGGATCCCACGAAAGCACCGGCGCCGATCACCGTCCGGGCCTTGTTGAAACCGTCATAATTGCAAGTGATCGTGCCCCCACCGATGTTGACGTCCGCCCCAACGTTCGCGTCGCCGATGTAGCTGAGATGGCTGACCTTGGCGGATCGCTCGATCATTGCGTTCTTCACCTCGACGAAATTGCCGATCTTGGCACCCGCGCCGATGTCCGAGCCGGGCCGCAACCGCGCATAGGGGCCGACGCTCGCGCCCGACGCCACCGTGGCGCCTTCGAGATGGGAAAAGGCGTGGATCGTCGACCCGTCGGCGACCGTCACCTTCGGGCCGAACACGCAGTGGGGCTCCACTTCCACGTCGCGGCCGAGCCTCGTGTCGAACGAGAGAAAGACCGTGTCGGGCGCCACCAGCGTCGCGCCCTCGCGCATGGCGGCTTCGCGCAGGCGCGCCTGCATGGCGGCTTCCGCCCTCGCCAATTGCACCCGGTCGTTCACGCCCATCACCTCGCCCTCATCGGCGACGACGATCGAGCAGCGCAGGCCACCCCCCACGGCCCGTTCCACGACGTCCGTGAGGTAGAACTCGCCTTGGGCGTTGTCGCAGCCGATGCCGTCGAGCAGGGCAAGGGCTTGCCGCCCGTCGATCGCCATCAGGCCCGAGTTGCAGAGATCGATGCCGCGTTCCTCGATGGTGGCGTCCTTGTGCTCGCGGATCGCGGCCAGTTCGGACGGCGAGCCTGCGACCAGCAACCGCCCATAGCCGGTGGGATCGGCGGCCCGGAAACCCAGTACCGCGACGCCCGCGCCACGCGCCAACTCGTCCCGCAAACCCCGCAGGGCGTTCGGGGTAACAAGCGGCACATCGGCATAAAGCACCAGCACGTCGTCAAAATCCGTGCCGATGGCGTCGCGGGCGGCCAGCACCGCATGGGCAGTTCCCCGGCGCTCCCGCTGCACCACGACATGGGCGCGGGGGTCGGCCGCAACCGCCTCGCGCGCCACGTCGGCGCGGTCCGGCCCCACCACCACGGCGACGGCCTCGATACCGACCTTCTGCGCGGCTGCGATCACATGGCCCAGCATGGAGCGTCCCGCGATGGCATGCAGGGCTTTGGGCCGTGCCGAGCGCATCCGGGTTCCTTCCCCGGCGGCGAGGATAACCGCAATGGCGCGACGCGAAGCCCGGCTGTTCCCATTCACGCTGGCTTATCTCCTGTGAGCCGACCGGCCTCGAAGTCCTATCCTAGACCCGTCCGTTCAACCAAATCTTTCCAGCTGCCGGTTAGAGCCGGTGGACGGGGCGTGAAAACGTCTCGCTGATGCAACAATTTCAGATATAAGAACAATGTCCCAGTCGCGTTCCGGCGGATATCAACGGTCGATGATCAACATTCCAAGACGCGCATCGCATTGATGATTATACGTCGGCATGTCTTGAAAGCGATGGCTTGCGGGTTGGGTGGCTTTGCGTCCGGCTCGCTGATCGATCCTGTTGCGGCGCAGCAGGCCGTTGAGGCCGTCGTTGGCGCCGAGCCCGCTTTTTCGGCCAACGCCGTCGTCGAACTCGCACGGGAGCGGGCGAAACATCCCTACCTTGCGCTCAAGGCCGATCTGCCCGCGCCCTTCACCAAGCTCGGCTACGAGCAGTATGTCGCCATTCGCCAGCAACCCGGAACCGCCATCTGGGGAACGGAGAACCTGGGCTTCGCGCTCGAACCGCTGCACCGCGGGTTCCTGTTCTCCGCGCCAGTGACCATCCATGTAGTCGAAAACGGCAGTGCGAGGAGGCTCGCCTACGATCCGTCGACGTTCGACTTCGGAGGTTTGCCTGTTCCGCCCAATCTTCCCGACCTCGGCTTTTCCGGGTTCCGAGTCTTGCAACCCGGCAAGGAGGGTTTGCGCGAATGCGCGATCTTCCAGGGCGCGAGCTTTTTCCGCGCGATCGCCCGAGGGCAGAATTTTGGGTTGACAGCACGCGCCTTGTC
>CALMOK010000186.1:13514-18010 GCA_937871825.1 uncultured Alphaproteobacteria bacterium
CCCCAAGGGCGAGGAATTCCCCTTGATCCGCGAAGTCTGGATTGAGCGGCCGACGCTCGCCTCCGACGCGCTCGTTCTTCATGCCCTGGTGGACTCCGAGAGCATGACGGGCGCCTATCGTTTCACGCTCAGGCCGGGCGACATCACCATCGTCGACACCGAATGCACATTGTTCGCCCGAACGGCCGTCGACGGCCTTGGCCTCGGCACCATGGCGGGGATGCAACTTTTCGGTCCACTCGACCGAGGTAACCGCGACGACCTGCGCGAAGGCGTCTACGAGGCGGCGGGGCTTCAGGTGCTCAACGGCAACGGCGAATGGTTGTGGCGGCCGGTGACCAACCGCGACACACTTCAGATTTCCTCCTTCATGAACAACAACCCGCGCGGATTCGGCATGCTGCAGCGGGAAAGGCGTTTTTCCCAATTCCAGGATGACGATCAGCACTGGGAGCGTCGCCCGTCCTTGTGGATCGAACCCTTAAGCGACTGGGGCGAAGGAAATGTCGTCCTTGTAGAAATCCCGTCCGACGCCGAGGTCAACGAGAATATCGTGTGCTTTTGGCGACCGAAAAATGGCATGAAGGCAGGCAGCGAGGCCGCCTACGCTTATCGGCAATCCTGGTGCTGGACGCCGCTTGAACGGCCGTCGCTGGCGGTCGTGACCGATAGTCGGGCCGGCCACGGCCCGTCGGGAAAGCGGCGGCGCTTCCTGGTCGAGTTCAGCGGCGAGGTGTTTGGCAATCCCGAGATCACGGGAGGGATCAAGCCCGCGCTTTCGACGTCCGTGGGCAGTTTGTCGGGTGTCAGGAGCTTCGTCGATCGAACGGCCAAGACGTGTCGCGTCCTGTTCGATCTCGACCCCGGAAGCGAAACATTGGCGGAATTGCGTCTGGTGCTTGAAGCCACCGGAAAACCGGCGAGTGAAACGTGGCTGTATCGATGGACGGCATAGGTTTGACCGATCGCATCGGCTCGGTCGAACGCGGCTCCCAGCGGGACATCCGTCCCGCCATGCCGCCCGAAGAGCCGCTCGTGATGCCCGTTCAGTCGCTGTCTTGCTTCAACAAAGCCGGACGCCGACCTTGGGAGATGGCGCACAACCGCCGCGTGCCCTGGATATCCCGCCTCGTGGTGTTCGGGGGCGGCCTCGCCATCACGGGTTACGGCGCCTGGGAAATGTACAACGTCGTCAACGTGGGGGGAACGACGCTCCTCGAGTGGGTGCTGCTCGCCCTGTTCGTGGCCAATTTCTCATGGATCGCGTTGTCCTTCGCCAGCGCGGTCGTGGGGTTCGTTTGGCTGTTGTTCCTTGCCCCCAAGCCGCCGACCGTGCCGACCACGCTAAAGGCGCAAACCGCCGTCGTAATGCCGATCTACAACGAGGTGACGGCACGCGTCTTTGGCGCCGTGCAGGCCATCTGCGAGGACGTCGCGCGAACCGGCCTTGGTGGGAATTTCGATTACTTCCTGCTATCCGACACGACGGATCCGGACGTATGGATTGCGGAAGAGCGGGCCTTTGTGTCGCTTCGCGAGCGCGTGCGTGGAAAGGGTCGGGTCTTTTATCGGCATCGCGCCAAGAACACGGGTCGCAAGGCCGGCAACATCGCCGATTTTGTGTCCCGCTGGGGCGGCGCCTACGCCCATATGGTGGTTCTCGACGCCGACAGCCTGATGACGGCGCATTCCATCGTAAGTCTGGCGAGCGCCATGGAGGCGGACCCGGATTCCGGCATCATCCAGACACTCCCGCTCATTATCAACCGCAACACGCTTTTCGCGCGCTTGCAGCAGTTCGCCGCGCGGATCTATGGCCCGGTGATCGCCGCCGGGCTGGCGGTCTGGATGGGGCGCGACGGCAACTACTGGGGCCATAACGCGATCATCCGCACGCAGGCCTTCGCGGCCCATTGCGGCCTCCCCGACCTGCGCGGCCGGCCACCCTTTGGCGGCCACATCCTCAGCCACGATTTCGTGGAAGCCGCGTTGATCCGCCGGGCCGGTTATGGAGTAACCATGCTGCCCGTGCTGGGCGGCAGCTTCGAGGAAAGCCCGCCCTCGCTCATCGACGTCGGCGCGCGTGACAGGCGCTGGTGTCAGGGCAACCTCCAACATGCGCGGGTCATGTTCGCGCGCGGGTTTCACCTCGCGTCGCGTCAGCACTTCGCCAACGGCATCATGGGCTACGCGGCCTCTCCGTTGTGGATGGCGCAATTGCTGGTCGGCATCGTGCTTGTTCTCCAATCGACCTATATTCGTCCCGAATATTTCACGCAGGACTTTTCACTGTTCCCCGCATGGCCCCGGTTCGACGCCCAACGGGCGCTCGACCTTTTCGGGGTCACGATGGCGGTCCTCCTGGCACCGAAGTTCTTCGGGCTCGTCATCGCCATCGTGCAGGCGCCCATCCGCAAGGCGAGTGGCGGCACCCTGCGCCTAATCCTGTCGGCGCTGCTCGAAGTCCTCATGTCGGCGCTTCTCGCCCCAGTGATGATGCTGGTCCAATCGGGCTCGGTGATGCAGATCCTGTTCGGACGGGACACGGGCTGGAGCCCGCAGCGGCGGGACGACGGCTCGATCCCGTTCGGCGACATCGTGCGCCGGCATCGCTCCCACACCGTCCTGGGTTTGCTCACGCTGTTTGCCGGCCTGCTGATCTCGCCCTCGCTGGTGGCGTGGATGTCGCCCACTATCGCGGGATTGCTCCTGGCCATCGGCCTGTCGTGGGCCAGTGGGCAGTTGTCGATCGGCTTGTTTTTGAAGCGGCTGGGGCTCCTTGCGACGCCGGAGGAAAAGGTCATCCCGCCCATCGCGGAGCGCGCCAACGCCCTTACGGCCGACCTGGCCCGCGCGGGATACGACGAAGCCGATGGACTGCTGGCGTTGCACGAAGACCCCACGCTGCGCGAGGTTCATGAAGCCTTCCTGCCCGAAGTACCTCATCGCAAGCGAGGCGAGGTGGACGTGAATCACGCGATGGCGGTCGCGAAGCTCAACGAAGCCGCGACGGTCGGCGAAGCCTGCTTGTGGTTGAAAACCAAGGAACGCATGGCCGTGCTTGGTGACCGGGCCCTGCTCTCCATGCTGGCACGCCTGCCGGAAAGCGCCGAGCAGAAGTCCAATGCGGCCTGACGCCGCCGCGTCAGGTCAGCTCTAAATTCGTTCAGCGCCCCAGGGCGCGCTCGCGGGCCGCGCGGAGCTTGGCGAAATCGTCGCCCGCGTGGTGGGACGAGCGCGTCAGAGGCGACGCCGACACCAGCAGAAAACCTTTCGCGCCCGCGATGCCGGCGTAGGCCTTGAACTCGTCCGGCGTGACGAAGGACATCACCGGATGGTGTTTCCGGGTCGGTTGAAGATATTGCCCCATGGTAAGGAAGTCGACTTCGGCGGAGCGAAGGTCGTCCATGACCTGCAGGACCTCATTCCGTTCTTCCCCCAATCCGACCATGATTCCGGATTTCGTGAAGATCGAGGCGTCGAGTTCCTTCACGCGCTGCAGCAAGCGAAGCGAGTGAAAGTAGCGCGCGCCGGGCCGCACGGCGAGATAGCGTGACGGCACGGTTTCAAGGTTGTGGTTGAACACGTCCGGCTTTGCGGCCACCACCGTCTCGAGTGCGCCCGGCTTCCGCAGGAAGTCGGGGGTCAGCAGTTCCACTGTGGTACGCGGCGAGGCGGTCCGAATGGCGATCACCACGGCGGCGAAATGGGCCGCTCCACCGTCGGCAAGGTCGTCGCGGTCCACCGAAGTGATGACGACGTGGCCGAGGCCGAGCTTGGCGACCGCGTCGGCCACTTTGGCGGGTTCGCCGCCGTCGAGCGCGTTTGGCAGACCGGTTTTCACGTTGCAGAACGCGCAAGCGCGCGTGCAGGTATCCCCCATGATCATGAACGTGGCGTGCTTCTTTTCCCAGCACTCGCCGATGTTCGGGCAGCCAGCCTCCTCGCACACCGTCACGAGGCCGTGCTGGCGCACGATGCGGTTGGTTTCGGCATAAGCTGGCGAGCCGGGTGCCTTGACCCTGATCCAATCGGGCTTTCGCGCAACGGGCTGGTCGGGCCGGTGCGCCTTTTCGGGGTGGCGCGATGGCTCGGCCCTGGACCGGGTATCTTTGCCGAGAAGATCGAGCAGAACCATCGGGGTTACCAACCTATCGAATTCAACGCGCTAACCAACCACGCGACCGGGTTGCAGGCTCACACGACAATCCGGGCGACCGCGATCACCACCACGGCCCCGATCGTCGAGATCACGACATCGGCCAGGAGCGGGTTGGTGATCGGAAACGGCACCCCGAAGCCATGGACAAGGAAGCTGCCTACCAGTGCCCCGACCAGTCCAACCACCAGATCGCGGATCAGCCCACCGCCACCCATGATCAGGCTGGCGAGCCATCCGGCGATCAATCCGATCGCCAGGATGACAAGAAGGCTTTGTGGCTCGGGCATCATCAAACCTTCGGTTTGCGTTTAGGTGTGGATGACCCGTCCGTAGG
>CALMOK010000187.1 GCA_937871825.1 uncultured Alphaproteobacteria bacterium
GGGTAAGGTTATGCGGCGTGCCGCCATGCGCCCGGTGGTCGACACACAGGTCGGCACGACGCTTGGCCTGGCCAGCGTCGCCCTCGGCCGGACGCGCGTCAACGTCTGCTTCCTGTTGAGGTCCCCATGAGCGCTGCCCTGACCCCTGTCTTCACCAACGCGGGCCTCGGAGCCGTCGCGAACGCGCAAGGCACCGGCCTGCAGGCTACCATCGCCCAGGTCGGCGTCGGGCGCGGCGCGCTGGGAAGCAACGGCGTTTATGCTGGCTATGTGCCGGCCCGGACGCGCAGCGCGCTCGCCGGGGAGATGGCGCGCCTGCCGATCTTGTCGGGCTCCCGCCGCGACCCGGCCGGGTTCACGCTGCTGTCGCTGCTGCCCGCCTCATCACCGGGCGCCTATCCCATCAACGAGGTCGGCTTCTACCTCGACGATGGAACGCTCTTCGCCGTCTGGTCGGACCCGGCCTACCCGCTCGCCTTCAAGACCACGCTCGCCGACGTCGAGCTGGGCTTCGACCTGCTCATCGACGCGATCCCGACTTCGCTGCTCGCCATCACGGTGCTGAACCCGGACATCCCCGACACCGCGGGCGTGCTCGCCTACCTGCTGGCCACCGCCGCCGTCGCCTTCATGGGCGACGTGAAGCGCGACTGGAAGGCCTTCCTCCCGTCCTGATCCCGCCCACCATCAAGGATTGATCCATGACCACCGTCGTCGAAGCCCTGCAGACCGCCACGCTCGAACTGCACAACGCCGCCGTGCTGCTGCAAACGCTGGCGGGTTCGGTTTCGCAGAACCTCACTCAAACCACGACCAACACCACGAACATCATCAACAACTTCCTGGGCCGGCCACCGACCATTGGCATCTTCGTCGACCCGGTGGCCGGCAACGACAACAACGACGGCACGCTGGCCCGCCCCAAGAAGTCGATCGACACCGTCCTGGACAACATCGGCACCACCGCCACCAACATCTACATGCTGGGCGACGTCACGGTCCGGCGGCGGCGCACCGTCTACGCGCCCCTGTCGATCTTCGGCGTGCAGGCATCCGGCAACAGCACCGGCTACATCTTCGTTCCGCGCAAGATGGCGTTCCTGGGCACGGCCGAGAACAGCCCCATCGAGTTCACCGGGTCCTTCCCGTCAGGCATCTGGTTCTTCGGGCCGAACTACCGCAGCAGCTACATCAACTATGAAATGCCTACGCAGCCGGCAGGGCAGGACTACACCGCCTATTTCACCTCGGACGTGGGCACGACTTTCGTCATCACCACCTCCACGCTGCTGGTCAGCGGCGCCGCTTCAGGCTCGTTCCTGGGTTCGTCGACGAACACCCTCAACGCCTCCCTGTCGATGACGCTGGGCTCGGGGGCGACGGGCCACCTGTTCCAGGGTGTCGCGGCCGGCGCCAACCCCAACACCCTGTTCCAGTACCACACCAACATCACCTCGGCCTGAAGGCAGGCCTCGCCCTCACACTCGGGATACCTGACCCATGACCAGTCTCGCTTTCTTGTTGCTTACCCCCGTCAACGTCGACCACGACGGCTTGAGCTACCGTGGGATGCCGCTCAGCGACCTCCAGGCGGCCGGCCTGCCCGAGGGGGTCGTTCTTGCCGCCGCGAAAGAAAGCCTCAAAGCCCGGATCGATGAAGCGGCGGAAGTGCTGCGGGGGCGCGTGCTGACGACGGGCAGCGGTCAGGCCCTGGAATATCAGGAGGTGCAGGCCCAGGCCAACGCCGCCCTGAAGGCGCCAAGCAAGGCGACCGCCAACGCCTATCCGATGCTGGCGGCAACGGTGGGCGTCGACGTCGACCCGGAAACGCAGGAACCCTCCAACGACGTGCTCGGCGTGGCGCGCTCGGTGGTCGCCGCCTATGCGGCGTGGAACGTGATCGGCGCCGAGATCCGGGGTGCCCGGCTCAAGGGAAAGGCCAGCGTGGACGAGGCCCCCTCGATCGAGGCGGCGGCCGACGCCTTCGACGCGATCGCCTGGCCGGCGCTCCCGGCCTGATCGCCTTTCCGGCGCTGTCCCGCGACAGCCCCGGCGCCCCGTTCCCGCGCGCGTAACATCCCGCCCAATCGAACCTCCACCTGCAGGACATCGGCATGAGCGCAACATCCTCCTTCGTCGGCGTCCGCGTCTTCTCCGATCTCCGCGACACCGTCGCGGCGATCGACACGCGGGACAGCACCGTGATCGGCATGGCCATGCCCCTGCCCAACGTGGCGGCCGGCGACCAGGCCGCGTTTCCCCTCGACGAGCCGATCCGGATCTCCACGGACGACACCGACACCCTGAAGAAGATGGGGCCGGGCCTCGCCTATGACGCCGTGCGACAGATCATCACCGAAGGCATCATCACCGACCTCGCCTTTGTGCGGGTCCCCGCGACCAACACCACGATCGACGCCCAGATGGCGAAGGTGGTGGGGGACGCGGGAGCGAAGACCGGTCTCTATGCGCTCCTCGGCGCGAAGGACGAGCTGAAGCTGGAGCCGGGCCTGATCATCGCGCCGGGCTACACCAGCCAGCGCCTGGGCGGCGTCATGAACCCGGCCGCCCAGGCGATCGACATCATCTGCAAACGGATCATCGATTGCATTGGCGTCACCGACACCGCCGCGACTTCCCGGGAGGACGCGGTTGCGAACGCGAACGACTTCGCGACCTCGCTCAACATGCTGGCCATGTACCCGGCCGCGCAGGTCTACCTGGACGGCGCCACCGTGGTGCGCCCGCTGTCGCCCCACGTCGCCGCCGCCATCGTCCGGCGCGACAAGGAAGTCGGCAACCCCTACAAGGCGGCCTGGAACCGGCCTTTAATCGGCGTTCAAGCGCCCTCGCAGCGCGTCACCTACCGCGACGGCGACCCTAACACGGACGGCAACTTCCTCGTCCAGAACGGGGTCGGCACGGTCATCGAGGGCAACCTCCTGTGGTCGCCCTACACCACCGCGACCGATCCCACCGTGGTGGCCTACAAGTCGCTCAAGCGCATCCGCACCCGCCGGGCGATCGAGAAGGCCATGCTGCGGCCGCTGCGCCAGTACCTCAGCGAGGACGTCGGCCCGCACCTCGTGACGCTGATCGGCCAAGCGCTGGAGGAAGCCTGCGCCGAGCGCCAAGCCGTGGGCGCCATCATTGGGTACGAGGTGTCCTGGAGCAAGGCGCTCAACCCTGCGAACTTACTCCGTCAGGGTGGCTTGAGGCTCAAGCTGCGCTTCGAGGAGACCCCGGACCTGACCGATCTCGGGATCTACTCGCAGCCCCAGCCCGAAGCCTTCGACGTGCTCCAGGCCGCGATCGCGGCGTCCATCGCCCAGCTCGGCGACAGCAACTTCATCGCCACCGCCTGACGCGGCCGGCGCTCCCAAAGGAGACCTGACACATGACCGATAGCGTCATCATGGGCGGCAACTGGTACGTCGACACGCTGAACTGCGGCAAGCGGCTGGAAAGCGTGCAGCTGCCGCGCCTCAGCCGGGCGCGCGACAGCTTCGTCCAGGGCGGCGGTTGGCAATCGATCTCGATCCCGCAACACGTCGAGGATCTCGAAGCCAACGTCACCATGAAGGGCTCGCACGCGGACATCCGCGGGCTGTTCGGCCGCGAGGCGGGCGACTGGACCACCTTCTATTACTACGAGCGGCTCCGCGACATCATGAACGGCGTCAACAAGGGCCGGGTGGTGACGCTGAAGGGGCTCCTGCAGGAGGTGCAGCAACCCCGCGTCACGGGCAAGCGGGCCGACATGACCACGTACACGATCGGCTCGATCGTCCTCTATAAGGACGTCACCGACGGGAAAACGGTGCACCTGCTCGATTACCAAAACAACAAGCTGGTGATGAACGGCGCCGACTACAGCACGGCCGCCAACCAGATCCTCGCGCTGTAAGGGGCTCGCATGTCCGCCCACAAGCAAGGCGCGCCCTCCGCCGAAGATCTCGCCGCCCAGGCCGTGACCCTGGTCGAAAAGCCGCTCCCGACGACGGTAGACGGAACGCCGCTGCCGCCGGCCGAGCTGGTGGACGCGCTCGACAATTCAGGCGGCTCTACCGTGGCGACCGCGGCCGATGACGAGGTGGCGACGCTCGATTTCGTGGGCGACGATCTCCCTTTCTCGGAAGTCAAGCTTCGGTACCCGTTCCGCTGGCAGAACGTGCGGGTGGACGTCATCACCGTCCGCCAGCTCACCACCGCCCAGGTCGCCCAGGTGGTCGCGGCGGCGCGGAGCAGCAACGTGATGCCGGATTTCATGGACCTTTACGCCACGATGACCGGGCTCCCCGCGAAGGTGCTGCGCGCCTTGCCGGCCATCGATGGCGATGAGGTGACCGACAAGGCGTATGGTTTTTTGCCCCCGTCCTTCCGTCCGGCGAGCGCGTAAGGCTCGACCCCCGTCGTTGGCACCGGGCGGCGATGCGGGCCGCCAACGGCTCGCACACCCCGATCGACACCGTGCTGCGCTGGCCCTGGCACAAGATGCTGTTTGTCTGGGCCGAGGCCAGGGACATGCACGAGGAAAGCTGGGGCCTGCTCCTGAAGGTCTGGTACCGCGATGAGTGAGCCGCTCGACGTATCCCTGCGCGTTCGCCTGAAATACGAGGCCGGTGGCGCGAACCGCGCGATCGCGGACGTCGAGAAGCTGAAGGACAAGGCCGCCAAGCTGGGCAGCGCTGCGGGCGGGACGGCGCTCGCCACCGACATCGCCAAGATCGCGGCGCCGGCCGAGAAGGCGGCTGGCAAGATCGAGGATCTGGCCAAGGTCGCGGCGCGGCTCGGCACCGTTACGGGCGGCGCGATCCTCGCGGGCGACCTCGCCAAGGTATCGGCACCGGCCGAAAAGGCCAGGCGCGATGTCCTGGACCTCGGCGCCGCCGCCGCCAAGCTCGGCACCGTTACGGGCGGCGCGATCCTCGCCGGCGATCTCGCCAAGGTGTCGGCTCCGGCCGAAAAGGCCAGGCGCGATGTTCTGGACCTCGGCGCCGCCGCCGCCAACCTCGGCCAGACCACCGGCATCAAGGCCGTTGTCACCGACCTCAACGGCATCGCCCACGCCGCTCAACCCGTTAAGCGCGACATCATCGACCTCAGCGCCGCCGCCAAGAAGTTCGGCGACATCGAGCTTGGGAAGAACCATCGCCGCGATTTCCAGGCCCTTTCGCGCCTGACCGGGGGCGCACGGCACGACATCATCGATCTTCGCCAAGCCGTCGATAAGCTCGGCTCGTCCTCGGGCCCGGCCAAGCTCGAAAAGGACCTGGATGCCATCGGCCGCAAGGCGGACGAGGCCGGCCGCAAGCTCGGACACCTTGGCGGTGCTGGCAGAGCTGGTGGTCGTGCTGGCGAGGGCGGAGGTGGGGGCGACTTCGGCCGCGAGGCACTCGGGGCGACCGGTGTCGGTCGCTTTGCGGGGCTGTCGAGCGGGGGCGTGGCTGGGTTGGCAGCCGGCGCCGGCATCACGGCCGTGGCGGGAGCCATGGCCTATGCGACGCGCGACGCCGTCAAGTTCGAAACCGCCATGGCGGAGGTCAACAAGGCGGTCGACGATCTCAGCCCCGAGAAGTTGAAGGAACTCGAGACCACCATCCTGCGGATTAGCCGCACGAACGGGATCGACAAGGGCGAGATCGCGGCCGGCGTGGCCCAGGCCGGCTATGCGGGCCGACCGTCGGCCGACCTCCCGCGCTTCGCCGAGTTTGCCGCCATGACCGGCCCGGCTTGGGGCATCTCGGTCGAGAAGGCCGGCGACGACCTGTCCAAGCTCGGCAACATCTTCCACTTCAACCAGCAGCAGCTGGAAGGGCTGGCCAACACCGTCGATTACCTCGGCAACAAGACGGCCGCGCGCGAGCCCGACATCGCCGACTTCCTGAAGCGCACCGGGGGCACCGCCCAGGTGTTCGGCCTCGGCGCCGACCAGACGGCTGCCTACGGGGCCACCATGCAGGCCGCCGGCATGCAGCCCGAGGTCGCCGCAACCGCGTTCAACGCGATCATGCAAAAGCTCGGGGCGGCCGACAAGGGCGGCAAAGGCTTCACCTCCGCGCTTGGCGAGATGCACCTGAGCGCACGCGGCCTGATGCGCGAGATCCAGCAGGATCCGAGCACCGCCCTCGTCCACTTCTTCGAGCAGCTCAACAAGCTGCCGAAGGAGAAGCAGCTCGGCATCGCCAAGGAACTGTTCGGGCTGGAGCACAGCGACGAGGCCATGATCCTGGCCGGCCAGGTGGGTGAGCTGGTCAAGAACCTGGGGCTCCTAAAGGACGCTGCGGCCAAGACGGGCTCGGTTGAGAATTCCTTCAAGGTGTTCAGCGCCACCACCCAGGCCAGCATCGCCCGCGCAACCACCCAACTCGACGCGTTCGCGACCCACCTGGGGCAGAGCTTCTCGCCTGTGGTGGAAACGGCCGCCAACTGGGTTGCCAAGCTCTTCGGCAACTTGAACGACGGCGCTGATCGGGCCGCGAAGGCCGTCGAAATCTTGGATAAGCTGAAGAAGGGTGAAACGCTCACGCCCGAGGATCAGGGCGCGCTCGACGCCGATCCCAAGCTGAAGGACCGCGTCGACCAAGGCCAAGCCTGGGAACGCCGCAAGGCCATTCTGCAGCCTGAAACCATCGCACCGGCGCCGCCCGCTCCTGCCGCTGCAACGCCGTTCGGTCCGCCAATGCCGGATGACGATGATCGTGCCGCGATGGCGACGCGCGAGCGCAATCGTCGCATGAGGCTCGAAGAAATCCAGGAGCTCGACAATTCGATCCAGCAGCGGGCCGGTCGAGGCTTCCAGGTCCAGGGCGACAAGCTCAAGCTCGAAGACTTGCGTTCTCGTTTCCTGAATACGTTCCACGAGAACGCCGATGACGCGGCCAAGAGCTTGCCAGGCACAGACAAGCACGCCGAGCTGGCAACGGAGGCGCGCCGCCAGCTTACGGCCTACAACGGCGAGTTCACGACCGGGTTGGCGCAGACGGTTCGTATCGCCACGGCGGCCGGCAAAGTCATCAACGAGGCCCTGCTGATCCGCGCCAGCTACACGGGCGAGGCGCCGATCAACGCCGAGGGCGGCATCGTCAAAGCCTCATATGGCGGGGCCGGCATGGGCGGCGACATGGATCGCAGCGCCGGCCGCTACAGCATCCGGACAGGGACGGCCGGCAACGGGCCGACCAACCCGGCGGTGCGGAGTGCGAACGATGGCGCCATGATGGGCGGCAGTCGCTCGTGGCGGAACAACAACCCCGGCAACCTCCGCTTCGGCGCCTTTACCAAGGCCCAGGGGGCAACCGGTGCCGACGATCGAGGCTTCGCCATCTTCCCCGACGTCGAAACCGGGCGCGCCGCGCAGGGCAACCTGCTGTTCGGGTCCGATGGCTATAAAGGCTTGAGCGTCGGGCAGGCGATCGCCAAATGGGCTCCCCCGACCGAGAACGACACCGGTGGCTACACGCGGGCGATCACGAGCGCCGTGGGGGTCGACGCCAACACGCCGATGGCGAGCCTCAGCGCCGAGCAGCGCTACAAGTTCATGAGTGCGCAGCAGGCGCGGGAGGGCTGGCGCGCCGGCGTGACGGGCAATGGGCAACGAA
>CALMOK010000188.1 GCA_937871825.1 uncultured Alphaproteobacteria bacterium
GAGAATCACAACATCAATCCCGCTGCAAGGCCGACTTGCTCAGAGTTTCCCTAGTGCGCAACCCCTACGTCCGTCGCGATCAGTTGTCTTCTAAAACTTTGTTTAGTGTCGGGACACGTTCAATCGGGCAGCGCTTCCATGACCGCGAGCCATGTCGCGCGATTGGCGTCGTCTGACTCAATCACCTGCTGAGCGACGAACTTTGACGCGTCTCGTCCATACCGTTTGACCAATGCAGCCGCCAGCATGCCGACCTTTTCGGCGTGACGCTCGTTGTTCAAAAATCGAGTTCGCGTTTGCCCAATTCTGCGATCAAGGCATCGGTGCGTCGCCAATCCTCATCGTCGAATCAGTCGCCTTATATTCGACAATCAACGCTTGATCGGTCATCATCGAAGGGTCGGGTAGCGTTTCCATAACCGGTCAACGCACGGCCGAACGAATCATTCCATCCGACGTTTGATGGTGTAGGTTCATGAAATGTTCTCATGGCGGAAACGGAAGATGAAGCACGACGCTTGGCTGCGTGACGCCGCTCGCGAGCATTATTATCTGAATTACCGGCAGCCTGACGCGGACTTCATCAGGGCAGAGCGAAGGCGCGAGCCCGCGTATCTGGTCGCGGTGGACTATGCCTATGAAAGTCGGAGGCTCGACGCAGAATGGAAGGCGAAGGAGCGCCAGCTTCCGCTGCTCTGATCGTGGGGAACCGTAATTTCCGCTTACCGACGGACTACCCAAAAGGTCGGGCCATGGCTCGAACCATCTGCCGGGGATGCGCGAGGATCATCAATCTTTCGGGGCTGGAGGCCGCGAAGGCCTTTGGTCCAATCACCGGCTAAAAAGCCGAGTGACGATCGTGGTGCCGGGTGTGCGGTCGCGATGGGGCAAGGACTTTTCCGATCCCCGAACGACCCGGAACCGCGCAGTTGGGCGTTGCGCTCGTGAATCCAGTTCGTGAAGCAGGGCATGGCGACATCGAGAAGCTTTTCGGGCGGAAGTGAGCGGCGGCGTCCCGCCTTGATGACGCGTTGCGCAAGGTCCGATTGCTTTCGTCCGACAGTCCACCCTGCGAGTGCGGCGAGGCAATCCGGAGCCTCATCGTGCGCCGCGCCAGATTGCCGCGGCGCTTCGCAATGGTACGTGAATGGCCGGTAACGCCCAATGTGAGCCGCTTGCCCCCCCCCCGGCCTTGCAC
>CALMOK010000189.1 GCA_937871825.1 uncultured Alphaproteobacteria bacterium
CGGTGCGGCAGATCGACCGCGCGTAAGCCCAGCCGGCGACGAGCCCGGCCACGTAGGCAAGGGCGTACCAGCGGATCGGAAACGGGCCGAGGTTGACCAGAACCGGATCGATCACCGGATAAACGAGATGCTGCATCGCCATCGCGGGGTGCTTGCCCGCGCCGGCCCATCGCGTCAAGGCGAAGACCGACCCCGAGAACCGGCCTTGGCGAGCCGATGGCACGATCCGGGCCCGACCGGCCCATTCGCCGGGGCTTGGCAGAGCCGCCCAGGCACCGGACGCAAAATCCTGTCGTACCGCGGGCAGACGACGCCGCAGCGGTACGACAAACATCATTGATGTCAAGCCGTCCCGGCTTCCGAAAGCCTGGTCGCGTTGACTTGACCCAAGCTCCTGATTACCAGTTCGAAGAACGCTTCAGCCCCTTATTCTGCAAGAAATGGCACCGATGAAAATTCTCGTGCCCGTAAAGCGGGTGGTCGACTACAACGTCAAAATTCGCGTCAAGCCGGACGGCTCGGGTGTCGACCTGACGAACGTCAAGATGTCGATGAACCCCTTCGACGAGATCGCCGTCGAGGAAGCGTTGCGCCAAAAGGAAGCCGGAAAGGCGACCGAGGTCATCGTGGTGTCGATCGGGCCGGCGCAAGCGACCGAAACCCTGCGGACGGGGCTCGCCATGGGCGCCGACCGGGGCGTTCACGTCAAGGTGGACGGCGCGCTCGAGCCTTTAACCGTCGCCAAGATCCTGCTCGGCGTGGCGCGGGAAGTCGAGCCGGGCCTGATCATCATGGGCAAACAGGCGATCGACGACGATTGCAACCAGACGGGCCAGATGCTCGCCGCCCTCGCGGGCTGGGCCCAGGGCACGTTCGCCTCGAAACTGGTGCTGACCGACACCCACGCGGACGTGACGCGCGAGGTGGATGGCGGCTCGCAAACCGTTTCGCTCACCTTGCCGGCCGTGGTCACCACCGACCTGCGCTTGAACGAACCCCGCTACGCCAGCCTTCCCAACATCATGAAGGCCAAGAAGAAGCCCATCGAGGAAAAATCCGCCGCCGATTACGGAGTCGACGTGAGGCCTCGCCTCACGGTGTTGAAGACGGTGGAGCCCGCCGGCCGCAAGGGCGGCGTGATGGTGGGATCCGTGCCCGAACTGGTCGGCAAACTCAGCCAAGCTGGAGTGATCTGAATGGCGACCCTCCTCCTCGTCGAGCAGTTGAACGGCGTCGTCAACGACGTAACGGCCCGCGCCCTCACGGCGGCGCTTCAGATCGGCGAGCCGGTGCATGCCATAGTGCTCGGCTCGGACGCGCAGGCCGCCGCGAAGGGCGTGGCCAAGCTGCAGGGCATCGGCAAGGTGCTTGTGGTTGAGGATCCGGCGGTCGCCCACGGGCTGGCCGAGCCGGTCGCCCAATTGCTGGCCAAGCTTGCGGGCGAGTACAACGCGGTCGTGGCGCCAGCGTCGGCGAGCGCCAAGAATATCCTGCCGCGACTGGCAGCCACGCTCGACGTCATGCAGGTTTCCGAGATCATCGCCGTGGTGTCGCCCGATACTTTCGAGCGTCCCATCTACGCCGGCAACGCGGTACAAACCGTTCAGTCGTCCGATCCCCACAAGATCATCACGGTGCGGACCGCCTCCTTCGCCGCCACGGGCGAAAGCGGGTTCGAAGCGCCGATCGAGACCGTCGCGGCGGCGGGCGACCCCGCCACCTCGCGCTTTTCAGGCGAGGCGCTCGCCACGACGACCCGTCCCGAACTGACCTCGGCCAAGATCGTCGTGTCGGGCGGGCGGGCGATGCAGAAAGCCGAGAATTTCCAGACCTACATCGAACCGATCGCCGATCGGCTCGGCGCCGCCATGGGGGCGTCCCGGGCCGCCGTTGACGCCGGGCTCGCCCCGAACGACTGGCAGGTCGGACAGACCGGCAAGGTCGTGGCGCCCGACCTTTACATCGCGGTGGGCATTTCCGGGGCGATCCAGCACCTCGCCGGCATGAAGGATTCGAAGATCATCGTCGCCATCAACAAGGACGCCGACGCGCCCATTTTCCAGGTGGCGGATTTTGGCCTCGTGGCCGATCTTTTCACCGCGCTTCCGGAGTTGGACCAGGAACTGGCGAAAGCCATGTCGTGATCCGCTGATGCCGGCGAACCGGCCTGCCACCGACCAGCGCGGGGTTTGATCATGACGAACGAGGTCCACAAACTCGGAGTGATCGGGGCGGGGCAGATGGGCGGCGGCATCGCCCATGTGGCGGCGCTGGCCGGCCTCAACGTCGTTCTCCACGACGTCCACGAGGAGCGCCTCAGGGCTGGGCTGGCCACCATCAATGGCCATATGGCCCGACAAGTGCAACGCGAACAGATCGGCGAGGGCGAGCGGACCGCGGCACTCGGTCGGATCACGCCCATCCAGGATTATACCGGCCTTTCGGATTGCGATCTGGTGATCGAGGCCGCCACCGAGAACGAGGCGACCAAGCGGAAGATCTTCTCGACGCTTTGTTCCTCGCTCAAGGCCGAAGCGCTTCTCGCCTCCAACACCTCGTCGATCTCGATCACCCGGCTGGCCTCGGTGACGGATCGGCCGGAGCGCTTCATCGGCATTCATTTCATGAATCCCGTGCCGCGCATGCAGCTCGTCGAACTCATCCGCGGCATCCAGACCAACGCCGAGACGTTCGAGACCGCCAAGCTTTTCATCGAGAAGCTCGGCAAGACCCCGACGGTGTCGGAGGATTTTCCCGCCTTCATCGTCAACCGCATCCTGCTGCCGATGATCAACGAAGCCGTTTACACGCTACACG
>CALMOK010000190.1 GCA_937871825.1 uncultured Alphaproteobacteria bacterium
GCGAACTGAAGCTCAACCCGACGGTCGACGAGATGAAGACATCGTCGCTCGACCTCGTGGTCGCCGGAACCGCCGACGCCGTCCTGATGGTCGAATCCGAAGCCAAGGAACTGTCCGAAGACATCATGCTGCGGGCCGTGATGCTCGGCCACCAGGGCTTCCAGCCGGTGATCGAGGCCATCATCCGCCTCGCCGAAAAGGCCGCCAAGGAGCCGCGCGACATGCAGCTGCCCGACCATTCGGCGGCCGAGCAGGCGGTGCTGGCGGTGGCCGAGGCCGACCTTCGCCAAGCCTACAAGATCACTGCCAAGCAGGAGCGCTACAAGGCGGTGGACGCCGTGAAGGCCAAGGTCAACGCCGCCATGTTCCCGGTGGACGGCGAGGCTAAATTCACCAAGGAGGAGGTCAGCGCGGTCTTCCACGACCTGCAGGCCAAGGTGGTGCGCTGGAACGTGCTCGACACGGGCCTGCGGATCGACGGGCGCGACCTCAAGACCGTCCGCCCGATCGTGGCGGAAGTTGGCATCCTACCCCGCGCCCACGGCTCGGCGCTGTTCACCCGCGGCGAAACCCAGGCGCTGGTGGTGGCCACGCTCGGCACCGGCGAGGACGAGCAATTCATCGACAGCCTGGAAGGCACCTACAAGGAGCGCTTCCTCCTCCACTACAACTTCCCTCCCTACTCGGTCGGCGAAACGGGCCGCATGGGCTCACCCGGCCGCCGCGAGATCGGCCATGGCAAGCTGGCCTGGCGGGCGGTGCGGCCCATGCTGCCGACCGCCGCCGAGTTCCCCTATACGATCCGCATCGTGTCGGAGATCACCGAGTCCAACGGCTCCTCGTCGATGGCCACCGTTTGCGGCTCCTCGCTCGCCTTGATGGACGCGGGCGTGCCGTTGAAGCGTCCCACGGCAGGCATCGCCATGGGGCTTATCCTCGAAGGCGAACGCTACGCCGTCCTGTCCGACATCCTGGGCGACGAGGACCACCTCGGTGACATGGACTTCAAGGTGGCGGGAACGGCGGAGGGCATCACCTCGCTGCAGATGGACATCAAGATCACGGGCATCAACGAAGAGATCATGCGCGTTGCCCTCGACCAGGCCAAGGGCGGCCGCCTGCATATCCTCGACGAGATGTCGAAGGCCTTGACCGGCGCGCGAGCCGAACTCGGCGAGTTCGCACCCCGCATCGAAACGCTCAAGATCCCGACCGACAAGATCCGCGAAGTGATCGGCACGGGTGGCAAGGTGATCCGCGAGATCGTCGAGAAAACGGGCGCCAAGATCAACATCGAGGACGACGGCACCGTCAAGGTCGCCTCCTCGGACGCCAACTCCATCAAGGCGGCGATCAACTGGATCAAATCCATCGCCAACGACCCGGAGATCGGCCTCATTTACGAGGGCACCGTGGTCAAGGTCGTGGATTTCGGCGCCTTTGTGAACTTCTTCGGCTCGAAGGATGGCCTCGTCCACATCTCGCAACTCGCCAAGGGCCGGGTCGCCAAGGCGTCCGACGTCGTCAAGGAAGGCGACAAGGTCAAGGTGAAGCTGCTCGGCTTCGACGATCGCGGCAAGGTTCGCCTGTCGATGCGGATCGTCGATCAGGCGACCGGCGAGGATCTCGAAGGCAAGGAGCAGCGGGACGGCGAATAACGCCGCTCCGTTATCATCCAGACAGAACGCGAAAGGCCGGATCCAACGATCCGGCCTTTCTTTATATGGGGATCCTGCCGAGCGATGTCCCGATCTTAATCGTTCTCGCCGCCATTGCTCTCATCATCGTCGCGCCGGTGCATGGGCCGATCTTGGCGATCGGCGTCCCGGTCGCCGTACAAGGATCCGGGTTCGTCGAACCTGCCTTTCCGCCGGGTCTCCATGCCGCGTTTTTCATACGAGCGATCGCGCGCGTCGCGCTCCTCCGGTGGGCCACGGTCCTCGTCCATGCCCGACCGACGCATTCTGTCGCGGCCGTCACGCTCGTCCGGGTCGCGGTCCCGGTCGCCGCGCGGGTTCCGGGGCCGATCCAGTTCATCATCCGGCAGGTCGCCCAGCAGGCCCTGGACCATCCGGGCGACCGGGCCGCGCCGGGGGGTGAGCCCTTCGAGCAGGACGGGCAGGCGACGCTTCTGCTCATCGGTCAACCCGTCGTAAAGCGGACCCGAGGCGTCCGCCAAAGCTCCCAAGGCCCGGCCTTGATCCATCATGCGGCCGCTGACCTGTTTCAGCTTGGCGATCGCGTCCCCGCCCCTGGTGCCCACCGTCCGGCCATCGGCTTCCTCGTCCGACGATCGCGTCATGCCGGTCGAACGGCGATCCTTCCGTTGCAGGTCGGCGATGCCGCGGATCGCCTGTTCGAGCGGCGGCCACAGCTTCTCCTGGTCGGGCGTGAGGGTCAGGCCGGCGCGGAGCGCCGCCACATGCGCCTCGAAGAACGCCGACCGATCGGCATCCACCCTGGCCGTCGACACCGCGTCGTCACGGGCGCCCTGGTCGGCATCGGCCTTCGCGGCAGGCTGAGTTGCCGGTACCGGCGCGGCCACGGGAGGCGGATTGGCTGGCTGGCCCGGCGTATTGGACGACTGACTTGGCGCGTCAGTCGAAGGAGCGGTTTGCGCGAAGCCGGGCGCCAGCGGAACACTCCCGAGCAATGTCGCCAGCAGGAGGGTTTTGGGAAAATGTCGTCGCATGGTCTGCCCTTTCGAAAACGAAACGCAAAAGCAAAACCAGCGTGACCCCGTCGTGGTTACATTAAATCATGCCCACGTCGGTGGTGACCTGTTCTATCGAACGGCGAACGCCCGGTAGGGGGTTCCAGCGAGAGGAATGGCGATCAGCCAGTCCGGCACGCGGCCGGCTTGCAACACGTCCGCCAAGCTGCCGGGGACCTCGCGTGCGATGGAGCTGATTTGAGCCTCGCCGGGACAGACCACCACGTACCGGGCCCCCGAGCGGCGGACGAGATCGGCCGCCTGGTCGGGCGCCGCCGCCAAGCCTTCGATCACGGCGGCATTGCCCGCCAGGTTTCGATGGTAAGGGCCCGCCACCACAGAATGGCGCGTATAGGCCATGAGATGCGCGCCATCCTCGGTCGGGGCGAACACCAGCCCTGGTTCCAACACGGCCAACGCTACAAACGCGCTTCCTTGCCGGCAACGGAGGGTTTGAGCGGACGCCGAGGCCGAGGCCGCGTCCGGCTTGGCCATCGGCACAAAGGCCCAGGCGAGCGTTCCGAAGGGCAGCGCGAGCAGACAGGCGGCGACCGTGCCGAGCGCCGATCGACGACGTTGGGCCGCTTCCGCGGCGCGCGTCACCACCCACATCCCACCCAGCGCCGCGATGGGCTGCACCGACGAGGCCACCCGGATCTCCCACAGGGTTCCGGCGCAGCCCACCAGGATCAGCATCAGGATGGCGGCGAAGCGCAGGCGAGCGATCCCAATCTCGCGGCCGCAGGCACAGGCGGCTCCGAGCGCGCCCGCCAGCAAGGGGCAGAACAGCACCGTGAAGGTAGCTGGCCGCTCCCGGGTGGCGTCCAGCAGGGATTGGGCCTCCGTCACACGCGACAGCCAGAAATGGCGCAGCATGGGGCTCAGGCCTTCGTAGGGATCGTTGAAGCAGGCGGGATCGATCAGCATCATTCCCCCCGCCACGGCAAGGGCCACGGCGGCGACCGCCGCGAGCCGTGCCACCCGCGTTGAAAGGTGGCCGGTCAAGCCCCGAAGCAGCAGCAAGCCACCCGCACCCGCCAACCCGCCGAACAGGTGCACGGCCGAAAACGCGTCGCCGACGCTTTGGAGGACGTGGGACGGCGGCACCGTTGCCAAAAAGGCCACCGGCAAGCCGACAATCAGACCAGCCGCCAACCAGGCCACGGCGCCGTCGACCTGCCTTGGTCGGAAGATCCAGGTCAGCGGCAGCGCGGCGGCCATCACGGCCATGAACGGCATGTTTTCCAGGCTGATCGCCAGCGAGGCCGCCATGCAGATGCCCGTCAGGACGGCGTGACGGGCCGTTCGCGGCGTCAAGGCCGACAAAAGGGTGACCACCATCCCCATCAGCAGCACGATCTGCGGCGCGTGATGGTCGATTCTCCCGGCCGGGAACTGCTCGAACATGAAGCCGCTCAGAACCGTGAGGGCCACGGCCGGCGCCCGCCCGCCCGGGCCGGCCAGCACGCTCCCGGCTCGCGCCGCGAGGGCCAGCAGGCAGAGCTGGAGGGCGAGCGGAAAAACGATGCGGGCCAAGGTTTCGGCCTGGGTGACCGGCACCCAGACCGCGAAAAGGCGGATGAGCGCCCCGACCGGCACATCGACGATCCGCGACCAGTGCATCGGCAGCCCATCCGGCGGGGACAGGCGATAGGCGCGGAGGTCGTACCAGCCCTGCCCATTGAGCCAGTCGCGGACCTGTACGAGGCGCATGGCGTCGTCGGTGTCGTAGAGGGTGCCGTGCTGCCAGAGATCGATGAGGCGCGGCCACGAGAGCGCGAGACTGATGGCAAAGCCGAGAAGAACGATCCGCCTGCCATCGGTGACGATCGATCGGTCGCGCCCATCGCCCATCGCGGATTGGAGGGCAGGCGTGGCGGCTTTCATCGGTCTCGCCTCAAGCGCGGGCCGGGCCTGCCGGCTCCGGCCGTTCCCTATGGACGATGACGCGTCGACATTGCGTTACGGTGCGGTCCGCCATCGTCCGTCACGGCGCGATTTCGTCCCGCATGGTTTCAACCGCGCTCATGTTTTCGGGGCGCGGAATCGAGACGATGTTGAAGCCCGAGTCGACGAAATGGACTTCCCCGGTGACGCCGCTCGCCAGGTCCGACAGGAGATAAAGGGCGGAGCCGCCGACATCCTCGATCGTCACCGTGCGACGCAGGGGCGAGTGGACCTTCTGGTAGTTGTACATGAACCGCGCGTCGGCGATGCCGGACCCCGCAAGGGTGCGGATCGGCCCTGCCGAGATGGCGTTGACGCGCACTCCCTGCGCCCCGAAATCGGCGGCGAGGTAGCGGACGCTGGCTTCGAGCGCCGCCTTGGCGACTCCCATGACGTTGTAGTTCGGCGCCGTGCGGGTCGCCCCGCCGAACGTCAGGGTCAGCATGGCGCCGCCGGCCGGCATCAGAACCGCGGCGCGCTTGGCCACTTCGGTGAAGGAAAAGGCCGAGATCACCATGGTGCGGATAAAGTTCTCGCGCGTGGTGTCGGCATAGCGGCCCTTCAATTCGTTCCGGTCCGAATACGCGATGGCGTGCACGAGGAAGTCGATGGTGCCGAAAGCCTTGCGCACCTGCCCGAACGCGTCGTCCACCGAGGCGATGTCCTCGACGTCGCAGGGAACCACGACCTCGGCGCCGATCGAGGCGACGAGCGGCTTCACGCGACGGCCCAGCGCGTCGCCCTGATAAGTGAAGGCGAGTTCGGCGCCCTGCGCGGCAAGCGCCTTGGCGATGCCCCAGGCGATGGAATGATTGTTGGCCACGCCCATGATCAGGCCGCGCTTACCGGCCATCAATCCGGTGGAGGGCCGTTCAACCGTGTCGGCCATGACGGCTCTCCTCAAAGATCGGGGTGCTGGAAGACCAGGGTCGCGTTGGTGCCGCCGAAGCCGAAGGCGTTGGACAGCACCGTGCCGAGCTTCACGCCGTCGCGGCGCTGGCGCACGATGTTCATGTCGGCAAACGCCGGGTCCAGGTCTTCGATGTTGGCGCTTTCGCAGATGAAGCCGTGCTTCATCATGAGCAGCGCGTAGATGGCTTCCTGTACGCCCGTCGCCCCCATCGAATGGCCGGTCAGGGATTTCGTCGCGGCGATCGGCGGGCAGGCTTCCCCCGCGCCGAAGACTTCACGGATCGCCTCGATCTCCTTCTCGTCGCCCTTGGGCGTCGAGGTCGCGTGCGGGTTGATGTAGTCGATCGGGGCCGTAACGTCCTCGAGCGCCATCCGCATGCAGCGCACCGCCCCGGCCCCGGACGGCGCCACCATGTCGTAGCCGTCTGACGTCAGGCCATAACCGATGATCTCGCCGTGGATGGTCGCCCCCCGGGCGATGGCGCGCTCCCGCTCTTCCAACACCACAATGCCGGCCCCGCCCGCGATGACGAAGCCGTCCCGATTGCGGTCGTAGGCTCGCGAGGCCGTCGTCGGGCGGTCGTTGAAGTTGGACGACATCGCCCCCATGGCGTCGAACAGCACCGACAGCGACCAATCGAGTTCCTCGCATCCCCCGGCGAACATGAGGTCCTGCCGGCCGTAGCGGATCATCTCGTAAGCGTTGCCGATGCAATGGTTCGAGGTCGCGCAGGCCGAGGAGATCGAATAGTTGACGCCCTTGATCTTGAACCAGGTGGCGAGGGTGGCCGAGGAGGTCGACGACATCGATTTCGGCACCGCGAAGGGGCCGACCTTCTTGGGGCCTTTGGTGCGGGTGGCGTCGGCGGCTTCCACGATGGTCTTGGTGGACGGCCCGCCCGAGCCGGTGATGATGCCCGTCCGCTCGTGCGACACCTCGTCCGGCCCAAGACCCGCGTCGGCGATCGCCTGATCCATGGCGACATGGGCCCAGGCGCTGCCCAGCGCGTGGAACCGCATGGCCCGGCGATCCACCAGGGTGGCGGGATCGAGGGTCGGGGCGCCATGGACATGGGAACGGAAGCCGAGTTCGGCGTAGACGTCGGCCCGGACGATGCCCGAGCGCGCGGCGCGGAGCGAATCCAGGACCTCAGGGACGGTGTTGCCGATCGCCGAAACGATCCCCATCCCAGTCACCACGACGCGGCGCATCAGGCCGTTCCCCTTCGAGGCGGCGTCGCTTTCGTCAAGCTTCGCTCACGCGCCATGCGGATCAGCCCTGAACAGCCCGACCCGCAGGTCCTTGGCCTCGTAGATGCGCCGCCCGTCGGCTTCCAGCCACCCATCGGCGATGCCGAGGACCAGCTTGCCGCGAAACACGCGCTTGATGTCGATGCCGTAGATGACGCGCTTCACGGTGGGGAGTACCTGATCGCTGAACTTGACCTCGCCGACCCCCAGGGCGCGGCCCCGGCCCGGCAGGCCGAGCCAGCCGAGATAGAAGCCGCAAAGCTGCCAAAGGGCGTCTAGCCCGAGGCAGCCCGGCATCACGGGGTCGTTCTTGAAATGGCACCCGAAGAACCAAAGATCCGGCTTGATGTCGAATGCGGCGCGGATGAAGCCCTTGCCGTGCTGCCCGCCCGTTTCCGTGACGTCCTCGATCCGGTCGAACATCAGCATGGGCGGCGCCGGCAGTTGCGCGTTGCCCTCGCCGAACAACCTGCCTTCGGCACAGGCGATCAGATCGTCGTAATCGAAGCTCGAGCGCTGCTCGCCCATTGATCGGCCGCCCCTGTTCACGCGGGCCGCCGTGGCCGGCTCGTCCCGCGTCGTCCTTGCTTGGTGGGGTGTCCTAGCATAGTGCTTTTGGAGCCGGAAGCCGGTTGTGGCGGCCGGAAGCCACCCGACCGCCCCATCGAGGCCGCGATGAAACTGCTTCTTGTCGTGGCGGCCGCGCTGATCGACGTCGATGACCGCGTCCTCGTCGCGCAACGGCCCGCCGGGAAGAGCCTCGCGGGATTGTGGGAATTTCCGGGCGGCAAAGTGGAGACTGGGGAACGTCCCGAAGTCGCCCTGATCCGCGAACTCGCCGAGGAACTTGGCTTGCGGGTGGAGGAGCCCTGCCTGTCGCCCCTGACTTTCGCGAGCCACGCCTACCCGGACTTCCACCTGCTGATGCCGCTTTATGTGTGCCGCCGCTGGGCGGGGTTCGCGCAGGCACGAGAGGGACAGACGCTGGCCTGGGTCGGGCCGCGCGAGTTGCGCGCCTATCCCATGCCGCCAGCCGACGCGCCGCTGATCCCGCCCTTGATCGATCTCCTCGGCTAGCGTGCTTTCATCTCAGGCGAACTCGCTTCAAGGGCACGTCAAAGCCCCGGCGCAAGGCCGCCCATGCGGCAAACGAGCGCCCATTCCTCAACGGTCACCGGCTGGACCGACAGCCGCGAGTTCTTGACCAGTACCATGGCGGCGAGGCCGGGCTCGGCCTTGATGACGTCGAGCGCGACGGGTTGGGGCATCGACGCCACGGCCTTGAAATCCACCATGCCGAACTTGCCGGTCGGGTCCGTTTCATCGGGGTAGTAGGGGCGGATGACCTCGACCACCCCCACGATCGCCTTGCCGTGGTTGGAGTGGTAGAAGAAGACGTGCTCGCCCAACTCCATCGCCATGAGATACTGCTTGGCGGTGTGGTTGCGCACGCCGTTCCAGAAGGTTCCCGCGTTCCCCGCCGCGACCTGGTCGTCAAAGGACCAGGAGGCGGGTTCGCTCTTCACCAGCCAGTGCGCCATCGTGTTCTCCGTCGGTGTCAGGATCGTTCCGCCCGGAACGGACGGCTTAGAAGGTTGTCGATTGCATCCGCCACGGTGAGTCGGCCATCGAGAACGGCCGCGACGCTGGCGGCGATCGGCATGTCGACGCCGTGGCGCACCGCGAGTTCAGCCAGGATCGGCGCGGTCCAGACCCCTTCCACCACCGCGTCCTCCCGCCCGAGGTCGGCCGGGCCGCCGTCGCCGAGCCGCAGCCCGAAGCTGAAGTTGCGCGACTGCGCCGAGCCGCAGGTGAGCACGAGGTCGCCCAGGCCCGACAAGCCCGCCAGCGTTTCGGCCCGCCCACCCACCGCGCGGCCGAAGCGGGACAGTTCGGCAAAGGCGCGTGCCTGGAGGGCCGCCACGGCGCTCGCCCCGAGGCCCCGCCCCTGGGCGATGCCGCAGGCGATCGCCAAGACGTTCTTGGCGGCGCCTCCCACGGCGACGCCCCTCGGGTCGTCGCTGTGGTAGAGCCTGAAGGCGGGCGAGCCGAGCCGGGCGCAGAGCTCCTCCGCGACCGCAAGTTCGTCGCCCGCCAGGGTGACCGCCGTTGGCAGTTTACGGCCCACGTCGGACGCGAAGCTCGGGCCGGACAGGATGAAGGGCGGGTTGTCGGGCCAGCATTGCCGGGCCACGTCGCCCATGAAAAGGCCCGTCGTCCGCTCGATGCCCTTCGCGCTGACCACCAGCGGCACACCGGCGCGGACATGCGAGGCGGCGCGCGTCAGGAGCGCGCGCAACGGCTGCGCGGGCGATGCGGCGATCACGCAATCGGCCGAGGCGAGCGCCACGTCGAGCGCTCCGAGAACGGTGATGCAGGGGGCCAGCCGCACACCGGGAAGGTGGACATGGTTTTCGCGCGATGCGTCGATCCGGGCCATCGCGTCGGCATCCCGGCCCCATAAAGCGACCTGGCACCCAGCCGCCGCGGCGGCACCGGCAAGCGCGGTGCCCCAGGCGCCGGCTCCCAAGATGGCGACCCGCGGCTGGCCCATCAGGCCCCGCCCATCAGGATTTGCCGTTCGGGCTCGGCTCGGCCGAGGCGTCGAGCGGCCAGCGCGGCCGCGCCGCCACCAGGAGGTCGTCCGTCAAACCAAGCTCAAGGCGTTCGATGCCCGCCCATGCGATCATGGCGCCGTTGTCGGTGCAAAGGGCCGCCGGCGGGATCACGAGCCGGAGGCCGGTTTCGCCGGCGAAGCGGGTCAAGGCCCGGCGGATCGCGGCGTTGGAGGCAACGCCGCCCGCCGCCACGAGGGCGTGGGGCCGGCCGGCGGCCTCGCGAAAGGCCCGCAGGCCCGCGCGGGTCCGGTCCACGATCACGTCGACGACCGCCGCCTGGAACGAGGCGGCGATGTCGGCGACGTCCGTCGGGGTCAGCGGCTTGATGCGCTCGGCTTCCATCCGCACCGCCGTTTTCAGTCCCGACAGCGAGAAGTTCGGCACCGGCCGGCCCGTCATGGGGCGCGGAAAGGCGAAGCGCGTCGCATCGCCCCGCAGGGCTTCGCGCTCGATGGCTGGGCCGCCCGGATAGCCGAGCCCGAGCATCTTGGCGATTTTGTCGAAAGCCTCGCCCACCGCGTCGTCCACCGTGGCGCCGAGGCGGAGGTAGTCGCCGACCCCGAGCATGGCCAGCAACTGGGTGTGGCCGCCCGACATCAGCAGCAGCAGGTAGGGGAATGGCACGTTGTCGGTCAGCCGCGCCGTCAGCGCGTGACCTTCGAGGTGGTTCACGGCGATCAGCGGCTTGCGGGTGACGAGCGCCAAGGCCTTGGCGGTTGTCAGCCCAACCAGCACGCCGCCGATCAGGCCCGGCCCAGCCGCCGCCGCGATGCCGTCGAGATCGGCGAAATCCAGCCCGGCCTTGGCGAGGGCGACGTCGATCAAGCCGTCGATCGCCTCAACGTGGGCGCGGGCCGCGATCTCGGGCACCACGCCGCCAAAGGCGGCATGCTGTGCAACCTGGCTCAGGATCTCGTTGGACAGGATCTCGCCGCCGCCGTCCCGCTTGCGCGCGACGATCGCGGCGGCTGTTTCGTCGCAGGTTGTTTCGATCCCGAGGACGCGCATGCTTCCCTTTCACTGGAGGCAGGGCGAGCTTATAGTCCGGCCCTGTTGCAAAAAACATCCCGCGACCGGCGATCGGGGCGGGAATGACACGGATGGCGGGCTTGGCACGATGAAATTGGGGACGCGCGGAAGCCCGCTGGCGCTCGCGCAGGCGCATGAAGCCCGGACCCGTCTCGCGCTCGCGAACGGCTGGGCCGAAGAAGCTGTCGACATCGTGGCGATCCGCACCACTGGCGACATGATCCAGGACCGCGCGCTGGCGGAGGCGGGCGGCAAGGGCCTGTTCACCCGGGAGCTCGACCGCGCTCTATTCGACGGGTCGATCGACGTCGCGATCCATTCCGCCAAAGACTTGCCGACGATCCTGCCCGAAGGGCTGACCATCGCCGGCTATCTTCCCCGGGAAGACGTGCGCGACGTGTTCATCGCCGTCCGGGCACGCAGCATCGCCGAGCTTCCGACCGGCGCGACGATCGGGACGGCCTCGCTGCGCCGCCAGGCCCAAATGCTGCGTCGCCGTCCAGACCTCGTCGTCAAGCTGCTGCGCGGCAATGTGGGCTCGCGTCTCCGCAAGGTGGAGTCGGGAGAATATGACGCGACGCTGCTGGCG
>CALMOK010000191.1 GCA_937871825.1 uncultured Alphaproteobacteria bacterium
GCCGTCGACCCGGCAGAGCTCCCGCTTATTTCGCACCTTTCGCTTCTTGCGCCGACCAATAGGCGAGCGGCCGTATCGTCCAACCCGTGACGGCACCGGCTTAAACGAGCGGGTCTCCCTTGACGATCTGTTCCGCCTCCTCCGCGCTACCGGCATCCAGCACCCACAAGGCTCCAGCATCGTCCGAAAATGGCCCGGCCGCCCGCAACTGGCCGTTTTCGAGAAAGGTACTGAGGTAGGCCCGATGGGCGGGATGGGTGGCTTTCAAGCGATCCTTGTCGGCTCCGTACTCGATGATGACGGCGTACTTCACGCGACCTCCGATTGTTTTTCTTGCGAAATCTCTGGGCCGGAGACGAGCGGTCGCGACCCGAGCGAACACGTACGATTCTGAACGAAATACGCGGCCCGGCCTCTCATTAATGAGATGTTAATGCCTTTCCCAACAGCCTCCTCGATACGAGAGGAGGATCGCTTGCAGTCAGCGATCCGAATGGCGGCATGGATGCGACATGAATTCCAGAGCTCGTTTTGTCAGATCGACTATCGGTCGTGGCATTTCTTCGTGAACAGACATCATCCGGGCATCTGGTGCGCCATTGCCTTCAAGGCGAAGGTCCCGGCCTTTCTAATGACGCGCCACTGGCGCTACTGCAGGTCGGATGCTTGCGCGACGTTGGGCCTGCACTTCGATGCCACGATCGCCAAGCAAGGCGCCAAGATCAATGGCTTCTACCTGTTCCATGATCTTCAGACGACATCGCGGATCTTGACGGCGGTTGACAACAGGTTTGAACCTTTTCCGCTAACATATGCGAATTGAGGAGCGTTCCATCTAATCTAGACTAAAGTGTCGCCTGCTCGGACTTCGGGCGCAGGCCTTAGGGAGAATTGCAACTCTCGCCCCAACCGCGCGCGGGCCTATGATGCCGACGACCACCCAAGGTGGCGTTCACAACCGATTGCTGGCCTTGATGGCCTCGGAAGATTTCGCTCTCCTCGCGCCCGACCTCGAGCCGGTATCCCTTGTGATGGGACAGGTTCTGATCGAACCGAACCGTCCGATCGAACGGGTCCATTTCCCCGAGTCCGGGGTGGTTTCGCAAATCGCCTATACTCCGGCCCAAGTTCGCCTCGAGGTCGGCCTTTATGGCCGGGATGGCATGACCGCCATGGGCGTCCTTCTCGGGACCGACCAGGCCCCCTACCAGCATCTCGTGCAGATCGACGGCCACGCTTTCACGATATCGACGGTGGCCCTCAAGCGGGGAATCGAGCGCAGCCCATCGCTGCTCACCCACCTGCTCCGCTACGTCCAGGCCTTTTCGGTGCAAATGTCCTACACGGCCGTTTCAATTGGCAGCGAGAACATCGGCGAGCGGCTCGCCCGTTGGCTCCTGATGTGCCACGACAGGATCGAAGGCGACGACCTGCCGATCACCCATGAATTCCTGGCCATGATGCTGGCGGTGCGGCGCTCCGGCGTGACCGAGGCGACCCACGTGCTGGAAGGCGAGCACCTGATCAAGGCGACGCGCGGCAACATCCGCGTGCTCGACCGTTCCGGTTTGGAAGCGGCGGCGGGCGACAGCTATGGGGTGCCTGAAGGCGAGTACGAGCGATTCATCGGGGCGTTCCGACGCGTGTCCGCCGTGGGTCGACCGCAGGGTGTCGCCGTGAGGTGAGATGGATCACCGGACGACCGCCATTTGTTGGACGTCCGACCCCTCGTTCTTGCACCACCGTCCGCAAGTGCGTGACGTCGGTGGCTTGATTCTGGCGACGCGGCGCGCGAACGCCTCGACCTCGCCGGTTTTCACACATCGCTCGCAACACGGCGGGCCCGCCTCCGCGCTGCCGAACTTGGGTAAGATCAAGGCGCGTGTGCCGGGCCGGCTGGTTGGAACAGCGATCGGCCTTGGATCTCCGCGCGCGAGCGGCATATCGGCGCGAACGGCCATTCTGGGTTTGGCCGTGGCGATCCGCTCCCTATGTGGTCGTATCATCCGGGGAACGCGTGCCTGTTCGGCCGGACATCAAATGTGGGGGATATGCCTGGTGAAACTCAGTTCGGCCACCATACTGGCTCTGCTTTCCTGCACCACCACGGCTGTCGCACAGGACGCCTTCCCGGCCGGCGACCCCGCCCTGGGCGAAAAGGTGTTCGTCAAATGCAGGTCCTGCCACCAGATCGGCGAAACCGCGCATAACGCGGTCGGGCCGGTTCTGAATGGCCTGATCGGTCGGCACACCGGCTCCGTTCCTGATTACCCCTATTCGGACGCCAACAAGAATTCGGGGCTGACGTGGGACGAAGCGACGTTTCGGGACTACATCAAGGACCCGAGAGCCAAGATCCCTGGAACCAAGATGACCTTCGCCGGCCTCACCAAGGAAAGCGACATCAACAACATCGTCGCCTACCTGAAGCAGTTCGGACCGGACGGTCACAAAAAGTGAGCGCTTGCCGGGCTGTCAACACTGCCTGGGCAGGATGGTAGCTGCCCTTCGAGGCAAAATCCGTCTGTCGAGCTCCGCCTTGGATTTTCCGCCCTGGAGCCGACGCGTCGCTATCGTTCGGCGCGAAGGCTTTTGATGAAGCGCCGGGCGATGTCGCGAACGGCATCGTCGTCGCGCGTCTCGTCGGTGGCGGCGTCCCACAGGTGAGCCAGGCTTTCGTCGAGTTCGTTCAGCAGTTCCGGGTGTTGCTGGGCCACGAAGCGAATGGTGCCAAATAAAAGGTGCTCGATGGCCATCTCGCGGCGGCGGGCTTCCGCCACCTTGGCGATTGTTGGTTCGGTTATGTGATCGGTCATGGAACCACAACGGCCACCGCCCGGCGCGGTTCACCGGCAATGGTGAAAATCCACCAGCCGTGACGGCATGGCTCCCCGGTCCATGCCATTCATCGTTCCTTGACGCGAAAACGCGATGCTGTCCCGGTCAGACGCCGGATCCAAGATGGCTCGCTCAATTCGTTCTCGCGGTTTCGTCGAGCCAATGCTGCCGACGCTCGTCGACCAGGCACCCGATGGAAACGACTGGCTGCACGAGATCAAATACGACGGCTACCGCACGGAAATCTCGATCGACGGGGCTGACACCCGCGCCTTCACGCGCAACGGCTACGACTGGACGGGGCGGTACATCCACGTCGTCGAAAGCGCCCTTGCGCTGCGCTGCGGCTCGGCCCTCATCGACGGCGAAATCTGCGTGCAGACGGCCACCGGCCTCACGGATTTCAAGGCCCTCCGGTCCGCCATCCAGTTGGCGCCCGAACGCCTCGTCTTCTTCGCCTTCGACCTCCTGATGATCGACGGCCGCGTGCTTCACGGCGAGCCGCTCGTCGACCGCCGAAGCCGGTTGCGGGACCTCCTGGGAACGGAGCCCTCGTCGCGGATTATCTTCAGCGCCGACCACCTCGGCGAAGGGCCGGCCTTCTTCAAGGCGGCGGACCAGCACGGGCTCGAAGGGATCGTGTCCAAGCGCGCCGACAGCCTCTACGCGGGCGGGCGCACCCGGGCCTGGGTGAAAACCAAGAGCTACACGGTCGGGGATTTCGCCGTTCTCGGCGTCGAACGGTCGGCGACGGGCTTGCCGATCGCCCTGCTGGCGACCCTTGGCGGGAACCCGGCCTATGTGGGCAACGCCACCGTGACGCTGCCCGACAAAGAGCGGAAAAGCTTCTGGTCGTCCGTGGAGCGGATGGGCACGCCGCGGGCGCGCCTCGCCGGCTTGGCGGGAAACAGGACGGCGACCTGGATCAAGGAAGGCCTGGTGGCCCGGGTGCGGCACCTGCGGGGCGAGGAGAAGCTGCGCCACGCCACGTTGCAGTCGCTCGACCTCGCCCCGGTCGGACCCGACGAGGACGCCCCCGGCCGTTTGAAGGCGAGGTGATCGCCGCCACCGTGCCGGGCCGGCGCTATTCCCCTGTCCAAAGCCGACCGTCGGGCGCGATGGGATAGGTCCCATCCCATTCGCGCAGCCTGGGGGCATAATCGACCGCATGGCCTGGATGGCCGATGGCCTCGGCATGCAGCGCGACCCCGACGTCCCGGTAGATCTCGAGGTTGCGAAGATCAGGCTTGGGCAGGTTGCCGCTCTGGTAGTCCTCCCACATGCGAGCGTAGAGCCGTTCCAGGTTCTCGGTCAACAAGGGCGAGTCGAACAGCAGGCAGGAGTCGCGGTTCTCCCGAAGCCGGAGCCGCAGCGCGCGCAACCGCTCGGGATAGGTGCCGAGTTCGACGGCCTTGGCGACATAGGCCTCGCTCGACGGGCAGATCATGTCCGGGAGGCCGGCGGCGACGACCAGGCTGGAGCAGACCCGCGAGGCGAAGCTTCGTCCGGGCCATGTCAGGACCGGGACGCCCATCCACAGCGCGTCGGCGGCCGTCGTGTGGGCGCCGTAGGGTGCGTTGTCCAGGAACAGGTCGGCCAGCGCGAAGCGGGCAACATGATCGGGGTTCGCCTTCTTGTCGGCGAAGATCAGCCGGTGGCCCGCCACGCCTTGAGCCTGGGCGGCCTGCCGCAGCCGGTCCTTGGTTTCGGCGCCGCCGGCCAGCAACCAGAGAACACCATCAGGGACTTGCGCCAGGATGCTCATCCACGACCCGAAGGTGACGGCCGTGAGCTTCTGCAAGCCGTTCAGGCAGCAATAAACGACCGCTGCCTCGGGGAGGCCTTCCTCGGACCGCGACGGAACTCGGGCGGCAACCGTGCGGTGGCGGTCGTTCGGCTGGTAGCACGGGAGCCGCAGCACCGTTTCGGAGTAGAAGAGTTCGGAGTCTTCGGGAACGATCTGCGCGTCGGCGATGAGGTAATGGTGGTAAGGGCTTCCCATCGTTGACGGAAAGCCGAACCAATTGACGGCGATCGGCGCCGGCCGCATGGCGAAGACTTTTGTCCTGGCATCCTTGGTGTAGCCGTTGAGATCGACTAGGATGTCGATGCCGTCGGCCTCGATCCGGGCCGCCGCCTGCTCGTCGGTGAACCCCTGCAGGTCGCACCAATGGTCAACCGCGCCCCTGATCCGCTGCTTGGTGG
>CALMOK010000192.1 GCA_937871825.1 uncultured Alphaproteobacteria bacterium
CATCGGCCCAGCCCGGTCCCTATTCGAAGCCGCGCCCATTTCGAACAGCGCCACCGCGAGGCCGCCGTCGGCGAGGTCATGCACGCAGCGCAGGCCGGCGACGATGAGGCTTCGCACGAAATCCCCGTTGCGCCGTTCGGCCCCGAGGTCGACGGGGGGTGGGGCACCCTCGGGCTGGCCGCAAATGTCACGAAGATAGAGCGACTGCCCAAGCCAGCCGGCCGTTTCGCCGACGAGCAGGAGAACGTCGCCGGCCCGCTCGAAACGCGCACGGGCGATGGCCGCCACGTCGTCCACCAGGCCCACGCCCCCGATCGTCGGGGTCGGCAGGATGCCCTGCCCCATGGTTTCGTTGTAAAGCGAGACGTTCCCCGACACGATGGGGAAATCGAGCGCGCGGGCGGCCTCGCCGATCCCTCGAATGCAGCCCACGAGTTCTCCCATGGCGTCGGCCTTCTCGGGATTGCCGAAGTTGAGGTTGTCGGTCAGGGCAAGCGGCCGGGCGCCGACGGCGGTGAGGTTGCGCCACGCCTCGGCCACCGCCTGCCGGCCGCCTTGCACCGGATCGGCCTTGCAATAGCGGGGCGTCACGTCGGCCGTCAGCGCCAGGCCCTTGGGCCCGTCCTCGACGCGAACCACGGCGGCATTGCCGCCGGTGGCCGGTCCCGCCACCGTGTTGCCGCCGATGAGGTGGTCGTATTGTTCGCAAACCCACCGCTTGGAGCAAAGGTCGGCCGAGCCAATCAGTCGCAGCAGGGCTTCGGCGTTGCCGATCGGCGGCGAAACGCTTCCCGGCTCGATGGCGGCGCGCGACGGAGCCGCCACGTGGGGGCGATCGTAGAGCGGAGCCTCGTCACCAAGCTGTTTGATGGGAAGGTCTGCCTTGACGACGCCGCCCTGCTTGATCACGAAGCGGAGCGTGTCGGTGGTATGGCCGATCACCGCGAAATCGAGCCCCCATTTGCGGAACACCGCCTCGGCTTCGGCGGCCTTTTCGGGGTGCAGCACCATGAGCATGCG
>CALMOK010000193.1:0-4124 GCA_937871825.1 uncultured Alphaproteobacteria bacterium
GTCGTAGGGGACGCCCACCTGCGCCGCCCGGTCCCGGATCACACCCTCCATGCGCGAACCGCGGATGATGCCCGGCAGGATGGCGTTGACGCGGATCCCGGCGGGCCCGAGTTCCTTGGCGAGGCTTTGCGTGAAACCGATGACGCCCCATTTCGCCGCCGAATAGGGTGTCCGGAAAGCGTAGCCAAAGCGGCCGGCCGCCGACGACAGGTTGACGATGCTGCCCTCGCCAGCCTGCTTCAGCAGCGGGACGGCGTGGTGGGTGCACAGGAACTGGCCGGTCAGGCAAACATCGATCGTGCGCCGCCACTCGGCTGGTGCGATCGCCTCGACGGCTCCGGTGGGGCCGGCGATCCCGGCATTGTTGACCAGGGCGTCGAGGCCGCCCAGGCCGTGCGACACGTCCGCGAACAGGGCCTCCACGTCGGCGTCCCGGGCGACGTCGCAGCGTGTCGCGCCATGTCCGGGATGGGCGGCCCGGAAGGCGTCGAGAGCCCCTTTGTCGATGTCGCAAACGTGAACGCGCGCCCCGCTCCGGATCAGCGTGTCGGCGATGGCGTGGCCGATGCCGGAAGCCCCCGCCGTGACAAGGACGCGAAGGCCCGGTTTGAGGGCGATGTGGGTCACCTGCGGTGCGTCCTTCGCGCTGGAGTTCGAAAAACCAAGGGTCGTCCTGCCGACCCGTTGATGCGACTGGGCTTCGCGCGGCGATCTCAGTCCTCAATGGCTGAAACGCGTCGCGCCTGCGAGTAGATCGCCACGGCGCCCAACGTCAGGAGCCCGATGAACCAGTATTGCCACGCCTGCGACAGGTTGAGGAAGGTCGTGGCCGAGTTCAGTTCCTGGATCAGCAGCGCCCCGAACAGGACCCCGATGAACGATCCGCGCCCCCCGAACAGACTGGTTCCGCCGAGCACGACGGCAGCGACGCTCGCCAGCGTGTATTCGACGCCCTGGTTCGGATCGCCGATCCCGAGTTGCGCCGTGACCATGACGCCGCCGAGCACGGACAACAGCGAGGACGCCACGAAGGCGCCGACCACCGCCCAGTTGGTTCGCACCCCGATCCGGGCGGCCGCGTGCTCGTTGGAGCCCACGGCCCTGAGGCTGAGCCCCCAACGGGTGTAGCGCAGCGCGATCTCGAGGCCGACCGCCAGACCGATCGCGGCCAGGAAGGCCAGCGGGATCGCACCGGCGACGTTGGCCTGGATCAAGGCGGTCGCCTCCGCGCTGATGCTGCCGCCGGGGTAGGGGCGCAGAAGCACCGACACGCCCTGGATGATGATGTAAACGCCGAGCGTCGCCGCGACGGACGTGAACCTGCCGAAGCGAACGAGCGAGCCATTGACGAGGCCCACCACCGCGCCGGTTCCGACCATGATCAGCAATCCCGCGATCGATGTCAGGACGGAGCTGTCGTCGACGAGAAAGAAGGATGCAATCACGACGCTCAGCCCGACCATCGGGCCGACCGACAGGTCGATGCCGCCCGTCAGCACCGCGCACATCTGCCCGAAGCCCACGAAGGACAGCGCCGCCGCCAGCAGCAGCATCTTCTCGATGTTGAAAGTCGAGACGAACCGTGCGTTCTCCATCGTCGCGACGGCCCCGAGCACCAGGATGAGCAGGGCGAGGACGAAGCTCGGCGCGTAGTCGCCGGCGGTGAACGAGCGCAGCCAGCGGCCGTCGCCGCGGGCGCCCGGCCTGGTGCTCGCCGCGCCGCCGCGATGCGCCGTCGCCGTCACCATGGCGTGGCCGATCCGCTCCTCCGTCACGTCGCCGCCACGCAACTCGCTCACCACATGGCCGCGCGAGAAAACGAGCACGCGATCGCACAGGCCCGCGAGTTCGAGGCAATCGGAGGAAACGATGACCACCGGCGTTCCCTGCTCGGCGACCTCCCTCAGGATGCGATAAATCTCGGCGCGCGCCCCCACGTCGACCCCCGCGGTGGGTTCTTCGGCGAGCACCAGCGAGGCTTTCGCGAGCAGCGCGCGCGCCAGGATGACTTTCTGCTGGTTGCCGCCCGAAAGGCTGCCTATGTTGCTGTCGACCGACGCCGTCTTGATGGCGAGGGCCGATCGCTCGGCCTCCACGCCAACATATTCCTCGCGCCGGTTCACGAAGCCGAACCGCGCCAGGAAGGGAAGCGCCGACAGCACGGCGTTTTCCCGCACGGAAAGGCTCATGAACAGCCCTTCCTTCTGGCGATCGGGCGACAGATAGCTGATCCCCGCCGCGCGGGCGGCATCGGGCCGCCCGAGGCGGACCAGGTCGGCTCCGAGCCTCACCTCCCCCGTCGCCTTGGCGAGGCCACCGAGGGCCCGCAGGAATTCGCTCTGCCCGTTGCCGGCGATGCCCGCGATGCCGACGATCTCGCCGCCGCTCGCCGTCATGCTCACGCCGTGGAAGTGTTCGCCCTCGAGGTCGTCGACGATGAGGTTGCCCTGCCTGGCGTTGAGGCCGGTTCCCTTGTCGGGGTAGGCATGAGTGAGGGTGCGGCCCACGATCAGCCGCAGGATCTCGTCGTCCGACAGGTCGGCGAGGTTGCCCGACCCCTTGACCTCGCCGTCGCGCATCACGGTCGCCCGGTCGGCGATCTGGCGGATTTCCTGCAAGCGGTGCGAGATATAGACGATGGCGGCGCCCCTGGCGGCGGCGGCCCGCACTTGTTCGAACAGGAGGTCGACGAGATCGGCGGTGAGCGCCGCCGTGGGCTCGTCGAGGATGAGGACCTTGGGGTCGATCGCGAGCGCCTTGGCGAGTTCGTAAAGCTGGCGCTGCGCGATGTCGACGTCGCTCATCCGCATGCGCGGGTGGACCGTGGAGCCGACCTGCCGGAGCTGGTGGGCGACCCAGTCGATGCTGCCGCCCTCGCGGTGGCGCAGATGGGCCGGGATGGCGAGCAGCATGTTTTCGGCGACGGTCAATTCCGGCAGAACCGCCGGATGCTGGTGCACGATCGCGAGGCCCAGGCTCTGGGCCTGCGCAGCCGTGAGCCTTTCGATCGTCGAGCCTGCGATCTCAATCGTCCCGCTGTCCGGCCGCACGACGCCCGAGGCGATGCCCATCAGCGTCGATTTGCCGGCGCCGTTCTCGCCAAGCAGGGCGTGCACCTGGCCGGCACCGACGTCAATGGAGATGTCCTTGACGGCGACCACGTTTCCGTAGCGCTTCCAAATATGGGCGAGGCGCAGCGCCGTGACGCCTGGCTCCGGGGCGGGGTCGGACACGACCGTTCGTTCCACAATCGTCACGCAATGCGTCCTTCGGAAGCGATCGGTCCCGTGCCGATCCGTGGCGGCAGGCGGGGAGCCTTGACGAACGGGCTCCCCGCGTCAGTTGGTCGGGGCGCCCTTACAGGCCGCCTTTTAGGGCCGCCATCACCTGGTCGGTGGTGAGGCCCGTTCCGTTTCCGGCCGATTCCGGCAGTTTCGGGTCGCAGAACACGACGCCCTTCAGCGAATCGTCCATCACGAAGGTCTTGACGATCTTGTCGCCGGGGGCGGCGACCGTGTGCTGGCCGCCCTTGCTGTCGGGGATGACGAGCGGCTGATCCACCTTGCCGCCCGCGGCCTCCGCGATCGCCCAGCGGACCGCCAAGCGGCTGTTCCATTGTTCGGCGCTCGTTGTGGTGAACTGGTAGTTCGACTTGGCGCCGTTGGCGTGCAGCTTTTCCCATTCGCAACCGAAGCCGTTGGCGTCCTCGCCCGCCACGAGCGGCAGTTCCCGCCCGGCGCGCGGGAAGGCTCCGGAGGTCAGGATCGGGATTGACAGGTCGCCGATCACGGCGTCGATCGTCGGATAACGCGCGATCAGGGCGGTGAGGGATTTGGCGATCAGGCTCGGATCCCAGTTGGTCACCTCATAGGGGTCCTGTCCGATCCACTTGATGTTGCCGTGCCCCTTGAACGCGTCGTGCAGGCCCTTGGACTTGTCGAGGCTTTCGCTGGCGCCGGGAGGGCCACCGAGATAGGCGATGTTGCCCTTGTCGCCCATCGCGCCGACCAGCCAGTCGCCCCAGATCTTGCCCTGGATGTAGAAGTCCGTCCCCACGAAGGCGTTGTAGTCGACCCCTTCCTTGCCGCCGATCAAATTGGCTACGGGCACGCGAACGTCGTCGA
>CALMOK010000193.1:4134-18618 GCA_937871825.1 uncultured Alphaproteobacteria bacterium
CCTGTTTGTGGGCGTCGCGAATGGCCGGGAGCATGGCCGGACCCGCGTCGGCGAAGACGATAATGGCGTTGATCCCCTTGGCAGCCAGGCCTTGCACGTCGGAGATCGCCTTCTGGGTGTTGCTTTGGCCGTCGGTGTGGCTCCAGCCCGTGACGTTGGGGCAGCGGCTCGCCTCGTTGATGGCGGAGGCGGCCGTCATCTGCCGCCATGGGTTGGCGGCAAACCCGTCGGCGAGGGCCAGCGACACCGGCTTGGTGCCGCAGAAGCTTGGCGGCGTGGTTTCCGCCGGCGCGCAGTAGACGCCATCGGCGATCTGCTTGCACCAGTCGGACGCCGCCGAGGCAGGTCCGGCCGCCACCGTCAAGGCCGCCACGGCCGTTGCTCCGAACACGTGTCGCAGGTCGTATTTTGACATGATCTGTTTCCTCCAAGTTTTTTTGTTGCGGCTCTTCGTCGACCGACGGCCGGCGAAATTCGATTGGTGTCCTCAGGCCGTCAGCGGGTGCGGCGGCGAACCGCGCGCGCCCGACCGGCGAAACAGGGCCTTGAGGCTGCTGAGGCGTAGGCTGTAGACCCCCACTCCGATGATGATCGCGCCACCCTGGAACAGGTATTGGACGCCCACGCTCGACCCCGTCGTCAGGACCAGCTGCTGCAGTTGCGTGAGGAACAGGGCCGCGATGGCCGACGCCGCCAGGTTGCCGGTTCCTCCGAACAGCGAGGTCCCGCCGATCACCACTGCGGCGATCGAGGGCATCAGGTAGGTGTCGCCCTGGAAGGCGCTCGGCAGCGTCATGATGCCGGCCAGGAGAATGCCAGCGAGGCAGTAGAGCCCGCTCGCGGCCGCATAGGCGAGCAACTGATAGCGGTCGGCGATGACCCCGGCGGCGCGGGCCGCCCGGGCGCTGGCACCCACGGCCTCGAAGGTCCTGCCGAACACCGTCTTCTTGACGATGATCAGAACGAGGCCGGTGACGCCGACCGCGACATAGGCCAGCGTCGTGACGCCGAACAGGCGACTGTTGGCGAAGCCCGTCAGGTGTTCGGAAACCGCCACCGGCGTGCCGCCGGAGATCTTCACGTCCAAACCATAAAGCAGGGCGTTCATGCCGATGGTGGCGACGATCGGGGCGACCCGGACCCGGCTGACGAGAAGGCCGGAGATCAGCCCGGCGGCGATGGCCACCGCAAAGGCGTAGATGATCGCCAGCCACAGGGCCGACGCGTTGGAATAATAGGACACCATCACGCCGCTGAGCGAAACCACGCCCGGCACCGACAGGTCGATGCCGCCCTGCTGGATCACGAGGGTCTGCCCGAGCGCGACGATCGCCAGGATCGCCGCAAACGGAAGCATGCCGCTCAAGGCGCCGACCCCGAGGCTTTCCGGCTGCACCAGCCCGCTGAGGGCGAACAGGAGGATGGTGGCGAACAGGATCCCGGCGCTCGACCGGAAGGGATTGGGTCGCCGCATCGCATGAGCCTTCCGGCCCGGCATCGTCAGGTCGTCCGAACTTGCCAACACGCCTTCGTACCTCCCGTTCTTGCCCGCGATGCCCCGGTGCCGTTCCGGCCTCCTTGGCGCGCTCGCCGGTATCCCCATGGTCCTAGACGGCCGAGGTCGCGTCGCCGCCGAGGCAGATTTCGCTCACCCGAAGGTCGTGCTTGGTCAGGCGCGAGGGAAACGTGTGCTCCAGCCGCGCTTCATGGACGGGGATGACGCGACGCGCCTCGTAGCCCACCTGCTTCATCATCGCTTCCGTCGCCATGATGAGGTTGAACTGGCTTCCCGTGGCCAACCCCACGGGAAGGTAGAGATCGTCGATCTTGAGCTGCTCCGACGCGCCTTGCAGGTTGTCGAACTGGTAGACGAGGTCGCCAGCGAGGACCCAGACGTCGCCGGACTCGGCCTGGCCGTCGTTCCGGACCGTGACCCACATGCAGGCGAAGGTGTGGCTGTCGTAGGCGACGTGCAGGTCGATGCCCGGAACGACGTTTTCCATCGGCCCGTCGAGCACCACTAATCGCTTGTCGCGCGCCAGTTGAACGCCCCTCAGGATGTCGCCAGTGTCGATGCCCGACAGGATCCACCGCATGCGATCGGGCAGCGACATCGCCCAGACCCACTCCTGCAGCTCCTTCTTCTGGATGTAGAAGGTCGCGTTCGGAAAGGCTTCGACGTTCCCGAAATGGTCGAAATGGGCGTGGGTGATGAAAACGGCCTTGATGTCTTCGGGCGTCAGCCCGATCTCAGCCAGCACATCGTGCGGCGGGCGCCAGTTGCGGACATCAAACAGGTCGCCGAGATACCTGCCGTAATCCCGGTCGTTGTAGCCGACATCGACCATGGCGGCCCAGTTGTCGCCCTTGATCACGGCGTAACAATAGGGAAGCTTGACGTATCCCTGGTTGTGCGCCCCGTAGACCACACCGCTCTTGTGGTATTCCGGCACAAACCCGTATTCGAGGACGTAGATCGAATATAGCGACATCGTTGCCTCCGGCTTTCCTACGCGGCGTGCGCCTTTGTTCGTGGTCGACAAGTGCAACAAGCGGCGGTGAAGTCGACCGGCGAAAGGCCCACACCGGGATCGGCCGTCGCCAAAAGGCCGCGATGGATGCCGAAAAGGGCGTCAACAACCGCCCCCAGAGCGACGCTCGAGGGATCGATCAGATCGACGGTTCGCTCGAGGCGACCCCGGATTTCGCAAAGCGCCTTCGCCAGACCGGTCAGCATCGCGTGGTGGCGGCCTGCTTTGGGAGGCACCGGGAAGCAGCGGAGGCGCTCGCCAGCCTCGTCGAGCTGCGTCCGGATGGACGTCATCAGCACGTCGCCCCGTCCCCGCTCGAGCCCGCGGGCCTGCAGCAGAAGCAGCACGCCGCCCATCTGGCCGAGGCACCGCTTCAGCGCGTCGTAGAGCGGCCGGACGGCCGACAGGTAGGCCACCATGTCCTCGTCGCGAACGCCGGCGGCGAGGAGCGCCTCGGGTTGGGAATCGGCCGGCACGTCCCAAATCGAACAGGCGGGGTCGTGGATGGCGCCCTCGCGACGGCTCACGACCAGTCGACCCCGGGATCGCCGGCAACCGTCATCAGTTGCGCGATGATGCTGGAATAGTCGGCTTTGGCGTATCCACTCCTGCAGTGAAGCTCGAAAAGATCGCAGGCGATGTCGCCGATCGTGGTTCGCACGCGCATCTGTGCCGCCAGTTGCTTGGCAAGGCGCATGTCTTTCAACTGGAAATCCGACCGAAACCCGCCTTTGTACCCGTTCGACGAGGGCACGTTCGGCATGATGCCGGGGTAGGGGCTGTATTTCTCCAACGCGTAGTTGCCGCCCGAACTGGTCCGCAGCACTTCCGACAGCACCTGCGGATCGAGGCCGTTGGCCTCGCCCAGCGCCAGCGCTTCCGTGGTGGCGATCATGCAGGCGCCCGACAGCATGTTGTTGCACAGCTTGGCGGTGTGGCCGGCCCCGTTGGGCCCGACGTGAACGATGCGCTTCCCCATGGCCTCCAGCACCGGTCGGATGCGCTCGACCTCGGCGGGATCGCCGCCCACCATGAAGGTCAGCGTGCCCGCATGGGCGCCGGGCGTGCCGCCGGACACCGGCGCGTCGAGCATGACGCGGCCGGCCGCCAAGGCTTCCGCCGCGAGGGTTCGGGAGATCGCGCTCGATATCGTGCTCGAATCGACCAGCAGGGCGCCGGGACGCGTCGTCGCCAGCAGACCGGCGGGACCACGGTAGACACCCTCGACGTCGACGCCGGTCGGCAGCATCGTGAAGACGCAGTCGACGTCGGCGACGGCGGCCTGCATGGAGGGCGCTCCCCGGGCGCCGTCCCGTTCGGCCGTGGCGATCGCCTCGGCGGACAGGTCGTAGGTGCGCACCGCGAAACCCGCCTTCACCAGGTTGCGGACCATGGGCAGCCCCATGTTGCCGAGGCCCAGAAAGGCGATGGTCGAAAGGGCGGTCATTCTTCGGCTCCATTACCGTTGATCAGGACGGTCTTGGACCAGGTGAAATGCTGGACCATGCTTTCAACCGAAAGCTCCCGGCCCATGCCGCTCATCTTGGCCCCGCCATACTCGATGTTGGCTTCGGCGACCGAGAACTGGTTGACCTGAACGAAGCCAGCCTCGATCCGGTCGACGAAATCGAGGGCGCGGGCCAGGTTCTGGGTCCAGATAACTGCCGCCAAACCGAAATTGGTGTCGTTGGCCTCGGCGAGGACCTCCTCGAAGTCGTGCCATCGGGCCACGGTCGCGACCGGCCCGAAGATCTCGTCGCGACACACCTCCGAGCTGACCGGCAGTCCTTCGATCAGGGTCGTGGTGTAGAAATTGCCATTCTCGAACCCCTGGACGACGGGCCGCTTGCCGCCGCACAGGATGCTTGCCCCGGCGGTGTCCCGCGCGAGGCCGACATAACGCTCGATGCGGGCGAGCTGCTCCCGGGAGATGATCGCGCCGACCTGCGTCCGCTCGTCGAGCGGGTCGCCGATCCGGAAGGCGGGGATGGCTTCGATCACGCGATCGATGACCGTGTCGTAGATGTCGTCGTGGATGTAGATCCGGGTGCCCGCGCTGCACGACTGGCCTTGTCGCTGCAGTCTGAGCCCGCGCAGGATGCCATCGGCGGCGCGCCGGGGGTCGGCGTCGGGCATCACGATGTTGGGGTTCTTGCCGCCGAGCTCCGCCGTGACCGGCACGATCTTGCCCGCCGCCCCCCGCAGGATCTCGGCCCCGACGCCCGTCGATCCCGTGAAGGTGATCTTGCGGACGAGCGGGTGCTCAACGAGAAAGCGGCCGGCCTCCTCGCCGAGGCCGGTCAGGCAATTGGCGACCCCTTCCGGCAGCACCTCCTGAAGGATCTCGAAGATCCGCAGAACGGCGAAGGGCGCCTGCTCGGCGGGCTTGAGGAGGACCGTGTTGCCCGCCATGAGGGCCGGCCCGATCTTGGACGCGGTTTGCATCAAGGGTGCGTTCCAGGGAATGATCGCGCCGACGACCCCCATGGACTCGCGCCGGGTGTATTGAAAAACCCCGGGCGCCGCCGGAACCGTTTGCCCCTTCAACTCGCCGCCAAGGCCCGCGAAAAAGCGAAGGATGTCGACCATGGTGGCCGCTTCGCCGCGCGCCTGCGTGGCGAGGGCGTTGCCGGTTTCCAGCGCCGACAGGCAGGCCAGGGCTTCGCTTTCTTCTTCAAGGCGGTCCGCCGCCCGCATCAACAGGGCGCCACGCTCGCGAGCCGGACGTCGCGACCACGCGCGCCAAGCCGTGTGGGCGAGCGACACGACCGCGTCGACATCTTCCCGACCGCAGCGGGGGACGGCGCCGATGCCGGCACCGGTGGCCGGGTTCTCGACCTCGATGGTTCGATCCGTCAGGGCCGCCCTGAGCGTTCCGTTGGCGACGATCCTGCCCGACAAGCGCCGTGCTTCGCCGCAGGCTGCCGCGGTGCGCTCCTGGCTGCTCCGTCCACGTCGAACCTCGTGAACTGCGGTTTCAGGACTGATCGTCATGATCTTCCCTCCCTGGCCAGCCTCGCCCATCGAGGGCACGCATCACCCACGTATGCGGTCGGCCGGCTGCGTTTCCCCGTCGTGCCGCGTCATTCGGCGACGGCCATTGTTGTTGACAACATACACGCACCAAGGTGTATGTAAACCTTCTCTGAGAAGCTTCTCGGAAGAGTTATGCAAACAGCCAGCCTTGTCTGACGTCGCGCGGCGGGGTTGGAGGCATGGAAGCTGCGCGAGGAATCCATGGCGCGTTATCTCAAGCGGGGTCGGGACGTCGAGGCCATCAAGGAAGCCGATGGAAAGGTCCGCTCGACGGTCGAAACCATTCTGGCCGACATCGAGGCACGGGGGGACGCGGCGCTGCTGGACCATTCGACGAAGTTCGACAAATGGTCGCCGTCCCAGTTCCGCTTGTCGTCCGCCGAGATCGAGGAGGCTGTGGCCGCGGTGTCGGCCCAGGACCTCGCCGACATCCGTTTCGCGCAGGAGCAGGTCGGCAATTTCGCCCGGCATCAGCGGGCGGCCCTGCGGGACATCGAGGTGGAAACGCTGCCGGGCGTGTTTCTTGGTCACAAGAACGTCCCGATCAGTTCGGTCGGCTGCTACGTGCCCGGCGGCAAGTATCCCATGGTGGCATCGGCCCACATGAGCGTGGTCACCGCCAAGGTCGCCGGCGTGAAGCGGATCATCGCCTTCGCGCCGCCGTTCGGCGGCAAGCCTCATCCGGCGATCGTCGCCGCCATGCACCTTGGGGGAGCCGACGAGATTTACGTGCTCGGCGGCGTGCAGGCCATCGGCGCGATGGCGATCGGCACCGAATCGATAGCGCCGGTCGACATGATCGTGGGACCCGGCAACGCTTTCGTCGCGGAGGCCAAGCGGCAGCTGTTCGGCCGCGTCGGCATCGACCTGTTCGCCGGCCCGACCGAGACGCTGGTCATCGCCGACGACAGCGTCGATGGCGAGATTTGCGCGACCGATCTCCTCGGGCAGGCCGAGCACGGCCCGACGTCCCCGGCTGTTCTCCTCACGACGTCCGAGCGGCTGGGCCACGACACGCTGCGCGAGGTCGAGCGGCAGCTCGGCACCCTTGCGACGGCCGATATCGCCAGCAAATCCTGGGCCGATTACGGCGAGGTCATCGTTTGTGACACCCTTGAAGAGATGGTGGAGGAGGCCGACCGGCTCGCCTTTGAACACGTCCAGGTCATGACGCGCGACCCGAACTACTTCCTCGACCATCTGCAGAACTACGGAGCCCTCTTCCTGGGAGCGCGCACGAACGTGGCTTTTGGCGACAAGGTCATCGGCACCAATCACACCTTGCCGACCCGGAAGGCGGCCCGCTATACGGGTGGACTGTGGGTTGGCAAGTTCATCAAGACGTGCAGCTACCAACGTGTGGTAACCGACGAGGCCAGCGCGGCGATCGGTGAGGTGTGTTCGCGCTTGTGCATGCTCGAGGGCTTCCAGGGGCATGCCGAGCAGGCCAACATCCGCGTGCGGCGGTATGGGGGGCGGAACGCGACCTGATCCCAACGCTGCGGCAGCGTGGAGAATGGGAACGCATGCGCAAGCCAGATCGGTCGTCGACGAGCCTGAGGGTGACCGTCAAGGACCTCGCGCGCGACCTTGGGATGTCGACCGCCACGGTGTCGCGCGCCTTCTACGACGAAACGACCATCGCGGCGAACACCCGCCGCCTCGTCCTGAAGCGCGCGGGTGAATTGGGCTACCGGCCCAATCCGCTCGCCCGCAGCCTGATCACCAAGCGAACCAAGATCGTGGGCGTGGTCGCCGCCGACCTCGTCAATCCGTTCTATCCCGAAGTGCTCACGAGGTTGACCGATCGCCTGCAGGCCGTCGACCTCAACGTGATGTTGATCACGGCGGGTCCCATGACATCCATGGACGACGCCCTGACGCTGTTGCTGCAATACCGGCCCGACGTGACGATCCTGCTGGCGGCGACGCTTTCCTCGGCGGCCGCGGACGCCTGCCGGCGGGCGGGCACGCCGCTGATCTTCATCAACCGGCACCCGGCCGACGAGAATTCCGTTGCCGTGACGTGCGACAACGTCGCGGGCGGCGCCGCCGTGGCGACCCATCTCATCGACCTCGGCCATGCCCGCCTGGCCTATGTGGCGGGACGTCCCGACGTTTCGACCACCGTGGAGCGCTGGAACGGTTTTGCGGCGGTGTGCGAAACGCGGGGCGTGGCCAGCCCGTTCTGTGAAAACGCGGGGACCTTCAGCTACGAGGCCGGCTATGCCGCCGGCGTCCGGCTTCTCGGCGCCGCGGCGCGCCCGCAGGCCGTCTTTTGTGGCAACGACATCCTGGCGATCGGCCTGATGGACGCTGCGCGCCGGGAGTTCGGCCTGGACATCCCGCGCGACCTTTCCGTTGTCGGCTTCGACGACATCGGCATGGCGTCCTGGCCGTCTCACGCCTTGACCACGGTGCGCCAGCCGGTCGACCAGATGATCGATTTCGCGGTGGACCTCGTCGGCGCCGCGGCCCGGTCCGAGCGCCCGAAGCTGACCTGCTTTCCCGGCACGCTGATCCTTCGCGGAACCACGGCGGCGCCCCCTCGAACGGGCGCCGCGCCGCCGGTCAATGCATGAAGCGGCCACCGTTGATGTCCAGGATCACGCCGGTGATGTAGTCGGCGAGGTCCGAGGCGAGAAACAGGCATCCCTTGGCGATGTCGTCGGCCGAGCCGAGGCGTCCCAGTGGGATGTTGGCGACGATCCCGTCCCGTTTCTCGTCGAGCTTGCCGGCGAAGATGTCGGTGTCGATGGTTCCGGGCGCGATGGCGTTCGCGCGGATCCCGAAAGGGGCGAGTTCGCGGGCCATCGATTTGGTGAGGCTGTGGATGCCCCCCTTGGCGGCCGAATAATGCGGCCCGCCGAAGATGCCTCCGCCGATCTGCGCCGCGACGGAGCCGATGGAGATGATGCAGCCGCTGCGACGCTCCTGCATGGCGGGGACCACCGCCTGGGCCATGTTCAGGCTTCCCCGCAGGCTGACATCGATCACGAGGTCGAAATTCTCCTGCGTGATCTCCATGAGCCTATCGGGCTGGCTGACATCCGCGTTGTTGACCAGGATGTCGACCCGGCCGAACCGTTCCAGCACCGCCTCGACGGCTTGTCGGCACTGGGCGGGGTCGCGCACGTCGCAGGCCAGACCGAGATGCCCGCCCCCGAGGTCGGCCGCGGCCCGCCCAGCCGCGGCCTCGTCGAGATCGAGGATCGCCACCGTGGCGCCCTGGTCGCCGAAGCGGCGCGCCGTCGCCTTGCCGATGCCTCGCGGGGATGCCGCGCCCGTGACGATGGCGACCTGGTTCCTGAGCATCATGATCCCACCTCCGATGGATCGGATGGTGGCCATCGCGTCGCGATGCCGTCCGATCGAAACAACATAGATCCGGGTTTGGCGCGGCCGCCCTAGTCCGCCGTCCAGCCGCCGTCGACCACGATGGCCGACCCGGTCATCAGCGCCGAGGCGTCCGAGGCCAGGAACACGATGGCACCGGTGACGTCCTCGACCCTGCCGACGCGCCCGAGCTTGATCTTGGACAGCACGTCCCGCTTGAACGCCTCGTCCTGGAGGAAGCGCGTGGCGAGCGGCGTCTCGATAAAGGTCGGCCCCACGGTGTTCACGCGGATGCCGAGCGGCGCGAGATCGATCGCCATGGCCTTGGAGATGCCCTCGATGGCCCATTTGGACCCGCAATACACCGACCGGAGCGCCGCCCCGACATGGCCCATCTGCGAGGAAATGTTGATGATCGAGCCGGCGCGGCCGGCATCCCGCATGCCGCGAGCCACGATCTGGCTCATGAAATACAGCGACCGGACGTTCAGCCCCATGATGGCGTCGAAATCCGCCGTCGTGACGTCCAGGAAAGGCGCCGGATGGTTGGTGCCGGCGCTGTTGACGAGGATATCGAACGGTTCAAGCCCCGCCAGGGATCGTTCGGCGCGGCCGAGGTCGGTCACGTCGAGCGCGACCGCTTGCGCTTCACCGCCACGCGCCCGCACGGCCTCGGCCAGCCGCTCGATCTCGTCGACCGATCGCGCCACAAGGGTGACGTGGGCACCGGCGTCCGCCATGGCGGCGGCGGCGGCAAGGCCGATGCCCCGCCCCGCGCCGGTGACCAGGGCGCGCTTGCCGTCGAGCCGGAACGAGGGTGTTGGTGGCAGCGTCGGGTTCGTCATGGTGAGTTCCTGGATGACCGGTCGGCCGCTTGTTCGCTGCCCTCGAGCCCGGCCCAATCCTCGATCAGGGCCGCGATGCGCGAGCAGTCCTGCCCGGCCATGCCCTGCGTCATGGCGAATTGCCAGAACTGCCGGACGTTGGCGCCGAGCCACATCGGCACCCCGACCTTCTCGGCCTCCTGCAGGCAGAGGGTCACGTCCTTGTGCATGAGTTCGGTGCGAAAATTCTGGTCGTAGCGCCGGCTGACGACATGCTTGGGATAGGCGATCTCCGATACCCACGAGCGCCCCGATCCGGCGTTGATGACCTTGAACAGGTCCTCTGCGTCGATGCCGCTCTTTTCGGCAAACGCCATGGCTTCGCCGACGATCAGCATGTTGGTCGCCGTGAGCAGGTTGTTGGCGAGCTTGACGACCTGCGCCTTGCCGACCTCGGGCCCGAGGGGAACGATGGTCTTGGTGAAGGTCCGGAGAAAGGTCTCGGCCCTTTGCAGCGTCCCCGCGGAACCAGCCGCCATGACGGCCAGCGTCTTGTTCCCGACACCGATCGGGCCGCCGCTGACGGGGGCGTCGAGGGCCTCGACGCCGCGCGCCGCCATCGCTTCGCCGACCTTGCGGGCCACCGTGGGCCCGGTGGTCGACAGGTCGATGTAATGCTTGATCCGCTTGCCCTCGATGATGCCGTCCGGCCCGAGCGCGACCGCCTCGACGATCGGCGCGTTGGGCAGGCTCACGAAGACGACCTCGACGGCGTCCGCCACCGCCGCCGCGCTCGCTTCGGTTCGCGCCCCCAGCGCGGCGAGACGGTCCACAGCCGCCCGGTTCATGTCGTGAACGTGAACCGTGAGCCCGGCCTCGAGGGCCTTTTCCACCATGGGGGCGCCCATCGCGCCCAGACCGATGAATCCATAGGCTTCAGTGTTCATGGGAGTTCTCAGCGCTTGGGGGGGTGGTCGCTCGCTGTCCGGTCCTCGTACAGCCGGTAGATGCCGCATCCGTCGATGCCGCCGTGACCGGCCGCGACAAGAAGCCGGTAAAGCTGGGTGGCCTGGGCCGACATCGGCGTCGGTACGCCGACCCCCCGGGCGAGGTCCTGCACGGCCTCGAGGTCCTTCAACAACTGGCGCGCGTAGGCGCGCGGCGCGAAGTCATGTGCCGCGATGCGCGGGTAAAGCTGTTGCATCAGCACACCATCCGCATGGCCCTTGCTGACGCAGGCCGGCAGGATGGCCGCGTCGATGCCAGACGCTTCCGCGAGGCGCACCGCTTCGGCCAGCACCGCGTAGGTTGACCCGACCACCAGCTGGGCGATGCTTTTGGCGACCGATCCCGACCCCGTGGGGCCCACATAAGTGAATTGTTCGCCGATATCGGCCATCAGCGGCATGACGCGCGCGATGTCCGCCTCAGCGCCGCCGGCCATGACCGTCAGGGCTCCCGACGTCGCCGCGGGGGGGCCGCCTGACACCGGCGCGTCGATCCATCCACATCCGGTCGCCTCCGCCAGTCGCGCGGCCAGGCGGCGGCAGGCGTCCGGCGGGATGGTCGAGAAATCCACCAGGAGCTGCGGCGGCCGCAGCACCGTCATCAAGGCGACGGTGACCGCCTCGACGGCCTGAACGGTGGGAAGGTTGAGCAGCACGAGGTCGGCCTCGGCGGCGGCTTCCGCCGGGCTGGTCTTGAGACGGGCGCCAGCCTGGCCGGCCGCCGCGAGGCGCTCGGGATCGACGTCGAAAACATCGACCGCGTAGCCGAGCGCGAGGAGGCGGGCCACCATGGGGCCACCCATCAGCCCCACGCCGACATAGCCGATGCGCGGCTTAGCGGATGTCATAAAGGCGGATCGCGTTGTCGTGGAACAGCTTGGCCTGCACGTCCGGCCCGAGGTCGGCGGTGATCGCCTTGTAGCCGGAGAAGATCGTGTCGAGGTCCCCGCACACGCTGTCCACCGGGAAGTTGCTGCCGAACATGCAGCGATCCACGCCGTAAAGGTCGATGATGGTTCGGACGATGTCGCGGTTGTTGGCGACCGTCCAGGGCTGGCCGGGAAGGCCGATCCCGGAAATCTTGGCCGACACGTTGGGGCGTTCGGCGAGCAGGGTCATGGCCCGCTTCCATCCCGCGATCCCTTCGGGGCTGCGATCGGCCGGCAGGCCCGAATGGAGCAGCACGATGGGGATCGCCGGGTAGCGGTCGGCGAGCGCGGCGGCCTCGTGCAGATGCCACCACGGGGTCTGCAGGTCGAACCGCAACCCGAACCGCTGCAGCAGCGCGAACCCTTCGACCCAGTGCGGGTCGAGCATGCCGCCCGAACTGGCCGAGCCGGGCCCGGGGTTGGAGCGGGGCTTGTGCCGGACGCCGCGCACGAAGTCGAAGCCGGCCAGGCGTTCAAGCGTCGCCGCACGGTCCTCGCGATCCAGCCAGGCCTGTCCCACCGCCACGTTCGGCCAGCCCGTCGCGCCGCGAAGGCTTGCGATGTAGTCCATCTCGCCGACCGGGTCCTTGGGATCCCATTCGGCTTCGATATACACCGTCTTGACGACGTCATGTCCTGCGGCGTCGCGCTTGTAGTCGGCGGGCAGGTAGGGGCGGCAGATCGCCGAATAGTCGCCATACCGGAAGGGAATGAGCGGGCGGTCGTTCAGCCAAGGATAACGGTTCTTCGTCGGATCCCAGAAATGAACGTGGGCATCCACCATCGGGAACGCGGGCATCCTTCGGTCCTCCCTTTGTCGCGGGGTTGTCCCCGTCCGGGCTTCAGGTGTTCACGTCACGCGGAGGTCGAAAGCGAGGGCGAGGTCGAAGATGAAGTGGAGGGCGACCCGGCCCGGTCGAGCAGCCGCGCGGCCAGCAGCACCGCCGCGCGGTTGGCCCCGACGTCGGCCTTGCCCTGGCCGGCGATCTCGTAGGCCGTTCCATGGGCCGGCGTCGTGAGCGGAAACGGCAGGCCGGCGAAATACACCACGCCCTCGTAGAAGCCGATCAGCTTCATGGCGATCTGACCCTGGTCATGGTACATGGTCAGGACCGCGTCGAACTCACCGGACTTGGCGCGCACATACACGGTATCGGGCGAGTAGGGGCCGCTGCAATCGATTCCCCGCGCCTTGCCGGCCTCGACGGCTGGAGCGATGACGTCGATCTCTTCCCGGCCGAAGCTGCCCCCGTCGCCCGCATGCGGGTTCAACCCAGCGACGGCGATGCGGGGCCTGGGATGTCCGGCCGCGCGCATCGAGCGCTCCGTCAGGACCAGCCGGTTCAGGATGGATTCGACGGACAGGAGCGAGGACACCTGCGCCAGGGGAACGTGCGAGGTGACCCGCGCGCTCCACAGGCTCGGCTGGATGTTGAATTCGGCGACCTGGCCCGAAAGATTCAGGTATTCCGAGGAAAACGCCACCTCGTCCTCGTAATCGGGATAGGACATGCGCATCGCGGCCTTGTTGAAGGGCGTGAAGCAGACCGCGTCGACCTGGCCGGCGGCCCCGAGATCGAGGGCCGTGCGAAAATTCGCCAACGCCGATGCCCCGCCCACCTCGACGGCCCGACCAAACGTGATCCTGCCCGGGTCGAGATCAGCGCGGTCGAGCAGCAGGTGCCGCCCGGAGGGCAAATCCCGCAAGTCCGCTTCCGTCACGGTGGCGAGCTTGCAATCGAGGCCGGCCGCTCGTGCCCCACGGGCGAGAACGCGCGCGTCGCCGACCACGAGCAGTTGGACGGCGGCCGCGACCTCGGCATCGACCGCGAGGCGGGCCGCCAGCTCGGGTCCGATCCCGGCGGGGTCGCCGACCACCAGGGCAATCAGCGGCATTGGCCTCGTGGCTCTCATCCATCGTCCTCCCGACATCAAAGCTAAACCGGGACCGACGGTATTGTACAGTGAATAATGCATACACTTTGCGATGTGGACGTCGGGGGGCGCACTCCCTAGGCTCGCATGCCCACGGCTTCTCTTTCATCGGCTGCTCCCTCCAGAATGTCAGCGTCCCCCACCATCGAGAAGGTCGCCCGGCAAACCCTGCACAGCGAGGTCACGTCCCGCCTTCGCGACCTGATCGTGCAGGGCCATTTCGCTCCCGGCGAGCGGATCAACGAGGTCCGGCTCGGCCAGGATCTCGGCGTGTCGCGGACGCCGCTCCGCGAGGCGATCCGCACCCTTGGCAGCGAAGGCATCCTCGCACTCGTGCCCAACCGTGGCGCGGTTGTTCGCGCCTTTTCCATGCAGGACGTCGTGGACATGATCGAGGCGCTCAGCGTTATCGAGCAGGGATGCGCCTTGCTGGCCTGCGAGAAAGCCACGCCGGCCGAACTCGACCTTTTCCAGCAACGCCACCTTGCCATGCTGGCCGCCTACCGGTCCCGCGAGCGCCTCCACTATTTTCAGCTCAACCAGCAACTCCATGGACTGATCGTCAGCTTCGCCCGCAACCAAACGCTGATGGCCGTGCACGAGGACATCCAAGCCAAGCTCAAGCGGATCCGCTTCCTCGGCAACGACGACCCGGCCGTCTGGGCGCGGGCCGTGGCCGAGCACAATCGCATCGCCGCTTTCCTGCAACGGCGCGACTACGACGGCCTCGCCTCGGTTCTGCGCGCCCACAAGGACCTCACCATCGAGCGCATCCGCAAGTCCGCGGATGGCCGGGTGCTTTGACGGCTCAAGCGGGCCGGGCGCGACGTCCCCTCGGGCATGCGCCCGTCGCGATCGCCCTCATCAAATGGTTCAGGGGATCAGG
>CALMOK010000194.1:0-6839 GCA_937871825.1 uncultured Alphaproteobacteria bacterium
GCGATCGAAGTCGCGCAGCGTCGCGGTATGATGGCTCGCTTTTTTGGGTGGGGCGGGCTGTTCTGGGCGGCCACGGTGAGCCTCGTGTCGCTCGGCATCGGGCTCTGGGTCGACCGGCTCGTCGCCGACCTGTTCGCCCGCCTTCCCGGCCTCGGCTGGCTGGCCCTGGCGCTTGCCGGGATGGCGCTGCTGGCGCTTGTCGCCCTGTTGATCCGGGAATTCCGGGGGGTCGTGCGCCAGCGCAAGGTGGCGGCGCTGCACAAGCGCCTCGCCGACGCCCATGCGGCGGATGACCGGGACGCGGCGCGCAGCGAACTCAAGACCTTGTCGGCCCTTTACGCGGCGCGACCCGAAACCGCCCGGCCCCGGCAGCAGATCGAGGCCTTCTCGGGCGAGATCATCGATGGGCGCGACCTCATCGACCTCGCCGAGCGTCACCTGATGGGGCCGCTCGACATCGAGGTCCGGCGCGAGATCGCGCTGGCGGCGCGGCGGGTGTCGGTGGTGACCGCCATCAGCCCGCGCGCCATGCTGGACCTCGTTTTCGTGGTCGCACAGGCCATTCGGCTGGTGCGGCGGATCGCGGAAATCTACAGCGGCCGGCCCGGGCTGCTCGGCTTTCTCCGGCTCGCCAAATCGGTCGGCACGCATTTGGCGATCACGGGCGGCATGGCGGTCGGCGACAGCCTCGTGCAGCAGGTGGTGGGTCACGGCATCGCGGCCAAACTGTCGGCGCGGCTCGGCGAGGGCGTCCTCAACGGCCTGCTCACCACCCGGGTGGGACTTTCGGCCATGTCGGTATGCCGCCCGATGCCGTTCTCATCCCTCAAGCAACCGGCGCTGCGCGACGTCGCCCCGTTCCTGTTCGGCGACAAGGACGGCTGAGGACAATTCCTAAGCCGCGCGCGGGGCGGCCGTCCGCGTCGGCGTCGCCCTTGCCCAAAACCTCCGGGCCAGGCGGAACGCGACAAGCCCGAACCCCGCGAACAGCACCCACCAGGACGAGCGGAGCGTGTCGTCGAAATCGAGGTTGGCGGCGAGCACGCGGCTGGCTGGGACGTGGTTGACCACCTGGTACCAGCCCGCCTCCAGGCCCGCCGTGCCGAGCGCCGCCACGACGGCCAGCCCAGCCAATGCCACGGGGTTTTCGCCGAGCCCGCGCTTTTGCAGCACGCGATAGCCCATCAGGATCAGGAACAGGCCCGCCATGAGGGCGGGCTGCGTGATGTTGAGCTTGGCTTGCAGAAAGAAATGCCACAGCGCCAGCACGCCGAGGCCGTAGACGGCCTGATGCAGCCGGTTCCAACGTTTGGCCCCGACGCGCCGGATCATCGCGTCGGTCGAGGTGGCGCCCAGCAGGGCGAAACCCAGGAGGGCGACGAAGCCGATGGTGAGATAGAACCGCAGAACGATCTCGCTCGCCACATGGACGAGATCGTAATGCTGCTGCACCACGTAAAGCACGAGGTGCACCGTGGCATAGGCCAGAACGGCGAGGCCCAGCATGCGCCGCACCGCGATCAGCTTGCCGAACTGGCCGATCCGGCGCAACGGCGTCACGGCGAGCGAGATCAGCAGGAAGCGCACCGCCCAGGTCCCGGTCTGGTGGATGGCCTCCGTCACGGGCTTGGGCTGCAGCCACCCGGCTTCGAGCTGAAAGGCGAGCCACAAGCCGGGCACAAACAGCGCAACGAAGGTGACCAGCTTGAGCCATGACAGGCGGCCGGCACGGTCCAACCAGGGAAACGACATTGACATGCGGCACCGTCCGGTGTGGGAGCCCCCATAGTAACCGCCAAAGCCCCCGATGTGAAAGGGGCACGATCGGCGGGAACGCCGCAAGCGACACGAGGCTGGGCCGGGCGAGGCCGATGATCGCGTGCTGCCGGTCAGGATAATTCAGCGTTGATCTGAAACTCGCTTGGGGAAACCCCGTAACTTGTTCGAGCGTCCAAGCGTCCGACCGGCTTTCCCCTTTCAACCGTCGTTCGTGAAACGCTTTCCCTTCGGGGATGGCCCGCGCCGCGCCCCCGGCGCGGGCCTAATCATGCCGATGCCAGCGCCGCGCTTGGCTCGATATGGGCGATCAGGCGACGCCAAGCTTCCTTTGCAGGCTGGTCGAAGACGTCGTGTATTGGAACGTCACCCGCTTTTCCGGGTAAACGTAGCGTGTCACCTTTTGGGCCGCGAGGGCGCCTTCATGGAACCCCGACAGGATGAGCTTCAGCTTGCCCGGGTAGGTGTTGATGTCGCCGATGGCGAAGATGCCCGGCACGTTGGTTTCGAACTTCTCGGTGTCCACCGGAACCAAGTTTTCGTGCAGGTTGAGCCCCCAGTCTGCGATCGGCCCCAGCTTCATGGTCAGCCCGAAAAAGGGAAGCATGACGTTGCAATCGACCTCCGTGGAGGTGCCGTCGTCATGCTTGACCACGGCACCCGAGAGTTGGCCCTCCGCGCCCTTGAGGCTGGTAATTTGCCCAAGCAGCAGGTCCATCGATCCGGAGGCGACGAGGTCCCGCATGGCGTTCACCGAATGGGGGGCGGCCCGGAAAGCGTCGCGGCGGTGCAGCAGGGTGACACGCTCGGCCAGCGAATGCAGGTTCAGCACCCAATCGAGCGCCGAATCGCCGCCGCCCACGATCAGCACCTTCTTGCCCATGAAGGCGTCCATCTTGCGCACCGCGTAGAAGACGGACTTTCCCTCGTATTGCTCGATACCGACGATGGGCGGCTTCTTGGGCTGGAAGGAGCCGCCACCTGCCGCGATGATGATCGACTTGGTGTCGAACACCTGGCCGGCATCGGTGCGGACAAGGAAGCGCGGCGAAATGGCGTCGCCGAGCGCTTCGACCGATTCCACCATCTCGCCATAGTGGAACGTCGGGCTGAACGGCCGGCATTGTTCCATGAGGTTATCGACCAGACCCTGCCCGGTCACCATGGGGAAGCCCGGGATGTCGTAGATGGGCTTTTCCGGGTAAAGTTCGGAACATTGGCCGCCAGGTTTACCCAGGATGTCGATCATGTGGACCCGGACATCCAGCAGGCCGAGTTCGAACACGGTGAAAAGCCCAACCGGGCCAGCGCCGACGATCACGACGTCGGTGGTGATGGTTTCGGTCATCCTGCGATCCTGGGGCGTTCGCCGCCCGAAAAGGTTTGGGGTGAGCCGCCAAAGGCGGCGATTGTGCCTGCCGGTATCCCAAGAGGGTTGCATGCGAGCTATCGCGGGCAAGACCAATTCTTGCGACTTTCGTCGGCGCTCCTCATCAGCCTTGGCGCGAAGGGGTCCGCACCGTGAGACCGTCGAGGTTGGGGCGAACCTTGATCTGGCAGGACAAGCGCGAGTTCGGCTTCACCTCGAACGCGAAGTCCAGCATGTCCTCTTCCATGGGTTCGGCTTTGCCCGTCGCTTCGAGCCAGTCGGGCTCCACATAAACGTGGCAGGTCGCACAGGCGCAGGCGCCCCCGCACTCGGCCTCGATTTCAGGAATGCCGTTGCGGACGGCGCTTTCCATCACGGTCGACCCTTGTTCGGCCTCGACGTCCCGCGCGGTTCCCGCCGAGTCGATGAAGGTTATCTTAGGCATGGGACCCCGGTCAGCGTTCGCGCGAGTGCGGCCGCCCCGTGCCGCGCCGGACCGCCAAGCGGCCAGACCCGGCCGACCGACAGGCCGCACCATCCGGCGGTCTTACCCAGTTTCTACCCGGAAGGCGAGAGCGCCGTTCCGTCGCGGATCAGGTTTGGTTGGCGGGGCCGATCAGGTCGTCGATCACCGCGCAGGCGTTTTCCACGGCCGCCGAAAGACCGAGCGGGCCGGCCAGCGCGGAAGTGCCGCGCGGCTGGACGGCGCCCCGGATGGCGCGCTCCAGCGTTTGCGCGCTTTCGGCGACAGCCCAAGCGCCCACCGCCCGCGCCGATCCACAAAGCGTGTGAAGCATATCGCCGGCGCGATCCGGCATGGTGCTGGCTCCTGGGGCTTCCATGGCCCGCACGATGGTCCGGGCCTGGCGCGCGAAGAGGCCAAGCAGTTCGATTTCGAGATCCTTGTCGCCAAAGGTTTGCCGGGCGAGGTGGACGAGGTCGATGGGCGGGGCGTCGATCCGGGTGGGCTCGGGTGGTTGCGCTTCATCGGACCATAGTGTCGCGGGAAGCTGACGGTGGGGCATCGACATGCGTTGCGGTTCCTTGGGCGTCGCGCGATTGGGCCCGGTTTGACGACGCTTCGCCGCACCGTTCGCGTTAACGACGTTTTCGTTTTGAACGGCCTCTGCGTTTGCAACCGAGGCTCTCCCGAGTAGACTGATTTTTGGTTAATGATCCTTTGCGAAAGCCGGGGTCATGGGCGTCGGCACCCCGTCTTCGACAACGTCTTCGGGCGAGGCCGGCCGCAGGGGCCAAGACTGCAAGGCTGCCGACCATTCGATGATTGGTCGGCCGCCTTGGCCGGCGGCACGACAAAGGCGAGAGCCGCGTGCCCTGGTCCAAGATGTGTAACTGCGTTGGGGTGAGACATGGGCGTGCAAAATCAAGCCAAGGACCCTGCAACGGCGGCGCTCCTGGCCATCGAGGAAGCCCTGAACCTCATCAAGGTCGACGAGCCTTCCACCGAGCCGGTCGGGGCCGAACCGCCTGGACGGGCCATCGAGGCCGGCGGATCCAAGGCGGCCCGGGAGGATATCGCCCCTGCCCCCGCCCTGCCCTCCATGTCGCGGGACATGGAAGCCGCCGGCGCGGAAGCCGCCAGCGCGGCGCCGGCCATCACGGCGCCCCTCGCCAACCCGGCTAAAAGCAGGCGCGAGGCACCGCCCTTCGCGCCCGCAGGCCCGCCCGCCAACGACGATCGCCAATCGGTTGGCCAGATGCTGCAGTCGCTTCGGACAAGGCCGAGCCGAACGCCATATGGGGTCGCGGCGCTGGCTTCGCTGGCCTGGGCTGGGCTGTTCTTCTACGGCGTCAACGCCCGGGGCACGGGCCTGCAGGGACTCGCGGCGCCGGATTTGGCGATCGCGGCGGCGATCCTGCTCGGCCCGGTCGCGTTCGTCTTCATCTCTGCCGTTCTTCTGGTGCGGGCGCAGGAAATGCGATTTGCCGCCCGTTCGATGACGGAGATCGCGATCCGCTTGGCCGAGCCGGAAACCATCGCGACCGAGCAGGTCGTCAACCTTTCCCACGCGATCCGGCGCGAGGTCGCCTCGATGGGAGATGGGATCGAGCGCGCCCTCGCCCGCGCCAGCGAACTCGAAACCATGGTGCGATCCGAGGTGTCGAACCTCGAACGCTCCTATTCGGACAACGAGCGTCGCATGCGCCTGCTCATCGGTGAATTGTCGAGCGAGCGTGAAGCCATCGTGTTCAACGCCGACCGGGTTCGCGTCGCCATCACCAACGCCAACGAGTCGCTGGCCCGCGACCTCGAAACGTCCAGCCAGCGCATCGCCGAGAGCGTCGGCGAAGCGGGAGCGCGCGTCACCGAAACGCTTGGCCGCAAGGGCGACGAGATCACCGCGGCGATGGGCCGGACCGGGGAAGCCATGTCGGGCCAGATCGCCGCGCATGGCGCCGACATGGTCAGCCATTTCACGGCCGTGACCACCGGGGTGTCGGTGCAACTGACCGCCGCCACCGCCCAGGCGTCCGATGCCCTCGCGGCGCGCATCGGCGCCGTCGACGATCGTATCCGGGAAGCGGGCGACGTCCTGCTGAACGGTCTCGTGGCGCGCGGCGAGGATGTCGCCAGCCGCCTCGAGCGGACCGGAACCGATATCGCCGAAACCATCTCGCTCCGCGGCGACGGTCTGGTGGACCGGCTCGCGGAAACCAACCATCGCCTGCATGAAACCGTGACGGTTCATGGCAAGGCCCTGGACGAAACGATCGCGGCAACCGGGGACCGGGTCGCCGCCCTCTTCGCCGATGGAACGGAAGCTGCCCGCTCGGCCTTTGGTGAATCCGCCAGTGCGCTGACGAACGCCATCGCGGCACGGCAGGCCGAGCTGACCGAAACCGAGCACCGCATCGCGGCCTTGATGGAAGAGCGGGTGGCGAACACGCGCGATGCCTTGGAACAGGCCGGGGCAACGCTGCGGGACGTGTTCGACACGCGTCTGGGCGACATCGCCACGGCGGGCGAAACCATTGCCCGGCAATTCGACGAGCGAGCCGACGGCGTGCGGGCCTCGCTCGAACAGTCGGGCGTCACTGTGGACCGGCGCTTGCTGGACGGGCAGGCCTCGGTGGCGGCGGCGGCCGAGCGGGTCGCCTCGGACCTCGAGGCGCGCATCGCCCTCGCCACGCGCGCGCTGGACGGATCGAGCGCGCGCCTCGGGCAGATGTTCGACGCGCATGGGGACATTGTTTCCGGCAGCGGCGAGCGCATCGCCGCCGTTTTGGACCAGCATGCCACCCAGTCGGAAGAAGCCGCTCGCCTCGGTGCCGAGCGCTTGAGCCAAATTATCGCCGCCCGGCAGGCCGATCTCGCCGGCGCGAGCGAGCGGGTCGCCTCACTCCTGGAAGACCATCTGGCGGCCACCAAGGGCAGTGTGGAGGAAACCGGACAGGAACTCGACCGCCTGCTTGGCCAGCGCCACCTTGACCTCGTGGCGGTGCAAAACGAGTTCGCCTCCACCATCGAGGAGGGTCAGGCCGCCACGCGCGACCTCCTGGCCAACACGAATCAGACCATCACCCAATTGTTCGACGACCGACACGCCGAACTGGCCAACCTCGGAACCCATCTGGCCGAAACCTTCGCGCGACGCGACGAAGCGAGCCAGCTTGCCGTTCTGGCGTCGGTGGACATGCTGGCCCAGGCGTTCCAGCATGGTCGGGATGACCT
>CALMOK010000194.1:6849-8859 GCA_937871825.1 uncultured Alphaproteobacteria bacterium
GCGTCGCGCCAACCTGTCGTCCATTGGCGACACCTTCGCCGAAATCATCGACGAGCGCACGAGAGCAGCCGCGGCCGTCATCAACGGCTCGGCCGAAGCCATCGGCCGGATGATCGAAGAACACGGTGCGGGTCTGGCGGGCATCGGCGACCGGGTCTCCGCGACGCTCGACGACCATGCGGCGGCGACCCGCCAAGCGGTGCAAAGCGGCACCGAGCAACTCGCCCAAGCCTTTGACGAGCGCCAGGCCGCCCTCATGGCGGCGAGCGATGGCGTCGCGGCCGTTCTCGAAGAAAGAACAGAGGCGGCGCGGCAAGCCTTGCAGGATCAGGTTGGGCAGATCGGCGAAGCTTTCGACGAGCGCCACGTCGCCCTCGCCGCCACCGGCGACCGTTTCTCCACCGCCATCCAGGGCTTCACCGGGCAGTCGCTGGACGTGCTGTCGGAGGCCGGCGCGACGCTGACCACCCTTTTCGAGCGGCATCAGGCGGACCTCGGCGCCTTTGCCGGCATGCTTACGCGCGCGGCGGAGGATCGCGACACCGCCGTGCAAACGGTTCTGGATGCCACCAACGGTCGCATGGCGCAGGATCTCACCAACCAGACCGCCATGCTGACCGACCTCAGCGAGCGGTTCACCGCCATGCTGGACGAGCGCGCCGCGGAAGCGGCCCAGACGCTGAACGCCTCGACGGAAGCCTTCGCCGACCTGTTGACGGACCATCACACGGGGCTGGGGGGCATCGGGGAACAGTTCATCGCCATGATGCGCGAGCAAAGCGCGGCTGCGGGCGACACGCTCGCCGCGTCCGCCGAACAGATCGCACGAACCCTGGCGGAGCGTCGCGATGAACTCGACGCCCTGGGAACCGCCGTCGCGGCGACGATCGACGATCGGACCGCCGCGGTGCGCGACGCCATCGCGGCATCGGGCGCCGGCCTGCACGAGCAGATCAAGGGACGCAGCGCCGAGATCATCGAAGCCGGAGAGCGCGTGGCTGCCCTCATCGACGAGCGAACCGCGGCCGTTCGCGACGTCATCGCGGCTTCGAGCGCCGGGTTGCACGACAGGATGGACGAGCGCGGCGCCGAGATCATCGAGGTCGGCGAGCGGGTCGCCGCCGTGTTCGAGGAACGCACCGCCGCGATCCGGGACGCGATCGCGACGTCCGGCGCCGGCCTGCACCATCGTCTCGAAGCGCGCGACGCCGAGATCGCGGCTGCAGGCGAAAGGATCGCCGCGCTGATCGACGAGCGGGCCAGGGCGGCCCGCGAGGGTCTTGACGCATCCGGCGAAGACCTGTCGAGGGCGTTCGCCGACCGGGAAGCGCATCTCCGCCAGCTGTTGGCGGAACACCTCGACACGCTGCATTCCGAATTCGGGCAAGCCGCCGAGCAGGCCATCGCCGGGGTGACCGAAAGTGGCACAGCCATCCACGCCAGGTTTGGTGCCACCGTCACGGAAATCGTGGAGGCCCTCGGCACCCACGGGGACCGCGTCAACGACCATATCGACGCCCGTCTGGGCACCCTGGCTTCGGCGCTGGACCAGCAAGCCGAAAGCGTGGCGACCACGATCGACGTTCATTCGGACCGTTTCGCGAAGGAGATCGCCGCCCGGCTCAACGAGATCGAGGCCGTGTTCACCGGCCAGGGCGAGGGCCTCGTCGGCCGCTTGGCCGACCAGTCCCGCCAAACGGCCGACTCGCTCGAATCGCAGATCCTGGCCTTCGAGGAACGCCTTGGTTCGCGGGCCGGCGCCATCGGCGGGTCGCTTGACGGCTTGATGTCGCGCATCCACGCCGGGCTCGACGCGCGCGCCCAGACCCTCAACGAGACGCTTGCGCAGCGCACCCTCGAGACAGCCAGGGTTTTGGGCGAAGGCGGCCGCGACGTCGCCAAGACGCTGGACGACAAGACCCGCGAAATGGCCGGTCTCCTGCTCGAGCGCTCGGGCGCGATCGCCGACACGCTCGGCGGCAAGGTGACCACACCTCTGCTTGTGCACTT
>CALMOK010000194.1:8869-11647 GCA_937871825.1 uncultured Alphaproteobacteria bacterium
GGGGCACGCGCGTCCGAGATCGACGGCGTCCTCGGCACGCGCGCCGATGCCCTGGCCAGCACCCTGGACGCGCGGATCACGCGGTTCGAAACGGAGGTGGTGGCCCGCCTCGACCAGGTAAGCGGCGATCTCGACGATCGCGGACGCGCGGTTTCCAACACGCTCGCGGCGCGGGCCGAGACGATCGACCAGATGCTCAACGATCGTGCCCGGAGCCTCGAAACCGCCCTCGCCACGGGGGGCGGCGACTTCGCCTCCGCCCTCGACGCGCGGATCAACGGCATCACCGGTGCGGTGACAACCACGGCGGAAGCGGCCGCGCGGGCGATCGAGGATCGAACGGCGTGGATGCAGGCCACCTTCTCGGCGCGGCTCGACGACATTCGCGCGGCGTTGAATGGCGGCGCCGAGCGGATCGAGGATACGCTCGACACCCGCACCGAAGCGATCCGGCGAATGGCGGCGCAACATGCCGACGGGATCAGAACCGTCATGGCCGAAGGCACCGACCTGTTGGCTGGAGCGGCCGGCGACCACGCCGGGCTCGTTCGGCAGCAGACGGACGACATACGGGCGGCCTTGCAGGCCCGGGAAGCCGATGTGGGCGGCGCGTTGCACGCTCATGTCGACACCATGAAGGCGGTTCTCGGCACGGCGGTGGCGGCCCTCAAGGGCACCATGGCGGCCCATGAGGACGATGCCCGTCGGCAGGGCGAAGCGGTGGGGGCGCTGATCGACGAGCGCACCGCCAAGCTGCAAGTCGCGTTGCGGGACGGCACTGAACGGATCGAAACCGCCCTGGCGGGCAATGCCGACGCGCTTCAGAACGCGCTTTCGAGCAGCCTCGAAACGGTCGACACCGTGTTCGGCTCCGGCTTGTCGGCGATCGATCTATCGTTGCAGGCCCGTCTCACCGAGATGAATGCGACCCTGCGGGATCGTTCGGCGGAGGTTGGCGGCAGCTTGTCGGCGCATCTCGGCACCATCACGACGCTGCTGACGAGCATCATCGGCGAGTTTGACGGCGCGATGGGACTGCGGACGCGGGACATCCAGGACGCCATCGCGGAACGCCTGGGCGAACTGTCGAAGACGCTCGATACCCGCATCGGCACGATCTCGACCGTGCTCGACGAGCGCGGTCGCGTCCTCCACGACACGCTGGCGGCGCGCTCGGGCGAGTTGCAGGCGCTGTTCGAATTCCAGGGACCACTCCTGGTGGATCTGCTGTCGGCGCGAGGCGGCGATATCGTCCAGGAGATCGCCGGTGTCGGCGAACAAGTGAGCCAAGCCCTCGATGAGCGGGGCCAGATCATGGTCCAGCACCTCGGCCAGAAGCAGAGCGAGGTCGTCTCCGCCATTGATGGCTCGGCCCTCAACCTGCGCCGCTCGCTTGAAATCGGCGCCCGCACGTCCGTGGCGGCGCTTGTCGGCACGGGCGAGACGGTGAGGACGGAGGTCGGCGCGCTTCTGGAACGGCTGGAGCACACGAACGTCTCCCTGGCCCACCTGATCGAGGAGGCCGGCGCCAACCTTTCGGGGGTGGACGCCGCCCTGCAGAATCGCCTGGTCGACTTCCACGACAACCTCGGCCAGGTCGCCGCCCAGGTTGACGCGATCAACAACGTCGCCCATGCCAGCCTGGGCGACGCCCACGCCATCGTGGGCTCGATTGATGCCCACCACCAGGCCTTGGCGGAAACCGCCCAGGCTCTCGCCCACACGCAAGCCGACGTGGACGCCGAACTCGACGCGCGGCGAACGACGCTTGAAGGGCTGCTGACGAACGTCAACGCGCGTGTCGAAGAGTTCGATGGGATCATGCGCTCCTTCGCTGTCCTGGTCGACGACGCGCTCAACAACGCCGAAGGCCGGGCGCGCGATCTCGGAACGTTCCTGGCCGACTCGGCCAGCATGGCGACGGGATCGATCAGCGAGCATTTCGACGCGGTCCGGACTTCAACCAACGAGGAACGCGAGCGGACCCAGGCGGCCTTGCGAACCATCTACGAGAAGACGACCTCGGACATGACGGCCATCTTCGGCAGCGCGGTCGAGAAGTTCCGCGCTTCGACCGGGGAGGTTCGGCAGATGGCGAGCGACATCCACCGCGAGCTCGACGGCACGCGTCAGGACCTGCATCGCTCGACCATCGAACTGCCGCGCGAAACCGCCGAGCAGGCCGCCGAAGTGCGGCGGGTCGTCGGCGAACAGGTCAAGGCGCTGCAGGACCTCACGGAAGTGATCACCCGCACGAGCCTCGGCAACGACGTTGTGGAGCCGCAGGTCGCCAGCCGACGGACGTCCGACGCCGCCGCCAAGCGGCCCACCCGTCCCCCTGAGTCGCATGCCGAGCCAGCCGGTCCGGCCGGGCGATCCGTTTCAACTGCGGGACGACCCGCCGATGCGGCGAAACCGACCCTCCGGGAGGCGCGGGCCCTGACGCCGTCCAGGACAACGCCCGCCGAACGCGGCCCCGGCTGGCTGTCGGAACTCCTCGCCCGCGCGTCCGACGAGGGGGACGAGGAGAGGTCCGCGCCGGCGATGCCGGACGCACCGACGCCCGCTTCGCCGAACGCGTCGACGGCGGTCTCGCTCGCCGAACTCTCGACCGACATTTCCCGCCTGATCGACGAGCAGGCTCTGTTCGACGCCTGGGAACGGTTCCGCCACGGCGAAAGCCAGGCGTTCAGCCGCGACCTTTACACGCCGGATGGGAAACGCACCTTCGACGATCTTCGTCAACGGTATGGGTCGGACGCCGAGTTCATCCAGACG
>CALMOK010000195.1:0-8196 GCA_937871825.1 uncultured Alphaproteobacteria bacterium
ACCCGATCCTTGTCGCCGTGAACGAACAGGCCGGAAGACGGGCAGGGCGCCAGGAAGGAAAAATCATAAAGCGTCGCAGGCGGCGCGATGGAGATGAAGCCCTCGATTTCGGGGCGCCGCATCAGCAGCTGCATGCCGATCCAGGAGCCGAACGAAACGCCGGCGATCCAGCAGGCCCGCGCCTCGGGGCTGATCGACTGCGCCCAGTCAAGCGCGGCGGCGGCGTCCGACAGTTCCCCCGCGCCGTGATCGAACCCGCCCTGCGACCGGCCGACGCCGCGGAAGTTGAAGCGCAGGACCGAAAAGCCGCGCTCCGCGAAAGCGTAGTAGAGGTTGTAGACGATCTGGTTGTTCATCGTCCCCCCGAACTGGGGATGTGGATGCAGGATGATGGCGATCGGCGCCCCACGCTGTTTCGCAGGATGGAAACGCCCCTCGATGCGGCCGGCGGGTCCTGTGAAAATGACTTCAGGCATGGGAACTCCAGAAGACCGAGCCTGCCCATCGCGCAGTCGAAGCGCTCGGGATTGATCGGGGCTCGGCTTGACTCAAATGTGATAATGAGTGTCAGTATTATTCTAACCGACGAGGTAAACACGGCCGGCGGCCTTCCAGCCGCATGAGCGTGCATCGTTGGTCGTCGTCTTAGCATAGTGAGCCGGGCGAAAAGCAAGCATTTTGAGTGCTCGAATGGCCGGCGAACGCAGCTACCTGGATCATAACGCCACCACGGCCCTTCGCCCCGCCGCGCGTGTTCGCATGATCGAGTGCCTGGATGGGGTCGGCAACGCGTCTTCGATCCATGCCGAAGGCCGCCGGGCACGAGCCGCGATCGAGATCGCGCGGCGGCAGGTGGCGGGCCTGTTGGAAACGGCGGCAGATCTGGTGACCTTCACCTCCGGGGCGACGGAAGCCGCAGCGCTCGCGCTGACGCCGTCTCTTCGGGATGGCGCCGGGGGGCTTGGGCTCGCCCGGTTGCTGCTCGGGCCAACCGAGCATCCGGCGGTCGTCAATGGGCACCGCTTTCCGGCCGACCGGGTCGAGGTGATCCCCGCCGAAGCGGACGGCACCATCGACCTGAATGCCCTCCAGATCGCTCTGCGGGCGAACGGCCCGGTTGTTTTGGCGCTGCAGGCCGCCAATGGGGAAACTGGCGTGCTGCAGCCAGTCGCCGCCGCGTCCGCCTTGGTACGCCGCGAGGGGGGATTGGTGATCTGCGACGCCGCCCAGGCGGCGGGACGCATCGATTGCCGCTTCAACACGCTGGATGCCGACATGATCCTCATTTCGGGTCACAAGCTTGGCGGCCCGCAGGGGGTTGGCGCCCTGGCGATGCGATCCGGCCGGTGGCGGATCGGTACGCCGCTCGTGCCGGGTGGCGGCCAGGAGCGCGGCCTGCGCGGTGGAACCGAGAACACGCCGGCCATCGCGGGCTTTGGTGCCGCGGCGGCCGAAGCCGCTCGACTGGTGGACGCGCCGCGCTGGGCCGAGCTTCGTGACGAAGCCGAGCGCCACTTGCGGACCCTCGCTCCGGACCTCGTGGTTTTCGGCGCGGCGGCGCCCCGGTTGCCGAACACGCTTGCATTTGCGATACCCGGGGTGCGAAACGACACGTTGATGATCGGTTTGGACCTTGCCGGGATCGCGGTGTCGACGGGCTCGGCCTGTTCGTCCGGCAAGGTTTCGTCGCCGCACGTCCTTGAGACGATGGGCGTCGATGCTCACTTAAGAAGCGGGTTGATCAGGGTCAGCCTGGGGTGGTCATCGAAGGCGGACGACATCGACGGGCTGGTCGATGCGCTGGCTTCAGTGCTTCGGCGCATCGGAACGCGCCCGAAAGCAGCTGCTTGAAAGCGGGATCGAAGTGTGGCGCAAGCCCGCCGGTGACCCGCAAGGCGTAGAACGCCGACGAGATTGAGGAGAGAAGCATGGCCGCCGTTCAGGAAACCGTCGATCACGTCAAGTCGCTGGACGTGACCGAATACAAGTACGGCTTCGTGTCCAACATCGAGTCGGAAAAATCTCCCAAGGGATTGTCGGAGGAGACCGTACGGTTCATCTCAGCCAAGAAGAACGAGCCGGCCTGGTTGACCGAATGGCGACTTGACGCCTACCGGCGCTGGCTGACAATGCCTTCGCCCGACTGGTCGAGGGTGAATCATCCGCCGATCGACTACCAAGATCTTTATTACTACTCGGCTCCCAAATCGACACCCGGGCCCAAGAGCATCGACGACGTCGATCCTGAACTTCTGCGTGTCTACGAGAAGCTCGGGATCCCGCTGCGGGAGCAGGAACTGCTTGCCGGCGTGCAAACCTCCAAGGTCGCCGTCGACGCGGTGTTCGACTCGGTCTCGGTCGCCACGACCTTCAAGACCGAGCTCGCGAAGTTCGGCGTCATTTTCTGCTCGTTCTCCGAAGCCGTGCACAATCATCCGGAGTTGGTGAAGAAGTACCTCGGTTCCGTTGTGCCGGTTACCGACAACTATTTCGCGACGCTCAACTCGGCGGTGTTTTCGGACGGCTCCTTCGTCTACATCCCGCCGGGCGTTCGCTGCCCGATGGAATTGTCGACCTACTTCCGCATCAATGAGCCGAACACCGGGCAGTTCGAGCGGACGCTGATCGTCGCCGACAAGGGCGCCTATGTGAGCTACCTTGAGGGTTGCACGGCGCCAAAGCGCGACGAGAACCAGTTGCACGCCGCTGTGGTCGAGCTCGTGGCGCTTGAAGACGCCGAGATCAAATATTCCACGGTGCAGAACTGGTACCCGGGCGATGCGGACGGCAAGGGCGGCATCTACAACTTCGTGACCAAGCGCGGTGATTGCCGCGAGGATAACGCGAAGATTTCTTGGACACAGGTGGAGACCGGGTCCGCCATCACCTGGAAATATCCGTCCTGCATCCTGCGCGGCGACAACTCGCGCGGCGAGTTCTACTCGATCGCAATCTCCAACGGAAAGCAGCAGGTCGACAGCGGCACCAAGATGGTCCACCTCGGCAAGAACACGACGAGCCGGATCATCTCGAAGGGCATCGCGGCCGGGCGGTCGGACAATACCTACCGGGGCCTCGTCTCGGCCCACCGCAAGGCCACCAACGCGCGCAACTTCACCAACTGCGACTCACTGCTGATCGGCGAACATTGCGGGGCCCACACGGTGCCGTACATCGAGGCCAAAACCGCGACGGCGGTGTTCGAGCATGAGGCGACCACGTCCAAGATCTCGGAAGACCAGTTGTTCTACTGCCGGCAGCGCGGCCTGTCGGGCGAAGAAGCCACCGCGCTGATCGTGAACGGCTTCGTGCGCGACGTGCTCCAGCAGCTTCCCATGGAATTCGCCGTCGAAGCCCAAAAGCTGATCGCCATCTCGCTCGAAGGCAGCGTCGGCTGACCTTACCAAATCGGGTCGCCGGAGACAGCGGCCCTCGACCAACCACGACACACGCCAGGAACGACATGCTCGAAGTCAAGAACCTCCACGTCGAGATCGACGGCAAGAAAATCCTCGACGGGTTGAACCTGACGGTGCGGGACGGCGAGGTGGCTGCCATCATGGGGCCGAACGGATCGGGCAAGTCGACGCTCTCCTACGTGATCGCGGGTCGCTCGGACTACGAGGTGACCGAAGGCGAGGTCCTTCTCGACGGCGAGAACATCCTCGAGATCGAGCCCGAGGAACGCGCCGCCAAGGGCATCTTCCTGGCCTTTCAATATCCGGTCGAGATCCCTGGCGTTGCGACGATGACCTTTCTCAAGGCCTCGCTGAACGCGCAACGCAAGGCTCGCGGCGACGCCGACCTGTCGACGCCAGACTTCATGCGCCTTGTGCGCGCCGCGGCCGCCAGCTTGGAGGTCAATCCCGATATGATGAAGCGGCCGCTCAACGTCGGCTTTTCGGGTGGCGAAAAGAAGCGAATGGAGATCCTGCAGATGGCGCTGCTCGAGCCGCGCCTCGGCCTGCTCGATGAGACGGATTCGGGTCTCGACATCGACGCGCTCCGCATCGTGGCGAACGGCGTCAACGCGCTGCGCGCCGCCAACCGCGGGTTTCTGGTCATCACGCATTACCAGCGCCTGCTCGACTACATCAAGCCGGACGTCGTTCATATCATGTCGAAGGGCCGCATCATAAAGACCGGCACCGCCGAGCTTGCGTTGGAGCTCGAAAAGAACGGCTACCGCGACTACGTCGCCGACGCGGCCTGAGGAACGACCCATGGCGGCGATCACCTTCATGAAGACGCCCGCCGAGTCCAAGCTCGGCGAGCAGTTCGACGCCCTGCGGGCCTTGCAGCCCGCCCTGCCGTCGACGACGCGGCGGGCGGAAGCGTTCGAGCGGTTCGCCGCAAAGGGCTTGCCCCACCGTCGGCTTGCGGCCTGGCACTACACGGACTTGCGCGGTCTGTTGCGGGACGCTTTCGCGCCGGCGGCCTCGCCCGGCGCCGAGCAATTGGCCGCCGCCTCGGCCTATCTTCAAGCCTTGCCGGCGCCTCAAGGTGTTCGCCTCGTCCTGGTGGATGGCTGTTTTCAACCAACGATGTCGAGCCTCGACAAGCTTCCCGCGGGAGTGGCGGTCGCCTCGTTGCTGGATGTGCTGGCGGAAGGGTCGTCCTTCGCCACCGACCTTCTCGCGGCGGAAAACCTCGGCTCCGGGGAAGCCATGCTGGCGCTCAACGCGGCTTTCATGCAGGGCGGCGTGGTTCTCACGCTCGCCGAGGGCGTTCGCGTCGCGGAGCCCATCGACCTGTTCTCGTTTGCCACCGCCCGTTCGCCCGTGGCGCTGACCACCCGCTCGCTGGTCGAGGTTGGGGCTGGCGCGTCGGTGATGATCAATGAGCGGCATGTCAGCCTCGGCAACCTCGCCTCGCAGGGCAATCACGCGCTCGTCTTCGCGCTCGATGAAGGAGCGGCAGTCGACCACGTCGCGCGCCTTGACGGGTTTCCAGCCACTGCCCTGCATGTCGGAACGGTGTTGGCCCGGCTCGGCGCGCAGACGCGCTTCAATTCCTTCACCCTGATGGACACGCCGGGCGTCACGCGGCGGCAGAGTTTTTTGGAATTCGCCGGCCCGCATTCCAATGCGACGTTTCGCGGCGTGACCCTGCTGGATGCGAAAAGCCATGGCGACACCACATTGGTGGTGACCCATACGGCTCCGCATTGCGAAAGCCGCGAATATTACAAAACCATCCTCGATGGGGAGTCGACGGGGGTCTACCAGGGCAAGGTGGTGGTCGCGCCGGGCGCCCAAAAGACGGATGGCAAGATGCTCAGCAAGGCCATCTTTCTCGCTGACGGCGCTAGCATGTACAACAAGCCCGAACTGGAGATCTTCGCCGACGATGTCGTCTGTGGCCATGGTGCGACGGTCGGCAACCTCGACGAGGATCAGCTTTTCTATCTACGGGCACGGGGCATTCCGCTGAAGGAAGCCCAGTCGCTGTTGCTTAACGCGTTTGCGGCGGACGCGATCGAAGGTGTGGCCACCGATGCCATCCGCGATGAACTGACCGGGAGTGTCGAACAATGGTTGCGCAAGCGACAATCGTGAAGGAGGGCGGGGCGCTCTCGTCGGCCGGCTTCGACGTCGCGCAGATCCGCGCAGACTTTCCCATCCTGTCGGTTCGTCCCTATGGCAAGCCGCTGGTCTACCTCGATAACGCGGCGTCGGTACAAAAACCCCGGGCGGTGATCGATCGCATCACGCACGCCTACGAGCACGAATATGCCAACGTGCACCGTGGACTCCATTACCTTGCCAATGCCGCCACCGAAGCGTTCGAGGGCGCCCGCGAGAAGGTTCGCGGCTTCCTCAACGCCGCCTCCACGGACGAGATCGTGTTCACCCGATCGGCGACCGAGGCCATCAATCTCGTGGCGTCGTCCTTTGGTCAGGCGCATGTCGGGGAAGGTGACGAGATCGTCCTGTCCATCATGGAGCATCATTCCAACATCGTGCCGTGGCACTTCCTGCGAGAGCGCAAGGGAGCGGTGCTGCGCTGGGTCGATGTTGACGATGACGGGGCATTCCACATCCAGGCGTTCGAGAAGGCGCTGACGGAGCGCACCAAGATCGTCGCGATCACCCACATGTCCAACATGTTGGGAACCGTGACGCCCATCAAGGAGATCGTCCGGATCGCCCATGCCCGGGGCATACCGGTTTTCGTCGACGGTTCGCAGGGTGCCGTCCATCTCGACGTCGACGTGCGGGACCTCGATGCCGATTTCTACGTGTTCACGGGCCACAAGGTGTACGGGCCGACCGGTATCGGTGTGCTGTACGGCAAGCGCGAGATGCTCGCCGCGCTCCCGCCCTTCAATGGGGGTGGCGAGATGATCGATCTCGTGACCACCGAGGGCGTCACCTACAACGACCCGCCGCATCGCTTCGAGGCCGGAACGCCGCCCATCGTTCAGGCCATCGGGCTTGGCGCTGCGCTCGACTACATGGAGGCGGTTGGCCGCCCGGCGATCCATGCCCACGAGGCGGCTTTGACGGCCTACGGGCATGAGCGGCTCGGTCGGATGAACTCGATCCGTATCTTCGGATCCGCGCCCGGCAAGGGAGGTATCATCTCCTTCGAGATGCGGAACGCTCATGCCCATGATGTCGCGACCGTGATCGACCGTTCGGGTGTCGCGGTCCGGGCCGGAACCCATTGCGCCATGCCGCTGCTGAAACGCTTCGGCGTGACGTCGACCTGCCGCGCTTCCTTCGCGATGTACAACACGTTCGAAGATGTTGATAAGCTGGCCGAGGCCCTGGGCCGGGCCGAAACCCTGTTCGCGTGAGCACCATGTCCGACCTGATCACCGCGCCCACCTCGACCGAAGAATTCCAGCCGAACCGGCCGGCCATCGCGCCGCCCGTCGACCTTGCCCCGGAAGAAATAGACCGTCTGACCGACGATCTCGTGGCGGCTTTGAAAACCGTCTACGACCCCGAGATCCCGGTCGACATCTATGAACTCGGTTTGATCTACCGGATCGACATCGACGATAGCCGCTTCGTGTCTGTCGACATGACGCTGACGGCACCGGCCTGTCCTGTTGCAGGCGAAATGCCAGGCTGGGTCGAGGCCGCCGTGACGGGTGTGCCGGGTGTATCCGGCGCCAAGGTCACCATGGTGTTCGATCCGCCGTGGGACCAGAGCCGCATGTCGGACGAGGCCCGCGTGGCCCTCGACATGTGGTGAGCGGCCAAGAACCGCGCGGCTTAACCAAGATTTCAATACAGCTCTCGGCTAAACCGTGACGTTGGCCTTTCAGGCGGCGTTTGACACCAACGTCTCTTGATCACCTTGCTGGCCGATCCAAGCTTCAAAATCGGTATGCGCTCGCTCGCTCATGGCGATCTTGCGAGCGGTCGATTTCTCGGGGCCTCGCAGGCGCTTTCCGTCCAGGGCTTTGGGGGCGATCTCGAGCGGTGGAAACAGGCCGAAGTTCACGTTCATGGGCTGAAATGAAGGTGGCCCGTTGTCCACCGTTTCGAGGTGGCCGCCCGTGATGTGGTTGATCAGCGCCCCGATGGCCGTCGTCGCCGGGGGAAGGGCCGCGGGTTGCCCCAGGCGCTCGGCGGCGGCCATTCGCCCCGCCATCAACCCGATGGCGGCACTTTCCACATAGCCCTCGCAGCCCGTGATCTGGCCGGCGAAGCGCAGGCGCGGCATGGCTTTCAGCCTCAGCAACGGATCGAGCACGACCGGCGAGTTCAGGAACGTGTTGCGGTGAAGACCGCCGAGCCGGGCGAATTCGGCCCCCTCCAGCCCTGGGATCATCCGGAATATCGCGGTCTGCTCCGCGTATTTCAGCTTCGTTTGAAATCCCACCATGTTGTAGAGCGTGCCAAGCGCGTTGTCCTGCCGCAACTGGACCACCGCGTAGGCCTTTACCGTGGGGTTGTGCGGGTTCGTCAGCCCCACCGGCTTCATGGGGCCGTGACGCAGGGTTTCGCGCCCCCGTTCGGCCATGACCTCGATGGGAAGGCAGCCGTTGAAGTAGGGCGTGCCTTCCCAGGCCTTGAAGCCCACCGTATCGCCCGCCACCAATCCACTCACGAAAGCATCATATTGATCGCGATCAAGCGGACAATTGATGTAGTCGGCCCCCGTTCCGCCGGGACCTGCCTTGTCGTAGCGTGACTGGAACCAGGCCTTGCCGAGGTCGATCGTTTCCCGATGCACGAT
>CALMOK010000195.1:8206-10230 GCA_937871825.1 uncultured Alphaproteobacteria bacterium
CCGACCGTGAAGCCGAGCCGGGCGTAGACTCCCATCGCGGCCGCGAGGTCCGGCGAAGTCAGCGGCCCGGTGGCGACAATGACGCTGTCCCAATCGGCCGGCGGAAGGCCCTTCACCTCGCCAATGGAAACCTCGATCAGCGGGTGCTGCGTGACAGCGCTGGTGACCGCCCGCCCGAATCCGTCCCGGTCGACCGCGAGCGCCCCACCCGCCGGGACCTGATGCCGGTCGGCGCAGGCCATGATCAGCGAGCCCAGACGGCGCATTTCGCGGTGGATCACGCCGACGGCATTGGTTCGCGCGTCGTCGGAGCGGAAGGAATTGGAACACACCAGTTCGGCCAGGCTGTCGGACCGATGGGCCTCGGTTCCCCGTTCGGGGCGCATTTCATGCAGGACCACCGGAACGCCGGCTTGGCCGAGCTGGAAAGCCGCTTCGCATCCGGCGAGCCCGCCGCCCACGACATGTACGGGATTCATTCGCGATGAAGTCATGGTCGTTCTTTAAACGACATCCAGCCCGAAGCAAAATCGGGGCGGTGAGATTTCCCGAATGCGGCTTCGGGGATCCAGAAACGCAAACGCCGGCCAAAGTGGCCGGCGATTTCGATCGATAAACGCGTGCCTCAATCGGCAGGTGTCAGCCCTGGACGCGCGCACCCTGGCGAACGACGTGTTCGATATCCGTTCGACCAATTCCCAGGTCGTTCAACTCGCGGTCCGACAAACGGGAGAGTTCCCTGACGGACTCGCGAAACCGGCGCCAAGCGTGAAGCTTAGAGGCGAGAGTCTTGATCATAGCGATTGCCTTTCTTCTTAAGCCGCTTCAGTTCGGTAAGACGACCGAGACGACTGCTCTGACGCATTGGAATATAGCGCCTAGACTTGCGCTTGAAACCCGTCTCGACGACCGGCCAGACATGCGTCAGGTGCATGGCGCCGTTAGGTCAATGCTAACGTTTTTCGCCTAATCGCGAAAAGTGGGCGCGTTTTGGATAAAACATATCGGTCTCGGGGACATTCACCGGGTCCCGTGATGTGACTTTTGCATGACAGCAGGGCTAGCAACGGCTTCCGGGCGTGGTCGCCGCTTGTCGTCCAGACCATCGGAGCGCGGCGACATTAGAGATCATGCCGCGCCAAAGCCATCCAATGCTCGGGCTCGACATCGACCTGGGCATAACGACGTTGTCATGCTGGTCCATCCAGCCTCGTCGCGCGGCTACTCGGCCGCCGCCGAGGTCGCGATCGGCCGCCGCTTCAGGACGTCGCGCAAGAAGCGCCCCGTGTGGCTGGCCTTGCTGCGGGCGATCTCCTCGGGCGTTCCGGTGGCCACGATCTGTCCGCCGCCGTTGCCACCCTCAGGGCCGATGTCGATGACGTGGTCGGCCGTCTTGATCACCTCGAGGTTGTGCTCGATCACCACCACGGTGTTGCCCTGATCCACCAGCTCGTGCAGCACTTCGAGCAGTTTGGCGACGTCGTGGAAATGCAGCCCCGTCGTGGGCTCGTCCAAAATGTAGAGCGTGCGCCCGGTCGAGCGGCGCGCTAATTCCTTCGAGAGCTTGACGCGCTGCGCTTCGCCCCCCGACAGGGTGTTGGCCTGTTGGCCCACCTTGACGTAGCCGAGACCCACGCGGGCCAGCGTTTCCATCTTCTCGCGGATCGACGGGACGGGCTTGAACAGCAAGGCGGCGTCCTCGACCGACATGTCGAGAAGGTCGGCGATCGAATTGTCGCGGTACTTCACTTCCAGGGTTTCGCGCCCGTAGCGCTTGCCCTTGCAAACGTCGCAGGTGACGTAGACGTCGGGAAGGAAGTGCATCTCGATCTTGATGACGCCGTCACCCTGGCAGGCTTCGCAACGCCCACCCTTGACGTTGAAGGAGAACCGGCCCGGCAGATAGCCGCGTGCCTTGGACTCGGGCAGGCCCGCGTACCATTCGCGGATGGGCGTAAAAGCGCCCGTATAGGTGGCCGGGTTCGAGCGCGGCGTGCGGCCGATCGGCGACTGGTCGATGTCGA
>CALMOK010000196.1 GCA_937871825.1 uncultured Alphaproteobacteria bacterium
CACCCAGTACCGTCTGCGCGATTGGGGCATCTCGCGGCAGCGCTACTGGGGCTGCCCGATCCCCATCATCCATTGCGAGGCGTGCGGCCCGATACCGGTGCCGCTCGCCGACCTTCCGGTGACGCTTCCCAACGACGTGACGTTCGACCAGCCCGGCAACCCGCTCGACCGCCATCCCACGTGGCGAAACGTGCCCTGCCCGCAGTGCGGCGGCGCGGGGCGGCGCGAAACCGACACGATGGACACCTTCGTGGATTCATCCTGGTATTTCGCCCGCTTCACCGATCCGTGGAACGCCGAAAATCCGACGACACCCGGCGTCGCCAACCGGTTCCTGCCGGTCGACCAGTATATCGGCGGGGTCGAGCACGCGATCCTGCACCTGCTTTATTCCCGCTTCTTCACCCGCGCCATGCGCAAGGTCGGGCTACTCGACCTCGACGAGCCCTTCGCCGGGCTGTTCACGCAGGGCATGGTGGTTCACGAAACCTACAAGTCGGAGGATGGGGCCTGGGTGGCGCCGGACGAGATCCGCTTCGAGGGTGTGGGGGCGGCCCGGCAGGCCTTCAAGCTCGACGGGGGTGCGCCCGTCGGCATCGGCTCGATCGAGAAGATGTCGAAGTCCAAGCGCAACATCGTCGACCCCGACGAGATCATCGAGGCCTACGGGGCCGACACGGCCCGCTGGTTCGTGCTCAGCGACAGCCCGCCCGACCGCGACGTGATCTGGACCGAGGAAGGCGTGCAAGGGGCCGGCAAGTTCGTGCAGCGGCTGTTCCGCCTCGTGGGCGAACTGGTCGAGGCTGCCGGGCCGCGCGCGGCTGTTTCGCTGGGAACGAGCGATGCCGCGCTGCTGGTTCGCAAGGCGGCCCACAAGGCCTTGATCCGCGTCGGGGAGGATATCGGGCGCCTGCGGTTCAACCGCTGCGTGGCCCACATCTACGACCTGTCGAACCAGCTTTCGGCCGCCATCGGCGCGGTAGACAGTCCCGAGCTTGCGCCCGGGCTTGGCGCGGCCTTCCGGGAAGCGGCCGGCATCCTGGTGCAGATCACGGCGCCCTTCATGCCACACCTGGCAGAAACCGCCTGGGCGATGCTCGGCCACGACACCCTGGTGTCAGCGACGCCCTGGCCCGTCGCCGACCATTCCCTGACGGTCGAGAACGTCGTCACCATGCCGGTGCAGATCAACGGCAAGAAGCGGGCGGACCTCACGATCAACCGTGACGCCGACGCCGACGCCGTCACGGCCGCGGCCCTGACGCTCGATGTCGTGCGGCTCGCCTTGGAGGGGCGCGTCCCCAAGCGGGTGATCGTCGTGCCGCTGAGGATCGTCAATGTCGTGGCTTGACGCATGCACCCCTTGGCGCCGCCTGGGGGCGCCGGCGGTGATCATCGCGACCTCGCTCGGCCTTTCGGGTTGCTTGACGCCGCTCTATGGCAGCCTGAACGGACGCTTGGTGGGCGAACTCCAGGCCGTCGCGGTCGACCCGATTCCCGACCGCCTCGGCCATTACCTGCAGGACCAACTGATCACCGACCTCAACGGCACGGGGTCCCATCCTGTGCCCAAGTACCGCCTGAGCGTGGCGACGCGGGAGCGTGTGCAAACCGCCCTCGTGGACGTGGTGACCCGCAGGGCTTCGGCCGCCACCGTGGTGATCGAGGCCGACTACGTGCTGACGCCGGTCGGCGGTGACGCGCCCGTCACCAAGGGAACGGTGACGATGGCCGCCACCTACAACCGCTCCGAACAGCGCTTCGCCAACATCCGTGCCGCCCAGGACGCCGAGATCCGCGACGCCCGGACCCTCGCCGACCAGATTTCGATCCGGGTGTCGTCGGCGCTGGCCGAGCGGTGAAGTCGCGCTTCCCCGCCCGGATACCGGTCTAGCCCGGTGGTCGCCATCAAGAGCCACGAGGGCGATCGTTTCCTCGCCGGCGAGGTTTCGGGCTTCCTGGCCTACCTCGTCTTTGGCAGCGACCTCGGGCTCGTCAGCGAGCGGGCGCGCCGCGTCGCCAAGGCGCTGGTCGACGACCCGGGCGACCCGTTCCAGATGGTGCGGCTCACCAACGAGGACGTTGCCAGCGACCCCGGCCGGCTGGCCGACGAGGCCAACACTATTCCGCTGTTCGGCGGCCGGCGGGCGATCCTCCTCGACGCGGGCGCCCGGAACGTCATCCCGGCGCTGGAACACCACTTATCGTCCGGCTCGCCCTGCCCCGTGGTGATCGAGGCGGGCGCGCTCAAGAAGGACGCGCCGCTCCGCAAATTGTTCGAGCGGGCCAAGACGGCCGTCGCGATCGAATGCTACCCCGACGACGAGCGCGACCTCGCCCGCCTCATCGACGCCGAGGCGGAAGCGGCCGGGCTGCGCGTCGATCCCGACGCCAAGCAGATGCTGCAGGCGCTGCTGGGGGGCGACCGCATGGCGAGCCGGGGCGAAATGGCCAAGCTGACGCTTTACGCCCATGGCGGCGCCTCCATCACGACGGACGACGTCGAGGCGGTGGTGGCGGACGCCTCGGCGCAGGCCACCGACGCGTTGATCGACGCGACCTTCACGGGCGATTTCACCGCCATCGAACAAGCGGGCCGGCGGGTCATCGGCACACCGGCCGAGGCTGGCGTGCTGCTCGGCGCCGCGCTTCGGCACGCGACCTGGCTGCATCGGGCCAAGCTCGACCTGATGGCCGGATCCTCGCTCGATCACGTCCTGGCGAGCGGCAGCCGGGTCGGCGTCTCGTTCAAGCGCAAATCCGCCGTCGAGCGCCAGCTCAAGCGGGCCAGCGGGGAAGCCCTCGGTCGCGCCGTCATGCGGCTCGGCGAGGCGATCGGCAAGGCCAGGCTGGCGCCGGACCTTGCCCAAAGCCTCGCGCTGCGCACCCTTTGGGCCATCGCCATGTCGGTAAGGGGCCGCGAGGTGGCCTCGTGAAGCGCGCCCTTGTCGGTCTCGCCGCCCTTCTCGCGCAAGGCCTCCTCGACCAACCGGCCCATGCGGAGCCCTTGCGGCTCGAAAGCTTCTTCAACGGCCGTTTCGAGGGCCAAGGCACGGTCGACAACAAGCGCGAAGGAACCCGCCGGACTTTCACGGCGACGATGCTGGCCACCTGGGAAGGACCACACGGCGCGTTATTGGAAGACCTGGCCTATGCCGATGGCGAGAAGAAGCACATCGTTTGGCACTTCGACAGGACCGGACCGGACCGCTACGTGGGGCATCGGGACGACCTCGTCGGCGATGCGACGATCGAGACGGATGGCGAGGCGATCCGAATGCGGTACACAGCCCGCACCCGCCTGCCATCCGGCCAGACCTGGACCTTGTCGTTCGACGACCGTCTCGAACAAATCGCTCCCGGCACCGTAACCATGACGGGCGAGGTTTCGTATCTGTTCATTGGGGTTGGCACCACCCACATGACCATACGAACAGTCGGGCGCTGACAAACCGCAGGATCATCCCATGCTCATCCGAAACCGAGACACGTCGTTCATCGCCGAGCGGGAAGCGACGCCGGAACACGTCTTCCTCAACCGCCGGGCTTTCGTGGCGGGCGGCGCAGCCCTCGCCGGGGGTTTGATGGTGGCCGGTGGACGACCGGCTTTCGCCGCCGACACCGATCCGTCGGCTTCGCTCTACCCTGCCAAATCCAACCCGGCCTATACGATCGACCGGCCCGTGACGCTGGAATCGGCCAACACCAACTACAACAACTTCTACGAATTCGGCGAATCCAAGCATATCTCGGAGTCAGCCCAGGCCCTCAAGATCCGGCCCTGGTCGGTGCAGATCGGCGGAATGGTCGACAAGCCCAAGGAGGTCGCCATCGACGACCTCATCAAGGCGATGCCCCTTGAAGAACGCCTGTATCGTCATCGCTGCGTCGAGGCCTGGTCCATGACGGTCCCGTGGACGGGCTTTCCCGTCAAGGCCCTCGTGGATTTCGCCAAGCCGCTCGGCTCGGCGAAATACATGCAGGTCGAAACCTTTCTCGATCCCAAGATGGCACCAGGTCAGAAAAGCTTCGTCTACCCTTGGCCCTATGTCGAAGGACTGACGATGGCGGAAGCCAACAACGATCTCGCCTTCATGGTCACGGGCGCCTACGGCAAACCCTTGCCCAAGGCCATGGGGGCGCCGCTACGGCTGGCCTTGCCGTGGAAATACGGCTTCAAGTCCGCCAAATCGATCACCAAGATCACGTTCACCGACAAGCGCCCAACGACTTTCTGGCAAGGTCTCGCCGACAACGAGTACGGGTTCTGGGCCAACGTGAACCCGGATGTGCCGCACCCGCGCTGGAGCCAGGCCACCGAGGAGGTGATCGGCACCAGCGAGCGCCGTCCCACGCTGATCTACAACGGATATGCCGACAAGGTCGCCTCGCTCTACACCGACATCAAGGGCGAAAACATCTTCATGTAGGGGGCGATCCGCCGGCCGTGGTCCGGCTCGACGCCCGCTCACCGGCCTCGGCGGCGCATTTTGTCCGATGCGCCGCCCGGTTGATGGCCTGCAGGTTGGAAAAACCCCAGAAGGCCAGAAGCTCGGGCCAGGGACGGCCGCGGTGGTCGCGCCATACCGCGAAGAGCGGAACGCGATGATCGACCTCGGCGTCGCGTAAAAGGCGGGCACCCGTCAGGGCGCAACGGCGACGCTGGACTTTTCGAAGAAGCGCGATCTGGGCAGCGGGCGCCACCCATGTTTTCCAGGCTGCCACGCAGCAGGCGTGCCACTTGGCACGCGCGTTGGGCCGCCCGTCTCCCCAAAGGTCGCGATGCCAGCCTAGCCGGTAGACGGGCTGACCGCATACGCAGCAATGACCCGGGCCGCGCGCGTGGGCGAGGTCGCGATAGGGTGCCGGCGGGCTTCGGAAAGGCGCGGGATCGGCCCGCGACGGGGTTCTGACAGTCCAGGCCCAATCTTTGGGCGTGCCGCTCCGGACCGCGAGCGCCCTTGCCAACCTGTCGGCCCGGATAGGATGGGTCCGCCAGTAACTCTCGACGGCCAGTCTCGGCTGAGGCGGAACCAGGGGTCGCGCCAATGCGTGGCGAAGCACAACGGCGGGAAAGACTGGCGGCAGGGCCTTGGTGAGCCGCAACCGCGATCGCTCATTTCGCTGCTCACGCCAGGATGACATCGGCGAAGGATCTGTCACGGCCGCCCGATCAATGGGGCAAGCCGTTGCCATCATCCGGCTGCCAGGCTGATCGCCTCCTCGTCATGTGCGGAGGGCCGATCCCAACGCTTCGATCATGCCTCTTCGTCCAACGGAGAAACTCATCTGGCGCGTGTCGCCGATGCTTTTCAAAGCATCGCGCAAGGCCCGGCTTCGATGGATCAAGCCCCGAGACTGCTCAACGAGCATGAAGGCACGCCCCGCGAGACTCATTTCGCTATCCTGCATCAACGCCGCTCCAATCGTTCCATCATCGTTACGCGCCGACAGGCAAACGGTTCACTGCCTTTGAAACGAATGATCGGATCGGGTTAACTCGTTATTTGTGCAACCAGACGGCCGATCAGCCAGGCGGCGGCCGGACCTGGCGGCGAATCACTGCGGTAGATCACGTCGAACTGGAAGTTCTGGCTGTGGCAATCGGGCAGCCGGAGCGCGACCAACCGCCCGCTTTGAAGGTCGTCCTCCACGACCGGGGCCGGCATGGTGCCCCATCCGATACCGGCCAGCAGCAGGGCGTGTTTGGCGCTCAGGTCGGCGAGCCGCCAGGTTCTTCGGCCGATAACGGAAAACTCCTGGCCGGCCGTCAGCGTGGAGCGATCGGTCAAGACGAGCTGGATGTGGTCGCGGGCCGCACCGGGCTCGTTCACCCCCGAGCGGGCCAGCGGATGGTCGGGCGCCGCGACAGGAATGAGTTCGACGGCCCCGACAGCCACGTGTTCCAACCCGTCGACGCCGATGTTCAGGGGGCCGCTGACCCCGATGGCGGCCGTACGGTCCAGCACCAATTGGGTGACGGCTCCCAGCGCCTCGACGCGCAAGCGCAACGACACGGTCGGGAATTCGACCTGGAAGGCCCGCAAGGCGTCGATCAGGCGCGTGGTGGGCAGCATGACGTCGACCACGAGGGCGACCTCGGCCTCGAGCCCGTGCAGCATGCCCTTCACCTTGGCCCGGAGGCCGTCGATGCCGTCCGCCACTCTGCGGGCTTCCGCCATCACGGTATGGCCCGCCTGCGTGAGCCGGGGCCTGCGGGTCGCTTCCCGGTCGAAGAGCAGCATGCCCAGTTGGGCTTCGAGGTTGGCGATGGTGTAGCTGATGACGGAGGCGGCGCGACCCATCTTCCGGCCGGCCGCCGCGAAGCTTCCGGTATCGACCACAGTCAGAAGGACGCGCAACTGGTCGAGGGTCGGCGTACCGGGCAGGTTCATGCCGGGATGTTCATCGGGCCTGTTCCTCGCTGGCACCTTGAACCAATGGCGGCGGCCGGGAGGCGAGCCCGGCGAGAATGAGGATGCGATCTACCACACCGCGCGCGCCCGGTGTAGGAGTCCTTGCATCCGCCGCACCGATGAGGAACCCGACCGATGACGCTGACCCTCCCGCACGCGCAATCGCTCGTCGCCGGCACGCTGCAGCATGCCCGCCAGATGGGATTGAAACCGATGGTGGTGGTGGTGCTCGACGCCCGCGGCACCGTGAAGGCCAGCGCCGCCGAGGACGGCACGTCGCTGAAGCGGTTCGAGATCGCGCACGGCAAGGCGCATGGGGCGCTGGCGCTGGGCATGGGGTCACGCTCCATCGCCAAGCGGGCGGTCGAGCAGGCCTTTTTCGTGGCGGCCGTGACGCATGCGGCGGGCGGCGCCCTGGTGCCGGTCCCCGGCGGCGTCTTGGTGTTCGATGCGGACAGGACACTGCTTGGCGCCGTCGGGGCGTCGGGCGACACGTCGGACAACGACGAATCCGCCGTGCTGGCGGGCATCGCTGGCGCCGGCCTCGCGGGGGATCCTGGCGCCGACTGAACCCGATCGAGACGTCTGGACCATGGAACGAGGGCGTTCTATGGTGCCTCGATGCGCACCCCGATCCTGTTCGCGGCCGTTCTCGGCCTTCTCGTCACATCGCCCGCCTTCGCAAAGCGCGCTCGGCCCCTGGTGATCAGGCCGACGGCGGCTTTCCGGGTGGCGAAGCTGGCGATCATCGATCATGGATTGCTGACCCCGCAGCAATTGGCCTGCTCGACCTTCATTCGCGGGCCAAAGGCCGTGGGCGAGGCGACGGAGGTGATCGTGCTCGAAAAGCATGGCGGCCCGTGCCCGGGCGACCCGCGCACCCCACCGGCCCGCCGCTTCGACCTTTACGTCGATGCCCTTAGCGGGTCTATCCAGTGGGACGTGTTCGATCCCACGATCCTGCAAACGGTGCCGGACCCGGGCGTGACGCCTGTCTCGCCCTCGATCATCACCTCGTGCGGGGTTTGCGCGCAGCTTTGACCTGACTGCCTGGACCAGGAGGCCAGACCCTTTCGGGACGGATCGGGCCTCCTGTATGGATGATCAGGTCCTCCGATGGTCAAGCCTCCTCGGCCTCGTCCGGCAGGTCGATGTTGATGGTCCGCATATCCCGGCTGTAGATCAGGATCTCGCGTTTTCCGGCGTGGTTGGCGGGGGCGACGATGCCTTCCTTTTCCATGCGCTCGACCAGCGAGGCGGCCTTGTTGTAGCCGACCGACAAGCGGCGCTGGATGTAGCTCGTCGAGCATTTCTTGTCGCGCAGCACCACCTTGACGGCCTGTTCGTAAAGGTCGCCATCCTCGCCGAAGGCGCCCTTGTCGAACACGGCGCCGTCTTCCCCGGCGTCCTCCCCGGCCAGCGCGTCCCCCGCCTCTGGTTCCTCGACGGTGACGTCGAGGTAGTCGGGCTGGCCCTGGGTCT
>CALMOK010000197.1 GCA_937871825.1 uncultured Alphaproteobacteria bacterium
CACCATCACCGGGGTGGGCGAGGTGCTGAAAGCGCGCAAGCCCGGGGTACGGGTCGTGGCCGTCGAGCCGGAAGACTCGCCCGTCCTGTCCGGCGGGCAGCCCGGCCCCCACAAGATCCAGGGGATCGGCGCCGGCTTCGTTCCCGCCGTGCTCGACCGCGCGGTGATCGACGAGGTGGTGACGGTGAGCAACCAGACCTCGTTCGACATGGCCCGCCACGTTGCCCGGGTGGAGGGTATTCCCATCGGCATCTCGTCCGGCGGTGCGGTCGCGGCGGCGCTTGAAATCGGCCTGCGCCCCGGCATGGCGGGCAAGAGGATCGTGGTGATCATTCCTTCCTTTGCCGAGCGCTACCTGTCGACGGCCTTGTTCGACGGGCTTTGATCGACCCTCGGCACGGACGGCTTCGCGGCGACGCTGAGGCCGCCGTGTCACGTGGTGTTCCTGTCATCGTGCGAACGCCCGGCGACGGTGGCCGAGATCGCATGCTGGCGGTGGCGCCACCGGGCTGCCCTGGGCCGAAAAGACGCGGGGTGCGGGCGGCTCGGCATCACCGGGTCGCCTTGTCGCGATAAAGCGGATGTACGCGCCTGGGAGGCGGGTCGCCGCTCGTCTCGCCGCGCGAGGCCTTGGCGGTTCGCGCTGGTAAGAGCACCACGATGTTCGGCTTGCCGGCGCGGAGAGGGCCCATGCGGCCGACGGGCGAACGGGTTGCGCTCCGGACTGGCCGCATCCGCAAAGGATCCTTATTGATCCGATAACCAAGCGTTTGGCATCTTGAGCGATGGGCGCCACTTCGTTACCCGATCGACAATCTCTTAACGGCTCCTCCATCTTCTGCTTGGAAATTGTCGCACCGGGCTGCGGCGGCGTGCAAAGGGGAGCGATCGCTTCCAGGCGACCGTGGATGGCCAGGGAAAAGCGAGCGGCCATGCTTCACGGCAAGAAGATCACCGTCATCATGCCGGCGTTCAACGCGGAACGGACGCTGCAGAAGACCTTCGACGAAATCCCCAAAGATATCGTCGACGAAGTCATTCTCACCGACGACGCGAGTTCCGATGAAACGGCCGCGCTGGCCCGCCGGCTCGGCATCCACACTATCCAGCACGACAATAACCGCGGCTACGGCGGCAACCAGAAAACCTGCTACGCCGCCGCCCTGGCGCGCGGGGCGGATGTGGTCATCATGCTGCACCCCGATTATCAATACACCCCGAGGCTCGTGACCGCGATGGCCTCGATGATCACGTCCGGCGAGTACGACGTGGTGCTGGCATCGCGCATCCTGGGCGTGGGCGCCCTGAAAGGCGGCATGCCGGTCTACAAATACCTGGCCAACCGCTGTCTTACGCTGGTCCAGAACTGGATGGTCGGGCAGAAGCTGTCCGAATACCACAGCGGCTACCGGGCCTGGAGCCGCGAGGTGCTGAAAAAGCTGCCTCTGATGACCTGCTCGGACGATTTCGTGTTCGACAACCAGATGCTCGCGCAGGCGATCTACTTCGACTTCCGGGTCGGGGAAATTTCCTGTCCGACGCGCTACTTCGAGGAAGCCTCCTCCATCAACCTGTCGCGCAGCATCACCTACGGGCTCGGCGTGCTGAGGACCTGCGTCGATTTCAGGCTGCAACGTTTCGGCCTGTCACGATCCGGTCTTTTCGAGCAAGGTGCGGGTCGCTGTCTCGTCGACGGCCGGCCGGTCGCAGCGTGACGCTCCGGATCGGCCTGGGGGCGGGCTTCGCGGCGGTCCTGATCCTGGGCGGCTCGGCCGCCGCCGTCCTACGTTCGGACTTTGCGACAACCCTGGTCGCCCCCGCCATGGAGGTGGTGCGTCACGCCGGTCCCGCCGGCTTGACGCTGGCCATCGCCGCGCAGGTGCTGATCGCGGCCAGCGGGTTGCTCCCGGCGTCCCTCGTCGGGGTGGCGGCAGGCGCCGTCTACGGCGTCGCGCTCGGGTCCGTCGTTGCGGCTGGAAGCACGCTCGCCGGTGCGCTCCTCACCTTTCTGATCAGCCGCAGGCTTTTCGGCCCGGCCCGCGCCCACGTTCTGGCCGCCCGACCCCGACTGCAGGTCCTCGACCGCATGGTGGCGCGAGACGGATGGAAGCTCGTTTGCCTGCTCCGGGCTTCCCCGGTGATGCCTTTCGCGGCGACGAGCTACGCCCTGGGCCTGACCTCGATGGGCACCCTGCCCTACGTGCTCGGCACGTTGGCCTCGCTGCCGGCCCTCCTGGGCTATGTTTTGATGGGCCGTTTCGCCGATGCGGCCCTTGCAGCCTGGACCGACGGCCTGGGCGCGGCGCGCATCGGGTGCCTCGCGCTGGGCCTCCTGGCGACCGGACTGGCGGCCCTGCGGGTGGGGCAACTTGTTGTCCGCGCGATGCGGGCCGCCGACGGACCTCAGCCTGTTGCGGACCTGACGGCTCGCTAGGCGCCGCCTCCCTCCCGAACGGCGTCGACTGCGCCCGCGGCGATGGAGGCACGCCGACAAACCACGCCGAAGAGCGACAGGATGACGACGGGGCTGAGGGGCACGGCGAAGTTGGCCGCGACCGAGCGCGACAGGAGCGGCAACACGAAAGCCGCCAAGAGGGCGACTTTCTCGTAGGGGAGGAAGCCGGTTCGTCGCGCCTGGGTGAAGGTCCAGGCGAGGGGAATGGCTAGGAGCGTCAGGTCGTAATCCAGCACATAGGGCGTGACGAGCAGCGTGCCCGTGACGAGCACCGCGCCGCCTGCCAGGGGCGTCGTCCCGCGGCGAACCAGCACCGTCATCGCCACGCCGGCCACCAGGGCGCTGAGCGCCTGGGCCGCATAGGCCGTCGGCAAGCTGCCGTTCCACAGGCGGACTGCCGCGAAAAAGCTTTGCAGCTTTTCCGGCTCGACCAAGCCCTGTTCGAGCGTCATGCGCGCCAACGGCAGCGACCTGACGAAGGCCTGCCAGGTATCCACCCCGAAAATGGCCACCGACAAGGCCGCCAGGGCAGTGACGGCCGCGCAGGCCGCCGCGAACGTGACCCGATATCCGCCCGCCAGCAGGAAAAGCGGGATCAGGAGCCCGAGTTGCGGCTTGAACGCCAACGACCCCAGCAGGAGGCCGGCCAGCGCCGGCCGGCTCGTCAACAGCAGGAGTCCGCCGCCGAAAAGGGCCGTGCTGAGGAAGGAGTTCTGCCCGTGCGACGCGGTCAGAAGCACGGCCGGGTAGGCCAGGATGGCCAGCATCGTCGGTTTTTCCCGGCCAAGAACCCGCCAGATCACCCAGGCGTAGGCGGACCCGGTCGTTACCACCCAGGCCAGCAGCGCGGCAAAATACGGCATGAGCCCGAGCGGCAGGCAGATCAGGAGGCAGATGGGCGGGTAAAGGAAGGCATAGTATCCGGGGTCGGCCCCGCCGAAGGTCGCCCGCTCCAGCGCATGGTGGAGGGCGGGATCGTAGGACGAAGCGGCCGCTCCCGTGAGGGCGAACCGCGAGGCGGTCCAGAAGCACAAAAAATCGGCGCCAAGGGTCGTGCCGGACAGGTCCCACCCCCCGCGCGCCAGGGCGATCCCCGTCCAGAGGAAAGCGCTGCCAGCCATCAGGGCGGCGAGGATCCTGCAATAGGCCGTCGCGCGATCGCGGGTCAGCCAAGCCGCTTGGCGCAGGCCCATGTCAAGGGAAGTCGACGCATTGTCCGGCATGCCGGCAGGCTGCCAGCCAAACGTCTATGAACCCTGAAGCCGAGCGGGTTATACGAGCGCCGGCCCGTCTTTGACGAGGTCGGGCCGGCGCTCGCGGGTCAGCCGCAGCGCTTCCGCGCGGCGCCAGGCCGCGATCTTCCCGTGGTCGCCGCTCAGCAGGACGGCCGGGATGTCCCGCCCCTCGAACTGGCGCGGGCGGGTGTAGTGCGGATATTCCAGCAAGCCGTTCTCGAAACTTTCCTCAAGGCCCGAGGCCGCCGCTCCCATGACGCCGGGCAGCAACCGCACGCAGGCGTCGATCAGAACCAGCGCCGCCAATTCGCCCCCCGACAGGACGTAGTCGCCGATCGAAACCTCCTCGAAGCCGCGCGCCGCGACGACTCGCTCGTCCACCCCCTCGTAGCGACCGCACAGCACCACCACCCCTGCCCCATGGCCGAGCGACCGCACCCGGCCTTGCGTCAACGGGGCGCCGCGCGGGCTCATGTAAAGACGCGGCCGGGGGTCACCCGCCGGAACCGTAGCGTCGAGGCAGGCCGCCACCACGTCGGCCCGCATCACCATGCCGGCCCCGCCGCCCGCGGGCGTGTCGTCGACCGCGCGGTGCCGACCCAGGCCATGCCGCCGGATGTCGGCCGCCTCGATCTCCCACACTCCCCGCCCGAGGGCTTCCCCGGCGAGCGATAGGCCGAGCGGGCCGGGAAACATCTCGGGAAACAGGGTGAGAACCGTGGCGCGCCACATCAGGGCCGCTCGTCGTCGGAGGGGCCGGCCGCGTCATCCTCGACCAAGGCTTCGGCTGTCACCACTAGGCGGCCGGCGGCGACGTCCACCACGGGCACAAAGGCCTTGGTGAACGGCACCAGCACGCCACCGCCGTCCTGCCGACCCACGTCGAGAAGGTCGCCCGCTCCATAATTGTTGATCGACAGGACATGACCCACAAGGGCGCCGTCATCGGTTTCGACCCGCAGACCGATGAGGTCCGCCTGGTAGAATTCCTCCTCGTCGGGCGGCGGCAGAACCGCACGATCGACGTAAAGCTGCGTGTTCGTCAGGGCGCTGGCGGCCTCGCGCGTGTCGACGCCCTTGAAGCGTGCCACAACCATGTCGTCCTTCAGAGCGCGGAGATTCAGCATATCGATTGACCGCCCGTCTTCCAACAAGAGCGGCCGGTAGCGCCCGATGGCGGTTGGCGTGTCGGTGTAGGATTTGACCCGCACCTCGCCGCGCACGCCGTGCGGGGCGCCCACGAGGCCGACGAGGATGCGCTTGGCCGTTGATACCATGTAGGGACCCCTCGGCTCCACCCTGATGGACGCCCATGCAACCGGGGCAACTGCTTAAGTCCCGGGCGGGCGCCGTGACAAGGCGTTTTGGCGGGCGACGGGGCGCAAACCTTGCAAAACGGGGTTCGCCCGCGTAGCGGTATCGCCTATCGACAAGACCAAACGAAAATAACGGACAGTGACCACCTTATGCTGACTCGAATCGTTCAGCGGATCGTTTCGGCATGCTGCCAGCATGCCATGATGGTTCTGCTCGTCGCCACTCTGCTTTCGGCCGGGGCCGCCTTCTATTCGGTCAAGCATTTCGCGATCAACACCGACAGCAGCAAGCTGATCTCGTTGGACCTGCCCTGGCGGCAGCGCGAAACGGCGCTGAACAACGCTTTTCCGCAAAACAGCAACCTCATCCTCGTGGTGATCGACGGCGTGACGGCCGAGCGCGCCCAGGCTGCCGCGACGAGCCTCGTGGCCGCCCTGCACGGCAAGCCGGACTTCGATTTCGTTGAGCTTCCCGATGAGGAGACCTTCTTCCGCAAAAACGGACTGCTGTTCAAGAGCACCGACGAGGTTCAGGACGCCGCCGACCAACTCATCAAGGCCCAGCCACTTCTCAGCACCCTCGCCAACGATCAAAGCCTGCGCGGGTTCTCCAACGCGGTGTCGCTGCTCGGCGCCGGGGTGGAGCAGGGCCGGGCCGAACTCGCCCAGGTGGCGCCCGCCTTCCGCAAGTTCACCGTGACGCTCGAAGCCGCGCTTGACGGAAAGTCCGTTCCATTTTCCTGGCAGGCGCTGTTCAACAACAAGCCCGGAGCGAACGACCAGGTCACAAGCGAGAACGGCCGTCGGCGTTTCATCCGCATCAAGCCCAAGCTCGACTACGGCAACCTGGAGCCAGGGGAAGCCGCCACAGACGCGATCGAGAAGGCGGTCACCGAGCTTCGCCTCACGCCCGAAACCGGCGTCAAGGTCCGCCTCACGGGGCCCATTCCGCTCAACGACCAGGAGTTCGGCACCGTCAAGGACGGCTTCGCGCTGAACAGCGTGCTGACCGTGCTGGCCGTCCTGCTGATCCTATGGCTTGCTTTGAAATCAGGTCGCCTGATCGTCGCCGTCTTCGCCAGCACCGTCATGGGGCTGCTGCTAACGGCGGCGGTCGGCTTCATGCTGGTTGGTGCCCTCAACTTGATCTCGATCGCCTTTGCGGTGCTGTTCATCGGTATCGGCGTCGATTTCGGGATCCAGTTCAGCGTGCGCTACCGGCACGAACGGTTCAACAACCCGGACCTGATCGATTCAATCGTTTCGGCGGGCGGCAAGGCCGGCCGGCCCCTGCTTCTCGCCGCGGTGGCGACGGCGGCGGGCTTCTATTCCTTCCTGCCGACCGACTACGAGGGTGTTTCAGAACTCGGCCTGATCGCCGGCAACGGCATGATCATCGCGTTCCTGGTGAGCATCACGGTGTTGCCGGCGCTGATCACGGTGCTGCATCCCCCGTCGGAAACCCGCGAAGTCGGTTACACGGCCCTGGCGCCCGTCGACGATTTCCTCAAGAACCACCGCGTGCTGGTGATCGGTGGCACCTTGCTGGTGGTTCTTGCCATGACGCCGGTGCTGCGCAACCTGCGTTTCGACTTCAACCCCTTGAACCTCAACAGTTCCAAGGTTGAATCGGTCGCCACGTTGCTGGACCTCATGAAGGACCCGAACACAAACAGCAACACGATCCAGATCCTCCGCCCCAACCTCGCCGACGCGGCGGGCGTCGGCGAACGGGTCGCCAAGCTGCCGGAAGTCGATCATGTGATGACGCTGCAAAGCTTCGTGCCGGCGGACCAGGACGCCAAGATCGCCATCATCAAGGACGCGGCCGATGTTCTTGGCGCGACCCTGAACCCGCCAAACCGCAAGCCCGCGCCCAGCGACGAGCAGGATCAGACCGGGCTGAAGACGCTGGCCGACTACGCCAATCGGGCGGCCATCAAGGGAAGCGGCCCGGACGCCGAGGCGGCGACCCGGTTCTCCCAGGCCGCCGCGAAGCTCAGCACGGCCGATCCTGCCCTGCGGCAACTGGCCCGTGAGGCGTTGCTCCCCTCGCTGGGCATCCTGCTCGGCCAAATCAAGGACAGCCTGTCGGTGGACGCGCCGATCTCCATCGACAAACTGCCGAAGGGCCTCGCGCTGAACTGGGTTTCGGCCGACAATCAGGCCCGCGTGGAAGTGTTTCCGAAAAACCTAAATAACAGCAACGAGAACCTGCGTGTCTTCAGCGACGCTGTGAAAGGCGTGGCTCCCGATGCGACCGGCGAACCGATCCTCATCCAGGATTCAGGCCGCACCGTCATCTGGGCTTTCATCGAAGCCGGAGCCTGGGCGCTGGGTTCCATCGCCCTCTTGCTGGTCGTGGTGCTGCGGCGCGTTTCCGACATGCTGCTGACCCTCGTACCTTTGCTTCTCGCGGGCATTCTCACGCTGGAAATCTCGGTGCTGATCGGCTTGCCGCTCAACTTCGCCAACATCATCGCGCTGCCGCTGCTGCTGGGCCTGGGCGTCGCTTTCAAGATCTACTTCGTGCTCGCTTGGCGCGCGGGGGAAACCAGCATGCTGACCTCCAGCCTGACCCGCGCGGTGTTCTTCAGCGCGCTTTGCACCGCTGTAGCCTTTGGCAGCCTTTGGGCGTCGAGCCACCCGGGAACCTCGTCCATGGGGGAACTGCTGGCTCTCTCGTTGATTTGCACGCTGTTCATGGCCGTGGTGTTCCAAACCGCCCTGATGGGACCGCCGCGTAAGAGGGCGACAGGCCCGGCTCGCGAAGCGGTGAAAAGCGCGGCGTAAGATACACCCGTTCCCGAAGTCGAGGCCGATTGGTCTCGTCAGCGGTCAGCCGAAATCCGAGAAGCCGCCCAGAACCGCGCCGCTCCGGGCGGCCGCGGCCTTGACCGCAGGGTCGACGAGGGCCGCAGCTTCATCGGCGTAGCGATAGCCGGGAGCCGAGCCCGGGAAGCCGCCCGTTGTCGCCGGATGGGTGTAGATTTCGGTCAGCCCGGGCGGCAGCCTGTCCAGCACGGCGACAAGGCGCTCCGCCACCATGGCGCCCGACCAGGCAAGGCCGAACACCTGATCGGGCACGCTCAGCCCGGCACGGCGCAGGCGGGCGCCGAGCATGTGGGTGAACGGCGCCGTGATGGCCGGGATGAGGGAGGGCGCCGCCCGGTCGACGCGGCGCACGATCCCGACCGGCTCGGCCGGCACCCGCACGGCCCGCATTCCGTAGCGATGACCCACGGCGATCAGGGCGCCGGCAATGGTCGGATGCAGGTGGAAATGCTTGTGGGCGTTGACGTGGTCGAGCGGCAGGCCTGTCCGGGCGAAGGCCGCGAACTGGGCATCGATCTCATCCACCAGCTGCCGGCGCACGGACGGCAGGAAGAACATGGCGGCACCGCTCCGCGCCATGTTGGCGCGAAACAGGCCCGTGGCGTCCACGAGGTCCGGGATCAACTCCGGCGCGAGCACCGGCGCGGCTTCGATCAGGGTGAGATGAAGGCCAACCCGCAAGCCCGGTAGGCGGCGGGCCCGCTCGACCGCGTCCCCGCTAGCGGGCGAGCCGACCATGAGGCTCGCCGCCGTCAGGATGCCGTGGCGGTGGGCCTGCTCGACGGCCTCGTTCACCTCGACCGACAAGCCGAAATCATCGGCCGTAACGACGAGGTCTCTCACGGCAAAGGGTCACAGCGTCCTTCCCGGCCCGCTTGGGAGCCGAGAAGGGGAGACAGGCGCGGTCGCAGCGAACGACCTCAGGCGGCGAGGCTGCGGCGTTCCTTGAGGAAGTGGAAAAACTCGACACCCTCGCGCAGGCGACGCTTCATCATGTCGGGACTGCGCACCATCTCACCGACGATCGAGGCGATCTTGCCCGAGCGGAAGTAGAAGGACCGGTAGAAGGTTTCCACCGACTCGAAGATCTCGGTGTGGCTGAGGTGGGGATAATGCAATGGCGCGATCTGCACACCGCTGTCGTCGACGAGTTCGGCGTTCTTCTCGTCGAGCCAGCCGTTCTCGACCGCCTGATTGAACAGGAAGGTGCCGGGATAAGGCGCGGCAAGCGACACCTGGATGGTGTGGGGGTTGATCTCGCGGGCGAAGTTCATCGTTTCGCGAATCGTCTCCTTGGACTCGCCCGGCAAGCCGAGGATGAAGGTGCCGTGGATGGCGATGCCGAGTTCGTGGCAATCCTTGGTGAAGCGCTTTGCGGTTTCGACCAGCATGCCCTTTTTAATGTTGTGGAGGATCTGCTGGTTGCCGGATTCATAGCCGACGAGGAGCAGCCGCAACCCGCCCTCCTTGAGGACCTTCAGGGTTTCGCGCGGCACGTTGGCCTTGGCGTTGCAGGACCACTGGATACCGAGCTTGCCGAGGCGACGGGCGATCTCCTCGGCGCGCGGCATGTTGTCGGTGAAGGTGTCGTCGTCGAAGAAGAATTCCTTGGTTTGTGGGAAGTTCTTCTTCGCCCAGACGATCTCCTCGATGACGTGGTCGACCGAGCGGGTGCGGTAGCGGTGCCCGCCGACGGTTTGCGGCCACAGGCAGAAGGTGCAGCGCGACTTGCAGCCCCGCCCCGTGTAGATCGAGATGTAGGGGTGCTTCAGGTAACCGATGAAGTAATTCTCCATCACCAAGTCGCGCTTGTAGACCGGGGTGACGAAGGGCAGCGAATCCATGTTTTCGAGGATCGCCCGATCCTTATTGTGAACGATCACGCCTGAATCGTTGCGGAACGACAGGCCTGGGATCGACGACCAGGACTGGCCGTCGGTGACATCCTTGATGGTGAAATCGAACTCGTTGCGGGCCACGAAATCGACGACCGGGGCCGCCTGCATGCTCTTGTCCGCCTCGACAGCGACCTTGGCGCCGATCAGCCCGGCCTTGAGGTTGGGGTTGGCGGCCTTGAGCGCCTCGATGGTCTTGATGTCGGAGGCGAAGGACGGCGTCGAGGTATGCAGCACCGCGAGGTCGAAGTCCTTGGCCTGCGCGGTGATCTCGCTGAGCTTGGTCTTGTGCGGGGGAGCGTCGATCAGCTTCGAATGTTCGACCAGCGCGGCAGGCTGGGCCAGCCAGGTCGGATACCAGAAGGACTTGATCTCGCGTTTGGCCTGGTAGCGCGAACCCGCGCCGCCGTCGAAACCGTCGAATGAAGGGGCTTGGAGAAAAAGTGTGCGCATCATGATCCTGTCGAGTCGGTCGAGGCCATGGTCCCATCGGCTTGAACGGCGAACTGGTGGCCCCGCCAATGGAGCGAACCCGGCCAAAAGCTCGCGATAAAGACGACGAACGAGAAGATGTCGCGCGTTGGGCCGAGCCAAAGCCCTTTCGCCCCCGCGCCGACGAATCGTCTAACCTGTAACTGGAGGGCCAGCCGGCAGGCAAGGGTGGCGACCAGCAGGGTTCCGCCCCAAAGGCCAAAATCACTGAAAAGCCACGAGATGATTGCCAATGGTAGCGGATTAGTCACGATCGACCCCGCGAAACCGCCTGGATCAACGGCCCGGATGGTGCGCGACCACCGCAGGTCCTGCCGGAGCAGCGCGGCGGGACTGGTGGTGGCGCAAACATGCCCCAGGACGGGGCGGGCCGGGATCGCCACCGCCAAGCCGAGGCGGCGCACGGCCTGCCCTATCAGGTTGTCGTCGGCCAGCACGTCCTTGAAGGCCGCGAAACCGCCAATGCGGGCAAGCGTGTCGCGGCGCAGCGCGATCGTGGAACCGAAGCAGGGTTTCGCCAGCTTCAGGACGAGGCCGACCACGACGCCAGGCAGGAAATGAAAGTCGATGCCCTGCACTGCCAGCCGCGACCACAAACCCGGCAAAGGCAGGCCCCGGTAAAGGCACGTCACCAGGCCGACATCGGGTGCCAGCAAGGCGCCGACGACGTCGCGCAGGTAGGTCGGGCCCACCACCATGTCGCTGTCGGCCAGCACCACGACGGCGTTGCCGATGGCCGGCTCCATGTTCATGAGGTTCGACACCTTGCCGTTCGCTCCATGACGCCGAGGGTCGACCACGAGGCGCGCCGGGACCGCCGGGAACCGGCCCATCACCGCACGGGCGATGGCGGCCGCGGGATCGGACGCATCCCGAACGCCGTAGACCACCTCGAAAGGCGCCGGGTAGTCCTGCCGGTTGAAGCTGGCCAAATTGTCCGCCAAACCCGGCTCGTCGCCGTAAAGGGGCTTCAAGATCGTGACGGAGGGAAAAGCGGTCGCGGGCGTGACCGCGCGGTTCGCGTAAGCCCGCAGCGCGAAGCAGGCCGCGAGCGTGTAGATGCAGCCCAAGGCCGCCAGCAGGCCCACCCCGCCCGCCATGAGGCCGAGCGCGCTCAGATGGCGGCCATGTATTTCGCGGTCTGCCCGTCGACGGCCTGCAGCACGGCCGACACGCCGCCCGTCTTAAGCAGCGCGCCGAACTTGGAGCGCCAGGTCGCCAACTGGCTGATCGTGCCGTTGAGGTAAACGTCGACGATCCGCCAAGCCCCACGGTCCGTGCGGACGAGGTAGTTGAGGTCGACCGGCGCGCCGTTGCCGACGAATTTGGTGTGGATCAGCTTGCCGTCGCCCTGGTCGGTCGCGGTGTCGTCGATCGTGAACTTCTCGCCTTTGAAGTCGTCGAACTCGCTCGCGAAGCTGGCGACCAGCAGCTTGCCGAACGACTCGCGCAGCCGCGTCTGATCGTCGGCGGGCAAGCTCGCGAACTCCCGGCCGACCGCCACCTTCACCATGGCGGGAACATCGAAGCTGTTCAGCATCACCGGCTCGAGATTGTCGTAGCGGCCCTTGACCTTCCATTCCCGGGCATGTCGCATCCCGTCCATCAGGGCGTTGTAGAAATCCTCGACGGGCAGCGAGGGCCGGTCCGCCGCCAGCACCGGGCCGGCGGTCGCAGCGGTGAGGATCGCCGTCGCGATCAGTTGCCGTCTGGATAAAGGAATCATCGTCGATCTCTGCTGCACGGCCCTTGCCGCGGGCCGATCCATAACGCCGAAGATTTTGTCAGGAATGAGCACGGGCCGCGTCGTCGCGATCCCGTTTGGCGCGACGCAGAAGGTTGCGGCCTTCGAGCCACTGCCAGATCACGAGGCCGGGCAGGCCGAGCGCGACTTCGGGCAGGCGCTTGACCAGGGACAGGGCGATGGCGGTCGGGGCCGGGATGCCGAAAACCGCGCATAGGGCGATGAAGCCGCCTTCCTGAACCCCAAGGGCGCCCGGCACCACGAAGGCGGCTCCCCGCACGGCCTGGCCAAGGCTCTCGATGACGAGCGCGGTGCGGTAATCGACCGGGTAGCCCATGAAGCGCAGCGCGATCCAGACCTCCAGCACGCCGACGAACCAGATGGCGAAATGGATGGCGAATCCCACGGCCACGCGCGCCGGCTCGCGATAGATCTGCTGCAAGCGCTCGTTCAAAGACGACACGCCCGCGAGCGCCGCCCAACGGGGATCCTTGGCCAGATGCAGCATGCCACGTTCAAGCAGGTGGAAGCCGCCGAACCGCTGGGCGACGAAGAAACCGATCAACGCCGGCGCCAGAATGGCGAGGCCGATCGCCACCCAACGCACGATGGCGGTGTCGCCCCCCGCCTGGATCAGGCAGGCGAGGCCGATGAGCGTGAAAAAGAACTGGCTCACGGTTTGAACGAAGATGTCGACGACGACGCTGGCCCCGGCGGTGCCGCCCGGCACCGACCAGAAGGTGAGCAGACGCGCCCCGATGAGGTCGCCCCCGACCTGGGCAACGGGCAATAGCGAGTTGATCGCCTCGCGAAGCCAGCGCAGCAGCATGCAGGTCTTGATCAGCGGCCGCGAGGCCCCGGGCAACACGAACCACCAGGCAAGGCCGGCCCCGCTGGTTTCCACAACCCGCACAAGGGCAACCAGAAGGGCGCCCCAGCCCACCGAGGTGACGGCAACGGCCACCGATCCCAGCCCGTAGTAAGCGATAAGGCTAATGGCGAGCGCCAAGCCCAGAATGCTCGCGAGCGGGAGGGCAAGCCGCATGAATCCTCGACATGACTGGAAGGCCTTGGCCTCCCCCGGCGGGATGCGGGGCGAAGCATCAACCCGAGCGCCCGCCGCACGGGCGGCCGGTCCAATTCGGGGCGGATATCAGGCGAGTTGCCGAAGCGCAACCAAGTTCAGCTGATCGAACGGCGACCAAGCCCTATCGAGCTGGCCTTCCGCCGGGGGCAACACGACCGATCTGGTTTGGTGTCACTCGGCCCCCATCACCAAGCCCTCGATGTCATGCTTCTGGGTCACCGGCACGAGTTCGGGCGAGACGCGGCAAATCAGGTGGTCCCGCGCCCGGGCGGGCAGCGCGTCGTAATAGTCCTGGGTCACCATCATGTCGTGCAGGGCCGCGTGACCCGCGCCGGGTGCGTCGACGCCGAGCACCAGGACGGGGCGGGCGATGGGGGATGCGTGGGCGGTCCCCCGGTGCATGGTCAGGGCCGAGCGGCAGGACACGTCGCCCATCTGCGGAAATTTGCGGGTCGCCCGTTCCTCGAACCGCCCCCACTGTTCCCGGAGGGGGAACATCTCATGTTTCCACGATCGGCCATCGTCCCACTGGGTGCCGGGCGCGACCTCGAACGGCCCCATTTCCTCCGTCACGTCGACACCCGTCAGGTTGAAGGCTAGCGAGGTGATGCGGCGCCCCTCGTAGCTTTCGGGTGGCGAGGGGAAGTCGCGGTGCCAGGGCTGGTTCTTGGCACCCTGGAAGGGCGTGTCGAAGCCGATTTCCACGATCTCGTATTTCGGGCCAAGGACGGCCTCGCACATGCCGACCACCCATGGGTGGGTCACGAGTTCGACGAAGCCGCGCATGTTCTGCGGATGGATTTCCACATACCACCGCCGAGGGCCGCGGGTGACGGCGCCGCCGGGACGCTGGATGGCGTCCCAGAACGCGGTGGTGATGTCGTCCCGCATGTCTTCCGCCCATTGGCGGGAAAACGCACCCTTTCGGCCAACCACGCCGTCCCGGTATAGGGTGTCGACGTCACCGGACACCACGGCGCTTTCGATCGCATCGCTCATCGTCATTCGCCCTTCATGGCCTTGAATTCACCGGAGCCGACGGGTTCAGGCCGGCACCCTTCGGGCAAGGCGGCTCTGCAGGATTACCACGACCAGCAGAAAGGCGCCCCGCACAACCGATTGCCAATAAGCGCTGAGGCTGATCCAGCCGACCCCATTTTCGAAATTGAGGATGGTGAAGATGAGGCCGAGCAGCAGAACCCCGGCGAGCGTGGCGAAGATCGACCCCTTGCCGCCCGTCAACAACGTCCCGCCCACAACAACGGAGGCGATGGCGAACAACTCCCAGCCGATGCCCTCGATCGGCTGGCCGGCCCCGAACTGGGCGGCGAGGATGACGCCCGCCATGCCGGCAAGGCCGCCCGAGATCAGGTAAGCCAGGAAAACGGTGCGATCGGTGGGCAGGCCCATCAGCCGCGAGGCCTCCTCGCCGCCGCCAATCGCCAACACGTGCCGGCCGAAGGGCAGCGCGTTCAAGAGGACCGAGCCGATCACGTAAGCCACAAGCGCCATCCAGGCGGGCGTCGGGAAGTTGAACAGGAGGCCCAGCGCCGCGCCCGCCCAGCCCGCGTCCTCGCCGTCGATCCATTCGGGCTTGAACCCGGCCAGCAGGTTGCCCTGGCCAAGCGTCATGAACGCGGTGTCGTAGGACACCGACACCGACTGGTTGTTGGCGAGCAGGAGGGCCGTCCCGGAGGCGGCCAGCATCACCGCCAGGGTGGCGATGAAGGGGAGCAGCTTCATGCGCGTGATGATGAAGCCGCTCAGCGATCCCGCGATCAACCCGACGCCCACTCCGCCGACCAGCCCGGCCACCAGCCCATAGGGGCTGAGGTAGGCCGAGACCACGCTCGACATGGCGGCGACCGAGCCGACCGACAGGTCGATCCCGCCCGTCATGATGACGAAGCACATGCCGAGCCCGACCAGCGCGAACATGGAATTGTAGCGCAGCACGGTGAGGATGTTGTAGGGGCTGACGAAGCCATCGTAGCGCCAGGCGCCGAACACCACGAGGGCGATGAGCGCCAGGACGACGCCGACGCCGGCGCCCGACAAATGCCGGTTCATGCCCGCTCCTGACGCTGCAGCCAGACCGCGAACACGATCAGCACCGCCTTGGCGATCAGCGCCGCCGAGTCCGGGACGCCGTTGGCCAGCAGCGTGTAGCGGACGAGCTGGATGATCATGGCGCCGATCAACGTGCCGACGATCGTGGCCCGCCCACCCGACAGCAAGGTGCCGCCAACCGCGACGGCCGCGATGGCGTCGAGTTCCATGCCCATGCCGATGAGGTTGGCGTCGGCCGCCGAATTCATCGCGATGACGATCAGGCCCGCGATGCCGCTGCACAAGCCCGACGCCACGTAGACGAGGCGCTTGACGCGCGAAACCGGCACCCCGGCGAGGCGAGCAGCAGGCTCGTTGCCACCCACAGCGAGGATCTGCCGACCGAAAACCGTTCGGCGCAGGATCCAGGCCGAGACAACCACCAGGGCCAGCATGATCCAGACCTGGAAAGGAACGCCCAGCACGTGGCCGAGCGCGATGGCCTGGAACTCCGGCATCTTGAAAACCTGGAGGTCGCCGTTGGTCCAAACCTGGGCGATGCCGCGCCCGGCGATGAACAGCACCAGCGTGGCGATGATCGGCTGGATGCGGAAATGCGATACCAGCCAGCCGTTAAACAGCCCGAACAAGCCGGCGACACCGACCGGGACGATGATGCTCAGCGCGATATTGACGTAGAGGTTGGTGCCGTGAAACAGCGCGCCCGTGAAGAAGCCGGGCGCCAGCGCTCCGGCGATGGCCATCAGCGAGCCCACCGACAGGTCGATGCCGCCGGTCGCGATCACCAGCGTCATGCCGACGCCCACGATCACGATCGTGCAGATCTGGGTGAGGTTCACCGACAGGGTCTGCATGGTGGCGAAATGCGGCGTCAGCGCGAGATTGAGCAGGATCAGCGCCGCCAACGCGATCAGCGACCCGAAACGCCGCAGGATCGTGGCCGCCCGCGCTCCCCCCTGCCCGATGCCCGGCCCCGTGAGCTTGCCGCGGCCCGGGGCGGGCGCGAGCGGGCTTTCGACCCCGACGCTCATGCGCCTTCCCCATGCGCCATCACGCTCATCAGCGCGTGCTCGCTCGCCGTGCTGCGGTCGAATTCCGCCACGGTGGCGCCGTCGCGCAACACGAAGGTGCGGTCGGCGCCCTCGACGATCTCCTCGATCTCCGACGAGATCATCAGTACGCCCAACCCGTCGTCGGCGAGGCGCCGGATCAGTTTCTGGATTTCGGCCTTAGCGCCGACGTCGATGCCGCGGGTCGGTTCATCGAAGATGAGCAACTTCGGATTCATGCACAGCCAGCGGGCGAGCAGCACCTTCTGCTGGTTGCCGCCCGACAATTCCCGGATCGGCTGCTCGGGGCTCGCGCATTTGATTCCGATATCCTTGATGAAACGATCGACGATCTGCCGTTGGCGGGTTTCGTCGACGACGCCCGAGCGCGACAAGGCCGGCAGCAGCGCCAGCGTGAGATTTTCCCGCACCGACATGCCGGGCACGATGCCCTCGTGCTTGCGGTCCTCCGAACAGAACCCGAGACCCGCCGCGATGGCCTCGCGCGGCTCGCGGAACCGGACAGGGCGGCCATCATACCGGATCGATCCGGCTTGATGGTCGTCCGCCCCGAAAATGGCGCGCGCGGTTTCGGTGCGCCCCGAGCCGAGCAGGCCGGCAAGGCCCACGATCTCGCCCTTGCGGATCGACAGCCTGGCGTCGCTCACGCGTCGGCCGACCGCGAGATGGTCAACGACGAGGATCTCGGCGCCGGCCGCGTGGGCGGCGGTGGAAAAAGCCGTGGCGCCCTGCTTTCGCACGTCCGCGAGGTCGCGGCCCAGCATGCAGGCGACGAGCTGCAGCTTGGTCATCTCGGTCATCTCCGCCACCGCGACGGTTCGGCCATCACGCATCACAGTGACCCGATCACAGACCTTGTAGAGCTCGTCGAGCTTGTGGCTGACGAAGATCACCGAAACGCCCTGCGCCTTTAACTGGCGGATCGTTTGGAACAGGACGCCGACTTCCTGCTCGTCGAGCGAGGAGGTGGACTCGTCCATGATGACGAGCTTGGCGTTGAACGATACCGCGCGGGCGATGGCCACCATCTGCTGGATGGCGGTGCTGAAATGGCCCAGCGGCGCGCCAACGTCGATGTTCACCGCGAAGGCCGCCAGCAGGGCGCGCGCGCCCTCGTGCATGCTTCGCCATTTCAGGAAGCCGGCGGCGTTCCGGATTTCGCGGCCGAGATAGATGTTCTCCGTCACCGACCGGAACGGGATCAGGTTGATTTCCTGGAAGATGGTGCTGACGCCGCTTCGCTGGGCGGCTTGCGGCGAGGCTGCCGCCCAAGGCTTTCCGTCAAAAGTGATGTCGCCCCCGTCCTTGCCGCAATAACCGTTCAGGACCTTGATCATGGTCGACTTGCCGGCGCCGTTCTGGCCGATGAGGGCCATCACTTCCCCGGGCATGACGTCCAGCGAGGCGCCGATCAGAGCCGGTGCGACGCCGAAGCTCTTGTCGATCCCGCGCATACTGAGAAGAGGCTGAACCGACATCCGGAAACGGACTCCGAGGAACGGATGGGCGGAAACTTCAACCGCCGAAGGAGGCGCTGTCCCGCGAAGGACGGCGCCCCATCGGCGAGGTCATTGGCGTCAGAACGCTTCGGGCATGTAGGACGCGATGTTCTCCTTGGTGAACAAGCGATCCGTGTTGACCAGCATCGGCGCGACACTGTCGCCGTTGCCGTAGTTAACGATCGAGTCAAAGGCCTTGGGGCCGAAATGCGGGTTGCACTCGACCAGGACGGCGATCTTGCCGTCGGCGACCGCCTGGGCGGCATCCTTGGTTCCATCGATCGACACCAGCATGAGATCTTTGCCGGGCATCTTGCCGGCGGCCTCCATGGCGGCGATGGCGCCCATCGTCATCTCGTCGTTATGGCCATAAACGGCCGTCGCCTCCGGATGGGCCTGGTAGAGCGTTTCGAACACCTGGCGACCCTTGTCGCGCGCGAAGTCGCCCGATTGCGAGGCGATGATCGTCATGCCCGGGAAGGCGGCGATCGCGTCCTTGAAGCCCTTCATGCGGTCGTTGGCGGGCGAGCTGCCGATGGTGCCCTGCAACTCGATGATCTTGGCGTTCCCGCCGACAATCTTGGCGAACGCCTCGCCAGCCATCTTGCCTTCCTTCACGAAATCCGACCCGATGAAGGCGACATAGTCCCGGCCAGGCTTGGCGAGGCTCGCATCGACGCTGCGGTCGATGCAATAAACCGGAATGCCGGCCTGCTTGGCTTCCATGACGGCCGGAACAAGCGGCTTCTCTTCGCGCGGGGCGAGAAGGATGACGTCCACCTTCTGGGCGATCATGGAGCGCACGTCGGACACCTGCTTGGCGGCGGAGCCGGCGGCATCGGTATAGACGAGCTGCCAGCCACGCTTGGCGGCCTCATCCTTCATGCTGGCGGTCTGGGCGAGCCGCCACGGATTGTTGCTTTCCGTCTGGGCGAAGCCGACCTTATACTTGTCCTTCTTCTTCAGCTTGGGCAGATCGACCGCCCAGGCCATCGGCACGCCGAGACCGGCCGCCGTGAAACCGCCGGCCGCAACGGTCAGCAATGAACGTCGAGTGAAAAGCATGTCCCTCTCCCTTGGTCTTTTTTATCGGTTGCAGGTCCGCTTTGGCGCGGAACCCAATCAGTAAAGCCGCCATCGGTTGGGATTTCAACCGAATTCCTGGAATGGTCTGCTTTTTCGGTGGCAAATGGCTGACGGCCGCTCGTCACATCGTTGGCATTGAAAAGTCCGCGCCTTCCTTGACGCCCGAGGGCCAGCGGGCCGTCACCGTCTTGGTCTTGGTGTAGAACCGGATCGAGTCCGGCCCGTGCTGGTTGAGATCGCCGAACACCGAGCGCTTCCACCCCCCAAACGAGTAATAGGCGAGCGGCGTGGGAATCGGCACGTTGACGCCCACCATGCCAACCTGGACCTTGCTGACAAAATCCCGGGCGGCGTCGCCATCCCGCGTGAAGATGGCGGTTCCGTTGCCATATTCGTGGTCGTTGCAAAGGTTCAGCGCCTCGTCATAGGTTTTGGCGCGAACGACCGACAACACGGGCCCGAAGATTTCTTCGCGATAGATCCGCATGTCCCTGGTGACGTTGTCGAACAGACAACTCCCGAAATAGAAGCCGTTTTCATAGCCCTGCAGGGTGAAGCCGCGGCCGTCCACCGCCAGCGTCGCCCCTTCGGCGATGCCGATATCCACGTAGGACCGGACCTTGTCGACGGCCGCCCGGGTAACGAGCGGACCATAATCGGCGCTGGCGTCGGTCGAGGGGCCGATCCGCAACGCTTCCACGCGCGGCACCAGCATTTCCATCAGCCGGTCGGCGGTTTTGGCGCCCACCGGCACCGCGACCGAGATCGCCATGCAACGCTCGCCCGCCGAGCCGTAGCCCGCCCCGATCAACGCGTCGACGGTCTTTTCCATGTCGGCGTCGGGCATGATCACCATGTGGTTCTTGGCTCCGCCAAAGGCGTGCACCCGCTTTCCGCGCGCCGCCCCGCGCGTGTAGATGTATTCGGCGATCGGCGTGGAGCCGACGAAGCCGATGGCCTTGACGGCAGGGTGGTCGAGGAGGGCGTCCACCGCTTCCTTGTCGCCGTTGACGACGTTGAGGACCCCCGGGGGAAGGCCCGCTTCGATCATCAGCTCGGCAAGCCGCATGGGAACACCCGGGTCGCGCTCCGAGGGTTTCAGGATGAACGCGTTGCCACAAGCGATGGCGGGCGCGAATTTCCACATCGGGATCATGGCCGGGAAATTGAACGGCGTGATGCCGGCGACGACGCCGAGCGGCTGACGCATCGAATAAGCGTCGATGCCTGGCCCCGCGCCGTCGGTGTATTCGCCCTTGAGAAGGTGGGGCACCCCGCAGGCGAACTCCACCACCTCGAACCCGCGCTGGATGTCACCCTTGGCGTCGGCCACCGTCTTGCCGTGCTCGCGGGCCAGCAGGTCGGCCAAACCGTCCATGTCGCGGTTGATGAGGTCGAGGAACTTCATGAAAACGCGGGCGCGGCGCTGCGGGTTGACGGCGGCCCACTCGACCTGGGCCTGCTCGGCATCGGCGACCGCCGTCCCGACTTCGGCGGTGGAGGCCAGGGCGACCCGGCCCCTGGCTTCGCCCGTCATGGGTTCGAACACGTCGGCGAAGCGGCCGGACGTTCCGGCCACATGCCGGCCGCCGATGAAGTGACCGTAGTCCGCCATGCGTCCTCCCTGCGGCGCGTCCGGCTATGCCGTCACGTCCGTTCCTTCAAGCCACTCGGGGCCATTCACCCGCAGGCGGGCCATCGCGGGCTCACCCTGTCGAGCTTCGGTTTCTAGGCCTTTTCGAGTCGCGAATTCAAGGCTGGGATCGATCCCAGCCGTTATGATCAGGGCGCTTCGAGGCCGTAGAACCGGATCGCATTCCCGCCAAAGATCGCGGCCCGCTCGGTGTCGGACATCGCGGCTGTCAGCGCCAGGGCGGTTTCAAACCATCGATCGTAGCTCGACGCCCGCAGGCAAACAGGCCAGTCTGAGCCGAACATCACCCGGTCGGGCCCGAAACAGTCGAGAACATGCCGGGCGTAAGGCTCGATGTCGCTCGCCGTCCAGTCCGGGCCTGCTTCCGTCGTGAGGCCCGACAACTTGACCATGGCAGAGGTTTCCCGCGCCAACCGGCCGATGTCGGCAGCCCAGGTGGAGAACAGGTCTTCCTGGATCTGCGGCTTGGCGGCGTGGTCGATCACGACCTTCAAGCTGGGGTGACGACCGATGCGCTTCATCAAGGGCAAGATATGCTGCGGATGCAGCAACGCGTCGAAACAAAGGTCGAAATCGACCAGCGCGTCGAATGCCCAGGACAAGTTCGCATGAACGCACCATTTCGGGTCTGCGATGTCCTGGATCATCGGCCGGATGCCCTTGAACTTCGGGTTTCGCCGGAACCGGTCGAGGGCGGCGAGATGAGTGCGATCCTCGAAATCGATCCACCCGACCACCCCCTTCACGGTGGATTCCCGATCGGCGATTTTGAGGAGGTATTCGGTTTCCTCAAGGGTCGGCGCGGCCTGGATCAGAACCGTGCCGCCGACGTGG
>CALMOK010000198.1 GCA_937871825.1 uncultured Alphaproteobacteria bacterium
GCTCTACGGTCACGTCTTCCGCAACGCCATGATGATCGTGGTGGCGGGCTTCCCGGGCGCCTTTGTCAGCGCCTTCTTCACGGGCGCGCTGCTGATCGAGAGCATCTTCTCGCTCGATGGCCTGGGCCTGCTGTCCTATGATTCCATCCTCAACCGGGATTATCCGGTGGTGTTCGGGACGCTTTATGTTTTCGCGCTGCTGGGCCTTTTCGTGAACCTCTTGTCGGACCTCACCTACGCGTGGATCGACCCGCGCATCGATTTCGAAACCCGCGAGGTCTGAGCGTGGCGATGACCCTTGATGCCGCCACGGATGCGGTGCGGCGCGGCGCCGGCACCCTCGCCCCCCCGCTACCCGCCAAGGGCTGGTTCAACCTGACGCCCATCAACCAGCGGCGGCTCGACAATTTCCGAAGCAACCGCCGGGGCTACTGGTCGTTCCTGATCTTCGCCGTAATCTTCGTGCTCTCGCTTTTCGCCGAGTTCATCGCCAACGACCGGCCCATCCTCGCGTCGTACAAAGGCGAACTGCTAGTTCCCATCTTCCGCACCTATCCTGAAGAAAAGTTCGGCGGCTTTCTCGCCGAAACCGACTATCGCGACCCCGTGATCGGCAACGAGATCGAGGCCCACGGCTGGATGATCTGGCCGCCGATCCGCTTCGCCGATAACACCCACAACCTCAGCCCGCCCACCGCCGTTCCCTCCCCCCCGACCTGGATGCTGAGCGAAGCCCAGTGCCGCGACGCCATCCTGCGCCACAACGGCACGCTTCCCGCCACATCGCCCTGCCGCACCCTTGAGGTGAACTGGCTTGGCACGGACGATCAGAGCCGCGACGTGCTGGCGCGACTGATTTACGGGTTCCGGATCTCCATCCTGTTCGGGCTGCTGCTCGCCGGCATTTCATCGGTCGTCGGGATCGCCGCCGGGGCCGTGCAGGGCTATTTCGGCGGTTGGACGGACCTCATCTTCCAGCGCTTCATCGAGATCTGGTCGTCGCTCCCCCACCTCTACCTGCTCATCATCATCTCGGCCGTGCTGACGCCGGGCTTCTTCGTCCTGCTCGGAATCCTGCTGCTATTTTCCTGGGTCAACCTCGTCCACGTGGTCCGGGCCGAGTTCCTGCGGGCGCGCAACTTCGAATATGTGAACGCCGCGCGGGCCTTGGGCCTGTCCAACGCCAAGATCATGACCAAGCACCTTCTGCCCAACGCCATGGTGGCGACCCTGACCTTCCTGCCCTTCGTGTTAAACGGCTCCATCACGACGCTGACATCGCTGGATTTCCTTGGCTTCGGGTTGCCGCCCGGCTCGCCCTCGCTCGGCGAACTGCTGCTGCAGGGCAAATCCTACACCCAGGCTCCCTGGCTGGGGCTGACGGGCTTCTTCACCATCGCCATCATGCTCTCGCTGCTGATTTTCACCGGCGAGGCTGTGCGCGACGCCTTCGACCCGCGCAAGACGTTCCGATGAAAGCCGCTCAGATAAGCCGCCGTTACATCGTGTCGAGCGAGAAAGTCCCAAAGCGGCCGTCACGATTGATCCGGTATGTTTCGTGATGCCCCGCGAGTGATCGAGGCCTCTCGTGGTTAAAAACCCCCTCCTTGCCGTCCGCAACCTGTCGATCTCCTTCACCCAAGGCGGCCGCGTCACCCAGGCGGTGCACGACGTGTCGTTCTCGCGCGAACGCGGGCGGACGCTGGCCCTCGTCGGGGAGTCGGGTTCGGGCAAATCGGTGACGGCCTTGTCGATCGCGAGGCTGCACGGCGCGTCGGGCGCGCGGGTTGCGGGCGAGATCCTGTTCGACGGCCGCGACCTCCTGGCCGCGTCCGAAGCCGAGATGCGGGCCGTGCGGGGCGAGGCCATCACAATGGTTTTCCAGGAACCCATGACGTCGCTGAACCCGCTGCACACGATCGAGCGGCAGATCGGCGAGATCCTCGCCCTGCACGGCGCGCGCGGGCGGGCGGCGATCCGGGCCCGCGTCGTGGGCCTGCTCCAGGATGTCGGAATTCCCGATCCAGCCAGCCGATTGAACGCCTTTCCGCATCAATTGTCGGGCGGGCAGCGCCAACGCGTGATGATCGCCATGGCGCTCGCCAATCGGCCGGCGCTGTTCATCGCCGACGAGCCCACGACCGCCCTCGATGTGACCGTCCAGGCGCAGATCCTTGCCCTCCTCAAGGACCTGCAATCCCGCCTCGGCATGGCGATGCTGTTCATCACACACGACCTCGGCATCGTGCGGCGCATCGCCGACGACGTGGCGGTGATGCAGAACGGCCGCATCGTGGAAGCCGGCCCGGTTGAGGCTGTTTTCCGTTCGCCCTACCACGCCTATACCCGGATGCTGCTCGCCGCCGAGCCGAAAGGCACCCCGCCCGCCGCCAATCCCGGGTCGAAAACCGTGGTGGAGGCGAACGACGTGCGCGTGTGGTTCCCGATCCGCCGCGGTTTCCTGCGCCGGACGGTGGGCCACGTCAAAGCGGTGGACGGGATCAGCATCGCGATCCGCGAGGGCGAAACCGTGGGCGTCGTCGGCGAGTCGGGATCGGGCAAGACGACGCTGGGGTTGGCCATCCTCAGGCTGATCCGCAGCGAAGGGCGCATTGCCTATCTCGGCGACCGCATCGACGGCCTGAACCGGGACGCCATGCGGCCGCTCCGGCGCGACATCCAGGTGGTGTTCCAGGACCCATACGGCTCGTTGTCGCCGCGCCTGTCGGTTGCCGAGATCGTCGAGGAAGGGCTTCTGGTCCAGGACGGCGGCCTGTCGTACGGGCAGCGCCGAGAGGTCGTCGCCCAGGCGCTAGCCGACACGGGACTGGACCCGGCCGCGATGGACCGCTACCCGCACGAGTTTTCTGGCGGCCAGCGCCAACGCATCGCCATCGCGCGCGCCATGGTGCTGCAGCCCAAATTCGTGGTGCTCGACGAGCCGACCTCGGCGCTCGACATGTCGGTGCAGGCGCAGATCGTGGATCTCCTGCGCGACCTCCAGGTCAAGCGCGGCCTCGCCTACCTGTTCATCAGCCACGACCTCAAGGTCGTCCGCGCCCTGGCGGCCGAGATCATCGTCATGCGGCACGGCAGGATCGTCGAGTCGGGCCCGGCGGTCGACATCTTCCGCGAGCCGAAGACCGAATACACCAAGGCCCTGTTCGCCGCCGCCTTCCGGGTCGAGGCCGATGCCTCCGGCGTGATCGCCTCGTAGCGCGAATGGCTCGCGCGCTCGTCATCGTTCTTGATTCGGTGGGGTGTGGCCCGGCGCCGGACGCCGACGCCTATGGCGACGCGGGCGCCGACACGCTCAGCCACATCGCCGAAGCCTGCGCGGCCGGATCCGGCGACCGCAAGGCTTTGCGCGCGGGGCCGCTTCGGCTCCCCCACCTCGACAGCCTGGGCCTGGGTGCCGCGGCCGAAGCAGCGACGGGCCGCCTCCCCCCTGGTCTCAACCGGGGGGCGCCCGGCGCCTCCTTCGGCTACGGCGTCGAGCAATCGCCCGGCAAGGATACGCCGTCCGGCCATTGGGAAATCGCCGGTACGCCGGTTCCCCATGCTTGGGGTTCCTTCGAACGGGGCTTTCCGCCCGACCTGATCCAGCGCCTCATTGTCGAAGCCGGCCTGACCGGCATCCTCGGCGACCGACACGACTCGGGAACGGCGATCATCGAGGCGCTCGGGGAGGAGCACGTCAGGTCGGGCAAGCCGATCTGCTACACGTCGGTGGATTCGGTGTTTCAGATCGCGGCGCACGAGGAGGCGTTCGGGCTGGAACGGCTTTACGCCCTGTGCCGGATCGCGCGCCGCCTCTGCGATCCGCTGAACATCGGCCGGATCATCGCCCGGCCTTTCATCGGCGCCGACCGGACGACCTTCCGGCGCACCGCGAACCGTAAGGATTTTTCAATCCCGCCGCCGGCTGGCACCCTTTTCGAGCGATGTCAGGATGATGGGCGCGCGGTTGTCAGCATCGGCAAAACGGCCGACATCTTCGCCCATCGGTTCACCGGAGAGGAGCGTAAGGGCAGCAGCAACGATGACCACGTCGACCTTGTCATCGAAAGCCTGGCAGGCGTGCCGGACGGCGGATTGATCTTCGCCAATTTGGTGGATTTCGACACGGCCTTCGGCCACCTCCGCGACGTGCCGGGCTATGCCGCC
>CALMOK010000199.1 GCA_937871825.1 uncultured Alphaproteobacteria bacterium
GCTTTTACCCGAGCCTTCGCCAGGGCACCGTCACGACGTTGACGCGGGGTCCCCCGTTCTGCAGCAGCATCTTACGCAGGTGTTCGGCCCTGTGGCTGTGCAGGAATCGTTCCCACCACCGGCCCAGGACGAGTTCCGGGATCAGCACGACAACCGATCGCCCGGGCGTGTCGGCGTCGAGTTTGTCGATGAATTTCAGCAGCGGGCCGTGCAGTTCCCGGAAGGGCGCCGGCAGCAGCAGGAGGCGCGGCGCCTTCGCGCCCCGCCGCTCCATCGGCTCGACCACGTCGACATGCCATTGCTGCTTCAACGCCTTTCCGTCGTCGTCCATCTCGGGTCCGGCCAGGCGAAGCAGGTGAATGGCGATCACGTCGGGTGACAGCGTCATGGCGAATTGCAGCGCCCGATCCGCCATCCGGTTCCGCCCCTCCACCGCCACCAGGACCGTCGGTGGTTCCGTCTCCTCGATGGCGAATGGCCCCGCGACCTCGAGAGAAGCGTCGAGCTGTTGGTAATAGCGGTGGATGCCCACCAGCAGGCCTATGATCAGCGGGATGGCCAGCACCGTGATCCAGGCGCCCTCGACGAATTTCGCCACCAGGATGACGGCGAGGGCGAGCCCCGTCGTGACGGCGCCGACACCGTTGATGAGCAGCCGCGTCCGGTTCCGGCCTTCCTGCTTGCGCCAGTGGGCGACCATGCCGGCCTGGCTCATCGTGAAGGTGAGAAAGGCCCCGATGGCGAATAGCGGGATCAGGCGGTCGGTGATGCCGCCGAAGAGAACGAGGAGCCCGCCCGCCGTGACCGTCAGCACGCCCAACCCGACCGAAAAGACGAGCCGCCGGTCGGCGACCGCGAAGGACCGGGGCAGGAAGCCATCGGTCGCCACGACGCGGCAAAGCCGGGGAAAGCCGACGAAGCTCGTGTTCGCCGACAAGCACAGCACGGCGAGGAGGCTCCCCATCGCGGTGTAATACACAAATCCATGTCCGACGACCGCGGCCGTCAATTGGGACAGGACACTCTGATAAGCGGGCTGCGTTTGATCCATGGCGGACAGGCCATAGGCGTGCGCCACGGTCGCGATGCCGGCCAGCAGCAATCCGAGCACGAGGCAGATCACCGTCAAGGTCGTGTGCGCCTCCTTGACCACCGGCTCCTTGAAGGCGCCAACTCCGTTGGACACGGCTTCGACCCCGGTCATCGCCGTGCAGCCACTGGCGAAAGCCCGCATCAGCAGCCACGCCCCGACGCCCTCGAAGGCCGGGTGCAGGGGCGGCGGAGGGACGACGGGCACGGGGTGCCCCCCGCTCGCCGCGATCCTCCAGAGCGCCACCGCGATCAGGCCAACAAAGCTCGCGATGAAAAGGTAGGTTGGCAAAGCGAACAGCAAGCCGGCTTCCGATGTGCCCCGCAGGTTGGCGGCCGCGATCACGGCCAGGATGGCGAGGCATAGGGCGAGGGTGTAGGGCTGCAGCGTGGGGATCGAGGAGGTCAGGGCGGCGACGCCGGCCGATATCCCGACCGCGACGTTGAGGATGTAATCCACCATGAGGGCTGCGGCCGACAGCAGGCTCGCCCCCTGGCCGAGGTTTTCCTTCGCCACCGTGTAGGCGCCGCCGTTGACCGGGTAGGCCACCACGGTTTGCCGATACGACATGTAGAGGATCAGCAGCAGCGCGACGATGGGCGCCATGATGGGGCCGATCCAGTTGAGGCTCGCCGCCCCGAGCGGTATCATGACCGTCAAGGCCGCCTCGGGGCCGTACGAGGAGGATCCGAGACCGTCGAGGCCCATGGCGGGTACCGCCGCGAACCAGCCGATCTTGCGGCTGTCCTGGTCCCGGCTCGCCAGTTTGGGACCGATCAGAAGGTCGATGAGAGACATGAACGGTTGCGCCCCGGCGCGACGCTTGATCCGGCCGCCGATCGCAACGCGGTGGTTGCGTCACTTGATCCGGCGGCCAGCGGCATCGATCGCCCTTGTGGGGCGTTATGCCCACGACGACGTCAACGGGCGAACCGATCCATGAACAAACCGCAGCGACAAACGGCATTTGGCGGCGGCGCGGTGGTGCGTGTGGCCGAACCGCCCAGCCTCCTCGCCCGGGCCGGGGCGCTTTCGGCGTTCTTGTTCGGGGAAGCCGAGCGGGCCGACGCTTCGGGGCGGATCGCCCCCGGGACGTGGGATGCCGTGTTCGACGCGGGATTGTCCTCCGCGCCCTTGCCGGCCCGGCACGGCGGCGAAGACCTGGGCGAACCAACCCGCCACGCTGAACTCGCCAGGGTGCTTCGCCTGATCGGGGCTGGCGACCTGTCAGTCGGACGTCTGTTCGAGGGCCACGTCAATGCCATAGCCCTGGTTTGCCGGTACGGCACCGAAGAGCAGATCGCCGATCTCGCCGCTTCGGTTCGCGGCGGGGCCTTGTCGGCGGTGTGGGGTGCCGACGACGCGGAAGGCCTGCGGGCCGAGCGGGCCGAGCGGGCCGGCCAGGGCTGGCAGCTTCGGGGCCGCAAGATCCTGGCATCGGGCGCGGGCTTCGTGACCCGCCCGCTGGTGACCGCCAAATCGGACGAAGGGCAGGTGCTGGTCCTGCTCCAACTCGGCCCCGACGAGCGCGCCGACATCACCGGATGGACGGCGCGAGGAATGCGCTCGACCGCCACCGGCACGGTGGAGTTGTCCGGCCTGCAACTGCCACCCGGCGCAATGGTCGGCTTGCCCGGCGATTTGATGCGGCAGCCGCATTTCTCGGGCGGGGCTTGGCGGTTCTGCGCCGTCCAGCTTGGGGCGGCCGACCGGATTGTCGACCTGTTCGGCGAGCACCTGCGGTCGCGCGGACGGGACGGCGACCCTTATCAGTTGCAGCGCGTGACGGCCTGCGTGGCGGCCACCACCACGGCCGGGTTCTGGGTCGCGGAGGCCGCCCGCCGCTTGGCGGAGGGTTGTGACGACCCGGAACTCACCGTCGCCTTCGCCAACCTCACCCGCACGGTTTGCGAACGCGCCATGCTCGACGTCATGGAGGCCGTGCAGCGCGGCGTCGGGCTTGGGTCCTTCATCAGGCCCCACCCGATCGAGCGGATCACGCGCGATCTTTCGACCTACCTGCGCCAGCCGGTGCCCGACCTCGCCATGGCGGACGCCGGCCGGGCGGTCCTCGCTTCGGCCCGGCCCATCGGTGACCTTTGGAGCGGCCGGTGAGGGTCGCGGCCTTTCTCGACGCGTTGCGGCGCCTTCCCGTGACGACACCCGAACGCCTCACCGGGAACCGACCCTTCGTGGTGCTTTCGCCACACCCCGACGACGACGCGCTGGGCACAGGTGGTTTGATCGCGGCGGCTTGCGGGGCCGGACAGCGGGTCGTCGTGGTGACCCTGACCGACGGGTCCGGCTCGCATCCGCGCTCGATCCTCTTTCCGCGCGACAAGCTGGTCGCGCTTCGCAAGGCCGAGTCCGAAAGCGCGGCCGACAGGCTTGGCCTGCCCATCGATCATCTCCGCTTTCTCGGGTTGCCGGACGCCGAGGCGCCTTCGGCTGGTCCGGCGTTCGAGCGCGCCATGGAGGCCATACTGGCAGTCGTGCGCGAGGTGGACGCCGCCTCGATTTTCGTGACCTGGGGGCGAGACCCTCATTGCGACCATGAAGCCGCCGACCGCATGGCCCGCGCCCTGCGGCGCCGCGATCCGACGCTTCAACTCTGGTCCTACCCGATCTGGGGTTGGCACCTCGATGGGGCGGCGGAGGTCGACGAGCCCGCACCCGTGGGCTGGCGCGTGGACATCTCACCGTGGCTGGAAGCCAAGCGGGACGCCGTCGCCGCCCATGCGTCGCAGATGACGGCCCTCGTGCCGGACGATCCGCAAGGGTTCCGGTTCACCGCCGAAACGATCGCGCCATTTCGCGGCCCGTTCGAGTATTTTTTCAAGGTGCCGGCATGACACGCCGCACGGGCACGATCGCGCCGGATTATTTCGACGCGCTTTATAGCGCGAAGGGCGACCCTTGGGGGTTCAGCACCAGTCAATACGAGCGCGACAAATACGAGGCGACGCTTGGGGCGCTCGGCCGCCAGCACTATGGCCGAGCGCTCGAGGTTGGTTGTTCGATCGGCATCTTCACCCGACGGCTCGCCAGCCGCTGCGACGCCCTCACGGCGATCGACGCGTCCGTCGTGGCGGTCGAGGCCGCGCGGAGGGCCTGCGCCGATTGCGGCAACGTTTCGGTCGAACTCGGGATGGTGCCGTCCGGTTTTCCGGACGGGCGGTTCGACCTGATCTTGCTGTCCGAGGTGCTGTATTACCTCGACGTCGCCGACCTTTGGCGCGTCGCCGACCGTTGCGCCGAAACCCTGGCGCCCGACGGCGAGGTGGTGCTTTGCCATTGGCTGGGAGAAACCGACTATCCGCTGACCGGCGAGCAGGCCAGCGACCTGTTCGCCGAGGCCATCGTCAAGCGGCTACCGTCGCGCGCGATCCTGAACGGCGAGACGTATCGCCTCGAACGGCTGTCTCGTCCCTGACCCGACGAAGCACGCGCAGGCACATCTCGGCCCGCTCGATCTGCCGCGGCAGATCGGAGGGGCGCAGCACGGGTCGCCGGTTGAGCATGGGGCTGAGGGCGGCCACCCTCAGCCAGAAATCCTCGAAGGCGGCGTGATTGGACACCGACGAAAGGCCTCTGGCTTGGTCGGCACGGAGGCCGAGCCGCCTCGCCCAGTCGCTCACTCCCGGCTCGTCGCCGGCGTGCTGGCGCCGCAGCACGCCCTTCCACAAGGCCCGCCGCACAGCCGCCAAGGCGGGTTCGATGTCGGCGTCGCAAGGGGCGTCCGGCACGTCGCGGCGATGCCGCATGGTTTCGGCCGCCCCGCCCGGCGCCCGCCCATCGAGGCGGCAGGAGGTGGACACGCAAACGTCCATCGCGTGCCGAACCTTGAAGCCGGCGCATTTCAACACGTGCGTCAGGGCGGCATCCTCCCCCACCGGCATGGGCGGCAGGCCGCCCACCGCCGTGTAGGCGGCCAGCGAGACCGCGAGGCTGGCGCCCGAGGAAATCCGGTGGTTGGGCCAGGGGTCGTGGGGTTGGGGATCGCACCGAGCCTGGATCTCCGCTATAAGGCTGAGGTAGTGGTCCTCCAAGCGACCACGCCGGACGAAAGC
>CALMOK010000200.1:0-11535 GCA_937871825.1 uncultured Alphaproteobacteria bacterium
ACCATGGCGGCTTGTGGAACGGGCAGGGTCACGACGATCTCAGGGGCCAAGGGGTCATGGTCGGCAATAGGTCGGGCCGTCTCAGGGTGGCTCGGCGTCCGCAGCGAGCGCCCGCGGGACGAAGGCTTCGAACCAGGCCTTCAACTCCGCCAGGGCCGGATGGGCCAAACCCTTCGCCAGGTAATGCTCGATGCGGGGCAGGTGAACGAGATAATGTGGTTTGCCGTCGCGTTTGTCGAGCCGCGCGAAGATGCCGAGGATCTTGGTGGCGCGTTGCACGCCCAGGATCGCGTAGGCTTCCGTGAAGGACGCCATGTCGAACGCGGGATCGGCGGCCCGGCGCATCTGGGCGTAGGTGCCGAGCAGCTTGAGTTCCAGCTGGTCGGCGACCGTGACGCGCGCGTCCTGCAGCAAGGCCGCCACGTCGTAGGCAGGGTGCCCCATGACGCAATCCTGGAAATCCACGACGCCGACGCGGGCCGTGCCGTGCCGGTCTGGCAGCCAGATCAGGTTGGGTGAATGGACATCCCGCAGGCACCATGTCGGCCGGGCCTTGAGCACCTTGTCGAACAGCCGGGCGTGAATGGACATGAAGCTCGCCCGTGCGCTCGCCGGAACCGCGACTTTGGCGATTTGCGGCGCGTACCAGTCGATCAGAAGCTCGACCTCGATCAGCAGCGCTTCGAGGTCGTAGCTCGGAATGGCGTAGGTAAGCTGGTCGTCGAGCGGCACGACGTCGGGCAGGTCCGTCCCATGCAGGCGGCTCAGCAGCCCGACGGCCTCGAGATAGCGTTCGGGGATCGGCCCATCGACGTCGACGCAGGGTTCCGCCCCCAAATCCTCCAGCACCGCAAGCCCGGCCTCGAGGTCGTAAGCATAGAGTTCCGGGGCGGAGATATTCTGCGCCCGTAAGGCTTTGTCGATCGCGATGAAGGGCCTGATGTCGGCGGCGAGATTGGCGATGACGTGATAGGGCTTGCCGTAGCGCACGACGGGCGCGTCGGCACGGGGCGGCGAGATCATCAGCACGGCGGTGCGTCCATCGGCTCGTCTCAAGCGCTCGTAAGCGCGCGTCGAAGCGTCCCCGGTCATGAAGGATCGCTCGGCGCCGGCGAACCCGGCGCGCGGCAGGATGTCGTCGATGGCCTTGATCTCGCCCAGGCGGGTGGAAAAGGCGCCGTGGCCGGTGATCAACAAGTCGCGCCGCTCCGGGTCGCCGTCAGCCGGCAAGGCGAACAGGAAATCGAGGCGGTCGGGGTCGAGCCCCTCGCCGATCCGTTCCGCCCATTCCACGATCAGCAGCGCGCCGGCGCCCGCCTCGTTCCACCCGAGCTCGACGAGTTCGTCCGCCGAGGTAACGCGGTAAAGGTCGGCGTGCACGACGGGAAAGGAGCGACCCTCATAAAGCTGCACCAGCGTGAAGGTGGGGCTTGGCACGTCCAGCAGCGGATCGCCCGCGAGGTGGCGGATCAGGGCGCGGGCGAACGTCGTCTTGCCGGCCCCGAGGTCGCCCGACAGGGTGATCAGGTCGCCGGGCCTGGCCCAACCCGCGACCCGGGACGCAAGCGCGGTGGTTTCGTCCTCGTTGCGCAACACGAAGGGCCATCGCGTCGCGGAAACCGCTTTGCTCATCTTGTTCCGCCTCCATGCCGGTTGGAGCCGCATGGCCCGCTTGAGCGGGGCGGCTTGGCCCGTCGCGGTTCATCCCACCCGCATGCTCGGGCCAACGCACCTTGCATCCGGCCCACGTTCTACGACCGCGCGGCCTGAGTGGCGAGGGGTTCGGGTTCGACCTGTGCGGCCGATGCGGGGAAGATGCAGGTTACACTGGTTCCGACACCCACGGCGGAGTCGATCAACACCTGGCCATGGTGGAGCTCCACGAAGGCCCGCACGATCGACAACCCCAGCCCGACACCGCGATGGCGCGAGCCGACGGTTTCGGTGTGGAAACGGTCGAACACCCGGTCGAGCACCTCGCCCGACATGCCGCGCCCCTGGTCGGTGACCTTGAAGACCAGTTGATCGCCCCGTCGCATGGCGGCGAGCGTCACGGTCTGACCGGGCTCGGAGAAGCCGATGGCGTTGGACAGCAGGTTGAACAGCACTTGCCGGACACGCTTGCCGTCGGCCTGGAAGGTGCCGATTCCGTCGAGCGCCACGATCTGGAGGGTGATGCCGGCGTCCGACAGGCGGTCCTGAACGCCTTCGGCCGCCGCCTCGATGGTTTGTCCGATGTCAACCTCGCCGAGGCTGAGTTCCATGGCGTCGATGTCGATGGTGGCGAGGTCGAGGATGTCGTTGATGATGGCCAGCAGGGCGGCCGACGACTTCGTGACATAGCCTGCGTATTCGAGCTGCTTGGCATTGAGCGAGCCGACCGACCGGTCGCCCAGCAGCTGCACGAAGCCGATGATGTTGGTCAGCGGCGATCGCAGTTCGTAGGATACATGGTGTACGAAATCGTTGCGGATCTTTTCCGCGTCGATCAGCGCCTGGTTGCGCTCCTTCAAGGCGCGCTCGACGTTGACGCCCGCCGTGACGTTGGTGAACGTCAACAGCGTCGCGCCGTCCGGCAAGGGGGCGGCGGCGCAATCGAGGATCGTGCCGTCGCGGCGCTGCAACCGCCGCTCGAACCCATGCCGTTCGTCCTCGAGCCCGGCTACGATGGCCCGGAGGTCCCGCCAAGCGTCCTCGTCACCGCATAGCGGCGTGCAGGCCCGGGCGATCTCGTCGATGTGCGGCCGCTCCTGAAGGCGTGCGGCATCCAGGCGCCAAGCCTCGACGAAAGCCGGATTGAAGAGTTTGACGCGGCCGTCCGTGCCGAACACCGCGACGGCCTCCTTCAAGGTATCGAGCGTTTCCCCCTGAACGCGGATCAGCGCGTTGTACTTCGATTCAAGGTGATACCGTTCGGTGACATCGTCGAAAAGGTAGGTCAGGCCGCCGTTCGGATTGGGGTTGGTGACGACGCGCAGGGTGCGCCCGTCGGGCAGGTACCAGGCGCTCTCGCTCGGCTCGACCGCCAGATAGGCCGCCAGCAGGCTCGATTTCCAGGCCCGGTAGTCGACCTGTTCGGGAAGCCGGCCCTCGCTCCGCAGTCTGTCGAGGATTTCGCCGTCGGTCGGTGCGCCGTCGAGGAAGGCGGCGTCGAGCGACCAGAGCGCCCGGTAGGCCGCGTTGTGGAACACCAACTTCTTGCCCCGGTCGAAGATCGCCACCGCGGTCGAGAGCTGGTCGAGCGTGCGCGAATGCGACGTCATCTGACGCTCGAGCTCGGCCCGCGCGGCCTCTAGTTCCGAAAGGTCGATGGCGATGCCGGCCGAACTCGCCTCCGACGGGACGTCGACGACATGGAGGAGGTGCCGTTCACCCGCCACCACGGCGGACGAGCGGGCGATCCAGGGCTTTCCGCCGCCCCGGTTCGCGTCGGCGGCCTTGCGGGCGGCCTCGTCCAGCAGTTCGAGGCCGCGCACCACGACGTCGGTCGGGTCCTTGGCATCGACCGCCTTGGCGTAGGCCGGGTTGACCCAGGTCAGCCGACCGGCGCCGTCGCGCATCCAGGACGGATCGGGAATGACATCGAGCATGGCCCGCAGAGATTCGACCTCGTTGAGCACCTGGCCATACCGCTCACGCAGCCGCGTGAGGTCGAGCCGATCGCCCGACACGTCGCGGATCCGCAGGATGGCACGGCCGCCGACAGCCCGTCCCTCGATTTCCATGTGGCGCCCGGCGACCGTCACCGCCGCCATCCGAAACCCCTCGCCACGGCCGCGCAAGCGATCCACCGCGTGTTCAAGCGACTGCGCCGAGGCCGGCGGAAGCCAGGTGCCGAAGCCGAGGATGCGGCGGGCCACCAGGGCGTCCGTCAACAACGACAGGTCGCCCTCGATGTCGGGTTCGCTCGTGGAAGAGCGCCACGCGATCACGATTTGCGGCTCGGCCGCCATGAACACCTGCGCGCGGTCGACGATGGCGCGGGCCTCGGTCAACTCCCCCATCATCTGCTGCTCGCGGTCTGTCCACCGCCGTCGCGACGCGATGTGAAGCAGCGCCGTGATGGTGGAGAACAGGACGAGGGCCACCACCAGCGATAAGCCGGCCGTTTGCCCGTGGTCGATCATCGAGGCGACCGACATTTCGCGGATGTCCGCGGCCAACGCCAGTCCTGGTTCGCAAAACAGGCCGGTCAGCGCGGACGCCGTTCGCACAGCACCGCGGTGGCGCAGCGTTTGGGCGGGGCCCCCATACGAATCCCGCGCAGAACACGCCCCGAAAAGGCGCTGCCCCAATCCCATGCCGATGCCCTTTGCCGCTCGTGATCGCCGGGTCACGTGAAACGCCGTGAGCCCAAAAGCAGCATGAACATCGCCACGATCCGATTCGAGCAAGCTTAACCTTTCCCGGATCGGATGAGGAAGTCGTTAATGGGCAAACGCGAAACCCCGGAGCGTTCCCGCTCCGGGGTTGCGTTCGTGCAACAATGCTGGAGGCTGTCGGGCCCGCTCTCAGTAGCGATAAGTTTCCGGCTTGAACGGGCCGCTCTGCGACAGCCCGAGGTAACCCGCCTGGTTCTCCGTCAGGGTAGTGAGCTTGACGCCGATCTTGGCGAGGTGAAGCGACGCCACTTTCTCGTCGAGGCTCTTGGGCAGGACATACACCTTCTTCTCGTACTGGCCCTGCTTGGTCCACAACTCGATCTGCGCCAGCGTCTGGTTGGTGAAGGACGCCGACATCACGAACGAGGGGTGGCCGGTGGCGTTGCCGAGGTTCACGAGACGCCCTTCCGACAGCAGGATGATGCGCTTGCCATCGGCGAACTCGACCTCGTCGACCTGCGGCTTGACGTTGTGCCACTTGAAGTTCTTCAGGCTCGCGACCTGGATCTCCGAATCGAAATGTCCGATGTTGCACACGATCGCGCGGTCCTTCATGGCCCGCATATGGTCGATGGTGATCACGTCGACGTTTCCGGTCGCCGTGCAGAAGATGTCGGCGCGGGGAGCGGCCTCCTCCATGGTGACGACTTCGTAGCCTTCCATCGCGGCCTGCAGGGCGCAGATGGGATCGACTTCCGACACCATGACGCGGCAGCCCGCGTTGCGAAGGGACGCCGCCGAGCCTTTTCCGACGTCGCCGAAGCCCGCCACCATGGCGACCTTGCCGGACATCATCACGTCCGTCCCACGGCGAATGCCGTCCACCAGCGACTCACGGCAGCCGTAAAGATTGTCGAACTTCGATTTGGTGACCGAGTCGTTCACGTTGATGGCGGGGAAGAGCAGCTTGCCTTCTTTTTCCATCACGTAAAGGCGATGCACGCCCGTCGTTGTTTCCTCGGTAACACCCTTGATGGCCTTGCCGATGCGCCCGTACCAGCCGGGGTTGGACGCGAGACGGGCCTTGATGGCCTTGAAGAGGACTTCCTCTTCCTCGTTGGAGGCGCCCTCGAGAAAGGCGGTGTCGCCGTTCTCGGCACGGATGCCGAGGTGGATCAGCAAGGTGGCGTCACCGCCATCATCGAGGATCATGTTGGGCGTTCCGCCATCGGACCAATCGAAGATGCGATGGGTGTAGTCCCAATAATCGGTCAGGCTTTCGCCCTTGATGGCGAACACCGGCGTTCCTGCGGCGGCGATCGCGGCGGCGGCATGGTCCTGAGTCGAGTAGATGTTGCACGAAGCCCAGCGCACATCGGCGCCGAGCGCTTGAAGGGTTTCGATCAGCACGGCGGTCTGGATCGTCATGTGGAGCGATCCGGCGACGCGGGCGCCCTTCAAGGGCTGCGACGCGCCGTATTCCGCCCGGGTCGCCATCAAGCCAGGCATTTCGATTTCAGCGATCGCGATTTCCTTGCGGCCCCAGTCGGCAAGCTTGATGTCGGCGATGGCATAGTCGTGAGTGGTGGCAACCGTGGCGAGCGTCATGGGGTCGTGATCCTGTTTCCGAAGTTGCCGCGGTCGTAGCAGGTAGACACCCGCATGGCAATAAACATATGTCCAAGTGTTTATATGGCTGATTTGCCCTGTGATATTCGATTGAATTAGCTTGGCCGGGTACCCCCGCTGGTCGGGGCGCGCCATGATTTCATTTGCCACCGAAGCAAAATGGCGTTTCGATACGACGGAGGAATGCGTTCGATTGTGGGCAACAGGCCCGGGCGCGTTCGCCGATACAAGCAAGGTGATCCATGACGGCTTTGAAAATGATTGGGATCGGCCTGGCCGCCGTGCTTCTGGGATCCACGGCCGTTTCCGCCAAAACCCTGGTGTTCTGTGCTGAAGGCTCACCGGAGAATTTCACCCCGGCGCTCAACACCACGGGAACGAGCCTCGACGCGGCACGCCCCGTCTTCGATCAGTTGGTCGAATTCGAGCGCGGGTCCACCACGCTGAAACCGGGGCTTGCCGAAAGCTGGATCATCAGCCCCGACGGCAAGACGGTCACCTTCAAGCTGCGGCAGAACGTGAAGTTCGGGGCCACACGCGAATTCAAGCCGACCCGGGATTTCAACGCCGACGACGTGCTGTTCTCCTTCCACCGGCAGAGCGACGAGCAGAACCCATATTTCAAGGTGTCGGGCGGCAAGTACGACTACTATAACGACATGGACATGCCGAAGCTGTTGACCAGCATCGCCAAGACCGATGATCACACGATCGTCATGACGCTGAGCGAGCCGAACGTCGCCATCCTCGCCAACTTGGCGATGGATTTCGCGACCATCCAATCGGCCGAATACGCCGACTACCTCCTCAAGAAAGGGAAGCCCGAGCAGTTCGACCAGGTGCCGGTGGGTACCGGGCCGTTCGTTTTCGCGAGCTACCAGAAGGACGCGGTGATCCGCTTTAAGGCTAATCCCGCTTATTGGGGCGGCAAGCCGGCGATCGATGACCTCGTCTACGCCATCACGCCCGACCCGACGGCCCGCGTGTCCAAGCTGAAGACCGGTGAATGCCAGGTCGCGCCATTCCCACGTCCCGCCGACATCCCGGAACTGCAGAATGATCCCAACCTCAACGTGCTGTCGCAGCCCGGCCTGAACATCGGCTATCTGGCCTTCAACGCCGCCAAGCCGCCCTTCGACAAGAAGGAGGTGCGCCAGGCGCTCAGCATGGCCATCGACCGCAAGGCGATCATCACCCAGGTCTACGGCCAATCCGGACAGATGGCCAAGAACCTGATCCCGCCGACGATGTGGGCCTTCAACGACAAGGTAACCGATTACCCGTTCGACCCTGCGAAGGCCCAGGCCCTGCTCAAGGACGCCGGGGTTTCCGGTCCGCTGGACATCGATCTTTGGTACATGCCGGTGCAACGACCCTACAATCCCGACGCCAAGCGGATGGCGGAGATGATGCAGTCCGACCTCGCCAAGGTCGGCGTCAACGCCAAGCTGGTGACCTACGAATGGGGCGAGTACCGTAAGCGCCTGCAGAACGGCGAGGCGACTGCGGCCCTGTTCGGCTGGACGGGTGACAACGGCGATCCCGACAATTTCTTCTTCTTCCTCGGCTGCATCGACGGCAAGCCGGCGGCCAGCAATGTCGGCAAGTGGTGCGACCCGACCTTCAACGCCAACCTCGCCAAGGCCCGCCAGGCCAATGATCAAGCGGAGCGCACCCGGCTATACGGTGAGATGCAGGTCATCGAACATGACCAGGAGCCCGTGCTCAACATCGCCCATTCGCTCGTCTACGAGCCGGTCCGCAAGGAAGTGGTCGACTTCAAGATGAGCCCGCTCAGCCGCCAACAGTTCGACGGCGTGGATTTGAAGTAGGTCGTGACGCTGATCATCAAACAGTGGGTCGGGCAGCGGATGCCCGGCCTGTGATCCGTTTCTTCCTCAGCCGTCTCGCGCTGACGATCCCGACTTTCGTGGCGCTCACATTCCTGACCTTTGTGGCCATTCGCCTCGTGCCGGGTGATCCCGTGGAGGTCCGGGTCGGCGAGCATGGGATATCCCCCGAGCGGCTCGCCATGTTCCGCCACCAGCTCGGCCTTGATCAGCCGGTCTGGCGGCAATTCACCGACTATGGATGGGGCTTGCTGCACGGGGATTTCGGCACTTCCCTGTCGACCAGCGGCAAGGTGCTGACCGAGTTCCTGACGCTGTTCCCCGCCACGGTGGAACTATCGGCCTGCGCCATGCTGTTCGCCATCGTGCTCGGCATCCCCATGGGGGTGTTCGCCGCCGTCAAGCGCGGCACCTGGGCCGACCAGGCGCTGATGGGCCTGTCTGTCACCGGCTATTCCATGCCGATTTTCTGGTGGGGGTTGCTGCTCATCATGCTGGTGGCCGAGCAATGGCACCTCACGCCGGTATCGGGCCGCATCGATCTGATCCGCTTCGACTATGACACTCCCACGGGGTTCATGCTGATCGACTCGCTGTTGTCCGACGAACCGGGCGCCTTCCTCGACGCACTGCATCACCTCGTTCTTCCCACGATCGTGCTCGGCACCATTCCGCTCGCCGTCGTGGCTCGCATGACGCGCTCTTCCATGCTGGAAGTCTTGAGCGAGGATTACGTGCGCACGGCCCGCGCCAAGGGTCTGTCGCCGTTTCGCGTGGTCGGCGTGCACGCCCTGCGCAACGCCCTCATCCCGGTCACCACGGTGATCGGCCTCATGATCGGAAGTCTTCTCGCCGGGGCGGTGCTCACCGAGACGATCTTTTCCTGGCCGGGCGTCGGCCACTACCTGATCGAGGCCATCTCGCGCCGCGACTACCCGGCGCTGCAGGGCGGCATCATGCTGGTGTCGACGGTCGTGATCCTCGTCAACCTGCTGGTCGACGTGGCCTATGGCGTCGTCAATCCGAGGATACGTCATGGCCGCTGAGTTGAGCGCGCGGGCCGACGGCCCCGCCGCGAGATTGCCGGCCGCGCCGGCGCCGCCCTCCGCCTTTCGCAATTTCTGGTCGTCCTTTGGGGAGGGCAAGGGCGCGGTGCTCGGTCTCGCCATCGTGGCCTTTGTCGCCCTCCTGGCCATCTTCGCGCCGCTTGTCGCGCCCCATTCGCCGATCGAGCAGTTCCGCGACGCCGTCAAGGCGCCTCCGGTGTGGCAGGATGGCGGGTCCTGGCGCTACGTCCTCGGCACCGACGGGGTCGGGCGGGACATGCTGTCGCGGTTGATCTACGGGGCGCGCGTGTCGCTGTTCATCGGCCTGTCGGTGATGTGCGTGTCGTTCGTGGTGGGGGTGGTTCTGGGCTTGGCGTCGGCCTATTTCGGCGGCGTCGTTGACGTGCTGATCACCCGCCTCATGGATCGCATCATGTCGGTGCCCGACCTCGTGCTCGCCATCCTGGCGGTGGCGGTCTTGGGGCCGAGCCTCGTCAACACGATCGTGGCGGTCACCATCGTCTACGTGCCGCGCTACGTGCGCCTCGTGCGCGGCTCGGCACTGGCCGAACTCGACAAGGACTATGTCATGGCCGCCAAGGTGGCGGGGGTCGGGCCGTTGCGGCTCATGCTGTCCACCATCCTGCCCAACTGCCTCGCCCCGCTCATCGTGCAGGCGGCGCTGGGCTTGTCGGACGCCATCCTGGAAGCGGCGGCGCTCGGCTTCCTGGGGCTCGGCGCGCAGCCCCCGACGCCCGAGTGGGGCGCCATGCTGGCCGACTCGCGCGAGTTCATCCGCTCGCAACCCTGGATCGTCACCTTTCCCGGGCTCGCCATCCTGATCACCGTGGTGTCGATCAACCTGCTCGGCGACGGCCTGCGCGACGCTTTCGACCCCAAGATGCGGAGGGGGTGATGCGGCTGCTCGATATCCGCAACCTGACGGTTCGTTTCGCGACGCGCGGCGGGGCCTTCACCGCCGTCGACGGGGTGAACATCGCGGTGGACGGCGACGAGGTCCTGGCGATCGTGGGCGAGTCCGGTTCGGGCAAGTCGGTCGCCATGCTGGCCATCATGGGCCTGCTGCCCTGGACGGCGACGGTCACGGCCGACCGCATGGATTTCTGCGGGCAGGACCTCAGGACCCTCGGCGCCAAGGCTCGCCGCTCGGTGATCGGGCGCGACATGGCGATGATCTTCCAGGAGCCGATGTCCTCCCTCAATCCCTGCTTCACGGTCGGCTTTCAGATCGGCGAAGTACTGAAGACTCATCTCGGCCTGTCCCGCGCCGCCCGCAAGGCGCGAACGATCGAGCTCCTCGCCCAGGTCGGCATCCCGGAGCCCGAGCGGCGCCTGCGTGCCTTCCCGCATCAACTGTCGGGCGGCATGAGCCAGCGGGTGATGATCGCCATGGCGATCGCCTGCGGGCCCAAGCTCCTGATCGCCGACGAGCCCACCACGGCGCTCGACGTCACCATCCAGGCGCAGATCCTCGACCTTCTTCTCGCGCTGCGGCGCGACACCGGAATGGGACTTGTGCTCATCACCCACGACATGGGCGTGGTGGCCGAGACCGCGACCCGCGTGGTCGTCCAGTATGCCGGACGGCAGGTCGAAACCAACACCACGGCGGCGCTGTTCGCCGGCCGTCACCACCCCTACACCGATGCCTTGATGGCGGCCCTCCCGGAGCGGGCGACGGAACGCCGGCTGCCCGCCATCCCGGGCGTCGTGCCGGGCCAGTTCGATCGACCGGCGGGCTGTCCCTTTTCGCCCCGCTGCGCCTTCGTGTTCGACGCCTGCCACACGGTTGTGCCCAAACCCGCGAGCGCCGACCTGGGGCTCGCGCTCTGCCACACCCCGCTCGTGGACGGTGTGCCCTCGGTCGACAACCTCGACCGCCGCAAGGTGCCGGCCTGATGACGGCCGGATCGGCGACGAGCGGGGGGCCGCAAACGCGCGTGCTGGAAGCGCGCGACCTGCATCGTCATTACACCAGCAAGCGCGGCCTGTTCGGCGGCACCGCCACCGTCAAGGCCCTGGCGGGCGCCTCGTTCGACCTCGATCGGGGTGAGACCCTGGCGGTTGTCGGCGAGTCGGGGTCGGGTAAGTCGACGCTCGGGCGCATCCTCACGCTGATTGAGGCCCCCACGGCGGGCGTGCTGTCGATCGACGGTGCCGACGTGGCCCACGCCGACGCGGCGACCCGCAAGGCGCTGCGGCGCGACGTGCAGATGGTGTTCCAGAACCCCTACGGCTCGCTGAACCCACGCCAAACGATCGGCAAGGCCTTGGAAGAGCCGCTGCTCGTCAACACCAGCATGAAGGCGGCCGAGCGGGAAGCTGCCGCCCGCGCCATGATGGTGCGGGTGGGGCTGCGGCCCGAATATCACGAGCGCTACCCGCACATGTTCTCGGGTGGGCAGCGCCAGCGCATCGCCATCGCGCGCGCCTTGATGCTGCGGCCAAGGATCGTCGTGCTGGACGAGCCGGTGTCGGCGCTCGACGTTTCGATCCGCGCCCAGGTGCTGAACCTGTTGGCCGACCTGCAGGACGAGTTCGACCTCGCCTACGTGTTCATTTCGCACGATTTGTCGGTGGTGCGGCACATCGCCGACCGGGTCATGGTCATCTACCTCGGCCACACGGTCGAGCTCGCGTCGGCCGAAACGCTGTTCGCCAACCCGC